>JBDHRR010000015.1:0-45493 GCA_039807685.1 Burkholderiales bacterium
CCAGCACGCCGATCTTGGCGCCGGGGAAGAACGAGAGAGAGATGTCCTTCAGGATGACGCGCTTCGGGGGAACGGTCTTCCCCACGCGGTTCATCGTGTACACGTACTGCGCCATGCCGGGCCGCTCCGAGAGCAGCGAAAACGCGCATTATCGCAGGCTCGCCGCGATCGCCTGCCGGGGAGGCGCACGGCGGCGTTCGCGGTTGCCCGTGCGGCCCGCAGCACCGCTCGCCATCCGCCGCGAGCGGCGGTGGCGTCGAACGCTACTTCTGCGCGGTGGGCGCGACGGGTGCGCCGCCGCCAGGCGGTGGCGCCGCACCGCGCATCTGCGCCTCGGTCGCCGCGCGCAGTTCGCGCCAGCGCTTCTTGTCGGCGTCGTAACGCGCATTCACGACCGCGATCTCCTTCTGCTTGGCGGCGAGAAGTTCGTCCTGCCGCGCAAGCTCGGAATCGACGTTGGCAAGCTCGCGCTCGAGCACCGGCGGCACCGGCTTGTCGCCGAGCGCGGCCTTGCGCTGAACGACGTCGGCCTTGCGCTTGCTGAGCTGCGCGGTGTACGCCGTCGACGACTGGATCTGCTGCTCGATCGTCGACAGCGCGCGCCGGCGCGCAAGGTCGATCTCGCTTTCCATCGTATAGGTGGCGAGCAGCGCGCGATCGCGGCGATCGACGAGCTCGCGTTCCTTCGCGAGCTGCTCGGCCCGCGCCTCCTCGTCGGCGATCTTCTTGCGCTGCTCGGGCGACAGCGCCGGATCGGTGCGCTTGATCGGTACACCGTACTTGTCGAGCTGGACGTTGCCCTTGTTGATCGCCTCGGGCGGGAGCTTGTCGGTGTAATGGACCACGCCCTGGTCATCGACCCACTTGTACGTGGCGGCCAGCGGCGCACTCGCAGTGGCGATGGCCAGCACCGCGAGCGCGGCGCGGCGCACGCCACCGACCGGCGCGAAGCGCCGTCGCGGCACCTGGTCCACGCGGAGGATGCTCATGAGCAACGCGGCGCGGTCACCGGGCCGCGGCAGCGGCTGGTTCTGACGAGTGGGTGCCATAACGGGCACGATACGCGACGACCGCCGTCGCGTGGGCGGCCAGTTCGGGGCGATCGGCGAGGAAACGCATGACATCGTCGAGGGTGGCGATCGCCACCACCGGCATGCCGTACAGCGACTCGATCTCCTGCACCGCCGATACCTCGCCGCGCCCACGCTCCATCCGGTCGAGGGCAACCAGCACGCCGGCGGGCTGCGCGCCGTGCGCGCGGATCAGCTCCACCGATTCGCGCACCGAGGTCCCGGCAGTGATCACGTCATCGACGATCATCACGCGCCCCGCGAGCGGCGCACCGACGACCACACCACCTTCGCCGTGATCCTTCGCCTCCTTGCGATTGAAGCTGAACGGCAGATTGCGACCGCTCTCGGCGAGCGCAAAGGCAGTCGCAGCGACGAGGGGGATGCCCTTGTACGCCGGTCCGAAGAGCTGATCGCAGGCCACCCCCGACGCGAGCAGAGCCTTGGCGTAGTAGCCGCCGAGCGCGCGCAGGCTCGTACCGTCGTTGAAGAGGCCGGCATTGAAGAAATAGGGACTCTCGCGTCCCGCCTTGGTGACGAAGTGGCCGAAGCGGAGCACGTCGCGTGCCAAGGCGAAACTCAGGAAATCCAGGCGGAAGTCGGACACGGATGGAGGCGCGGTCGAAGATCTCGCGCGGAGTATAGCGCCGGAAGCCCCGGTGCAAGCCCCGGCGTGGGGCGTCGTGTAGACTTGCGCGTTTTTCCCGATGCGCGTCATCACCCTCAACGTCAACGGGATCCGCGCCGCCGAGCGCAAGGGCCTCGCCCGCTGGCTCGCCCGGATCGAGCCGTGGGACGTGGTGTGCCTGCAGGAAGTGAAGGCGCACGACGACGACGTGCCGCGCAGCCTGCGGGCGCCGCGCCGCTCGCGAGCGGCGTTCCACGCTGCCGAGCGCAAGGGTTATTCGGGGGTCGGCGTCTATGCTCGCGGCAAGCCCAGCTTCAGCGCCGGCTTCGGCAGCGCCGAATTCGATGCCGAGGGACGCTACCTGCGGGCCGATTTCCGCGACCTCACGGTGGTGAGCCTGTACCTGCCGTCCGGATCGAGCGGACCGCACCGGCAGGCATCGAAATTCCGCTTCCTCGCCGAATTCCTCCCGCACCTCGCGCACCTGCGCGCCTCGGGCCGCGAAATCATTCTCTGCGGCGACTGGAACATCGCGCACCGGAACATCGACCTCACCAACTGGCGCAGCAACCAGAAGAACTCGGGCTTCCTCCCCGAGGAGCGCGCCTGGCTGACGCGGGTCTTCGACGAACTGGGCTTCGTCGACGTCTTCCGCCGTATCGATCCGCGCCCCGAGCAGTACACGTGGTGGTCGAATCGCGGCGAAGCGTGGGCGAAGAACGTCGGCTGGCGCATCGACTACCAGATCGCCACGCCCGGCATCGCCAGCCGGGCGCACGCCGCATCGATCTACAAGAACCGCCGCTTCTCCGATCACGCGCCACTGGTGATCGACTACGACTTCGAGCTGCGGTAGCGATGCTGCGTATCGTCGACCTCGTCCTCGCCCGCGGCACGCGGCGACTCCTCGACGGTGCCAGCCTCACCGTGCACGACGGGCACAAGATCGGCCTCGTCGGCGCCAACGGCAGCGGCAAGTCGACGCTCTTCGCGGCGATCCGCAACGAGATCCTTCCCGATGCCGGCCGCATCGAGCTGCCCGCCGTGTGGACGGTGGCACACGTCGCACAGGAGACGCCGGCGACGAACGCCAGCGCGCTCGACTTCGTGCTCGATGGCGATACCGAACTGCGCGCGATCGAGCGCAGCCTCGCCGCCGCCGAAGCCGACCCGGCGCACGACGGCGCCGCGATCGCCGAGTTGCACCACCGCTTCGAGGCGATCGACGGCTACAGCGCCCGCGCCCGCGCCGCCATGCTGCTGTCCGGCCTGGGCTTCGCCGAGGCGCGCCACCGCGATCCGGTGGCGAATTTCTCCGGCGGCTGGCGGATGCGCCTTAATCTCGCGCAAGCGCTGCAATCGCGCTCCGACCTCCTTCTCCTCGACGAGCCCACCAACCACCTCGACCTCGACGCGGTGCTCTGGCTCGAGGACTGGTTGCGTCGCTATCCGGGAACGCTGCTCCTCATCACGCACGACCGCGACTTCCTCGACGGCGTGGTCGACGGCATCGTGCACATCGAGGATCGGCGGCTCGTCGCCTATACCGGCAACTATGCGCAGTTCGAGGAAACGCGCGCGCAGAAGCTTGCACTGCAGCAGGCGACCTACGCGAAGCAGCAGCGGCAGATCGCGCACCTGCAATCGTTCGTCGACCGCTTCCGCGCCAAGGCCACCAAGGCGAAGCAGGCGCAAAGCCGGATCAGGGCGCTCGAACGCATGGAGCGCATCGCCGCCGCGCACGTCGACAGCCCGTTCGAGTTCGCCTTCGCGCCGGTCGGCCGCACCGCGCGCCAACTCGTACTGCTCGACGACGTGACGCTGGGCTACGCGGATGCGTCACCGATCCTGCCGAAGGTGACCTTCGGCCTGCTGGCGGGTGAGCGCATCGGTCTCCTGGGCCCCAACGGCGCCGGCAAGTCGACACTCCTCAAGGCGATCGCCGGGACGCTCGCGCCGCAGGCGGGCGAGCGCCGTGTCGCGCAGGGACTGCGCCTGGGCTACTTCGCGCAGCACCAGGTCGAGCAGTTGCGGCTCGAGCACTCGCCGCTGTGGCACCTCGCGCGCCTCGAACCCAACGCGCGCGAGCAGGAGCACCGCGATTTCCTGGGCGGGTTCGACTTCCGCGGCGAGATGGCCAGCGCCGCCGTCGGCAATTTCTCGGGGGGCGAGAAGGCGCGGCTGACGCTCGCGCTCATCGTGCGCGAGAAGCCCAACCTGCTCCTGCTCGACGAGCCGACCAACCACCTCGACATCGAGATGCGCGAGGCGCTCACCGAAGCGCTGCAGGACTACGACGGCACGCTCGTCGTCGTCGCGCACGATCGCCACTTGCTGCGCGCGACGACCGATGCGCTGTGGCTCGTCGCCGATGGCCGGGTCGCGCCGTTCGACGGCGACCTCGACGACTATCGCGATTGGGTGCTGGCGCAGAAGCGGCGCGAGCGCGCAGCCGCCGATGACGCTCCGGATGCGGCCACGCCCGCGCCGGCCGGTGCCACCGACCGCAAGGCGCGAAAGCGCGAGGAGGCGCAGGCGCGCCAGCGCCTGGCCGACGCCCGCAAGCCGCTTGCAGCCCGGCAGGCGAAGATCGACGCCCAACTCGAAGCGCTCGGCCGCGAGAAGGCCGACCTCGATGCGTGGCTCGCGAGCGATGCCGCGTACACGGCGGAAGCCAAGGATGCGCTGAAGGAGAAGATCGCGCGCCAGGGCGAACTCGCCTGGCAGCTCGCGCGCCTCGAGAGCGAGTGGCTCGACAACGCCGAAGCGCTCGAGAAGATCGCCGCGCAGATCGCCGGTTCGCCCTGAATCGTCCGCGGGCGATCCGTCACCGACATCGCACCGACGGGCCCGGCGCGCTCGGTCATAATGCCGCGATGGCCGATCCGCGACACTTCTCGCTCCTGCGCAGCTTTCGCCTCGCCGACTTCCTGACCCTCGGCAATGCCGCCTGCGGCGTGGCGGCGGTGTTCTGCGCGATCGCCTTCGCCCGCGACGGGGCGCTCGCCTGGTTCTTTGCCGCCGCCGCGCTGGCGCCGGCGGCATTCGTCTTCGACGTCCTCGACGGCAAGGTCGCCCGCTCGCGACACGCGCACTCGGCCTTCGGCCGCGAGCTCGATTCGCTCGCCGACGTCATCTCGTTCGGTGTCGCCCCGGCCGCGCTGGGTTTCGCCGCCGGCCTCGACGCGAGCCTCGACTGGGTCGCGCTCATCTACTTCGTCTGCTGCGGCGTCAGCCGCCTCGCCCGCTTCAACGTGACCGCCGACGCGCTCGCGCAAGGCGGCGACAAGGTGAAGTACTTCGAGGGCACGCCGATTCCGACCAGCGTCGTGCTGGTGGCGCTGCTCGCCATTGCGGCATGGCATGGGCGTCTGGGCGACGCGCTCCCCGGCGGCGTGTGGAGCTTCGGGCCGCTCGCGCTCCACCCGTTCGCGCTCCTCTACGTCGCCTCGGGATCGCTCATGATCAGCAAGACGCTGCGCATCCCGAAGTGGTGAGCCGCGCCGGTTCGCCGGGAGCGGGCACCCGGCGCGCCGGCGCACGACCCGCCGCGGCCCCGCCCGGCCTGCCGACGGGTTGACTTGCGCGACGCGCGCCCACATGATGCTGCCTATGAACACCGCGCACCGCCACCCGCGTTTCCGCCACCACAGCGGACAACTCCTCGCAGGCTGCTAGCCCCGGGTTCGGTGCGTCACGCCCCGGGCTCGGGGCACCCTCATCCGGCTTCTCTCCACCGACACGCCCGGCGTCCGACGCTTCGTGGCCCACGGTCGCATCCGTACCCGCTTCTTGAAAAGGCATCGCCATGAACGTTCGTAGCCAGTCCTCGCGGCCGCCCATCCACATGATCGACACCGAGGCGGATACGCTCCTCCATCTCGCGCAGCGCGCCGAGGACCGCATGCCGGAACTGGCAGCGATGCTGCTGACCGAAATCGAGCGCGCCGAGTTGCACGAGGCGAGCGACATCCCGCACGACGTCGTGACGATGAATGCGACCATCGATTTCGTCGACGAGTCGAGCGGCGCCACGCGCACCGTGCAACTCGTGTATCCGGCGGAGGCCGACATCGACGCCGGCCGCGTCTCGATCATGACGCCGGTGGGCGCCGGGCTCATCGGCCTGCGTCAGGGTCAGTCGATCCTGTGGCCGGATCGCGACGGCAACCGGCGCAACCTCACCGTGACGAAGGTCGAGCAGCCGGCCTGACGCGCGTGAGGTCGGCGCGATCGAGATCGAGGTCGCCTGCTGCGATGACACGTAGCCCCGGATGGCGCTCGCGCAGCGGGTCGGCCACGGCGGCGTCACCGGCGACGACGATGGCGAGCGCAGCGGGATCCCAGTGCGTGCGGGCGAAGGCCAGCACGTCGTCCGCGGTCACCGCCTCGAGTGCGGCGATCGTGCGAGTCATCTCGGCGGGCGCAATGCCGGTCGCCTCGAAGCCCGCGATGACGCCGGCGAGGCTCGCCGTCGTCTCGTAGCGGCGGCTCACCGCCCCGATCACCGCGAGCTTCCGCGCGTCGAGCTCGGCCGCCGACGGCGCACTCGTGCTCATGCGCGCGACCTCGTCGAGCGTGACCTGCACGAATTCGGCGGCAGAGGCATTTTTCGTCTGCGCGGCGATCCGCCACACGCCGCCGCCGCGTCGCGCATCGAGGCTGCTGCCGACACCGTAGGTCAGACCGCGACGGATGCGCAGCTCCTGATTGAGCCGCGACGAGTAGCCGCCGCCGAGGATCGCATTGGCGATGACGCCCGGATAGAAATCGGTCGCATCCCGCGCGATCGCCGGTGCGGCCAGCGCGATGCCGGCCTGGCCGGCGTCGGGCAATGCGATCACGACGGAGGCCGGCGCGACCTGCCGCGTGTCATCGGTCCGCGCGGCCGGCAACGGCGCCGCAGGACGAACCCAGGCACCGAAGGCGGCCACCGCCAGCGCACGCGCTCCAGCGGCGTCGAGATCGCCGGTCAGGATGAGCGTCGCATTGTCCGGGCGATACCACGTCTGGTGCTGCGCGACCACGTCGCGGCGCGTCATGCGGGCGAGCGAGCCCGGCGTGCCGCCCGCGGGATGGCCGAAAGCGCTCGTGCCGAAGGCCGCGCGATCGACCGCGAGGCGCGCGAGCGAGCCGGGATCGCCCAGCGTGACCGCCAGATGGTCCTGCGCCTGGCGGCGTGCGCGAGCGAGTTCGCGCGGCGCGAAGCGCGGATGCAACACGACGTCGGCGACGAGCGCGAGCGCCGCCGCGGCATAAGGCCGGGTGACCGTCAGCGAGACCTGCGAGCGATCCCAGCCGGCGCCGCTGCCGAGCTCGCCACCGAGCGCCTCCGCCGCATCGGCAATCTGCGTCGCGCTGCGCGTCGTCGTGCCCATGGTGAGCAAGCCCGCCGTCATGTCGGCGAGGCCGGCGAGTGCCGGCGGATCGGTCTCGGCGCCCGAGCGCACGAGGAGCTGGATGGTGACGAGCGGCAGCGTCCTGCGCGATGCGACGACCACGCGCAGGCCGTTGTCCAGCGTCTCGACGTGCGGTACCGGCGTGACGAAGGGGCGCGGCGCCCCCGGTGGCGGCAACGCATCGAGCGGTTGGGCAATGGGCATGGCAGGCAGGACAGTCATGGCAGCAGCAGCGACAAGCGCGACCGGGGTCACGGCTTGCCTCGAGTCGGCCCGGGCGCCGCGCGTGCCGCCGGGCGCGGTGTTGCCGTCTCCTCGCGAGTCGGTCGCGGCGCCGCCCTGCGCTTCTTCTCCTGCGTGTACTCGACCGTCACCCGCTTCGCATCGATCACGTAGCGACGCAGGGCACTCTGCACGTCGGCGGGACTGACCGCCTGCAGCTCGTCGAGGTCTCGATTGGCGAACGCCGGATCGCCGTGATAGACGACCGCTTCACCGATCGCCATGCCCTTGCCGATCGGCGTCTCCCGTTCCTCCAGCGCCTGCGTGACGAGCTGCAGCTTCACCTTGGCGAGCTCGGCCGCCGGAATCGGGCGCGTGGCGAGCTTGACGATTTCCGCGTCGAGCGCGGCGGCAAGTGTGGCCGGGGTGGCGCCGTTGGCGCCGATCGCGTAGGCAACGATGAGACCGGCGTCGGTCGTGGGGTCGATGCTGAATCCCACGTGCTGCGCGATCTCCTGGCGATAGACGAGCGACCGGTACAGCCGCGACGAGTCGCCGCTCGCGAGCAGCGTGGCGGCGACGTGCAACGCTGCGGCATCCGCGCTGCGCGCCGGCGGTCCGAGCCAGGTCAGTGCCACCGCCGGCAGCGGCACGTTGGGCCCCGTCTCCCGGTACGTGGCGTCACGGGTGCGCGCGGGTTCGCGCACGTCGACGCGGGGAATCGGCGCCGCCGGGCGCGCGATGGCGCCGAAGCTGCGATCGACCCAGCGATCGAGCTCCGCCTGATCGAAGTCGCCGGCAACGATGACGAGCGCGTTGTCGGGACGATAGTACGTCGCGTGGAAAGCGCGCACGTCGGCGAGCGATGCGGCGTCGAGTTGCGCGATGTTGCCGATCACGCCGTGCCGATACGGGTGCGTCGTGTACGAGCGCGGCGCGAGCGACTCGAAGAAGCGACCGTAGGGGTCGGCCAGCACGTGCTGGCGATACTCTTCCTGCACCACCGCGCGCTCCGACTGGAAGTTGGCGTCGTTGACGTCGAGGTTCGACATCCGCTCCGCCTCGGCCCAGAGCAGGCGCTCCAGGTGATTCGACGGCACCACCGCGAAGTAATTGGTGACGTCCTCGCGCGTGCTCGCATTGTTGGTCCCGCCCACGTCCTCGGTGAGGCGGTCGAACTGCTCGTTGGCGAGGTGCTTCGTGCTCTTGAACATGAGGTGTTCGAAGAGGTGTGCGAAGCCCGAGCGGCCGACGGGATCGTCCTTGCCACCGACGTCGTACCACACCTGCACGCTCACGGTCGGGCTCGAATGATCCTGCACGCTCACCACGCGCAGCCCATTGGCGAGCGTGCGCTCGCGGAAGGCGAGCGGCGGCACGGCAACGGCGGCAGCCGCGGCGGCGGGAGCGGGAGGCGATACGGCAGGCGCGGCAGTAGTGGCAGTCATGCAGGAGACGAGAATGAGGAGGGCGAGGCGGCGCATGGCTGCGCTTCGACAGCAGGCGGCGAGTATACGTTCCGGATGCAGCGTCCGGAATCTAGTGCGCGGCGGGTGCGGGGTCCGCCGCCGGTGACCACGGCGCCACGCGCAGGAGCAGAAGCATTCCGGGCAGCGCGAGCGCGGTGCAGAGCAGGAAGAAGCTGAACCAGCCCAGGTGCTCGACGAGCACGCCGGTGGTCGCATTGACGAGCGTGCGCGGCACCGCGGAGAGGCTCGTGAAAAGCGCGAACTGCGTCGCGGTGAAGCGCGGATCGGTCGCGCGGGCGATGAATGCGACGTACGCGACCGTCCCCAATCCGATACCCACCGCCTCCGCGCCGACCACCACCCCCAGCGCATAGAGGTTCGGGGCGCCGAGCGTGGCGAGCCACGCGAAACCGAGGATCACCACCATCTGGATCACGCCGAAGATCCACAGCGCGCGATCGATACCGATCTTCACCATCCACAGCCCGCCCAGCATGCCGCCCGCCACGCTGCCCCACAGGCCCGCGTTCTTGGCGACGATGCCGATGTCGGTCTTGGTGAAGCCCATCTCGAGATAGAACGGCGTGGCGAGCGCGGTCGCCATGCTGTCGCCCAGCTTGTAGAGGAAGATGAAGAGCAGCACGAGTGCCGCATGCCGCCAGCCCGAGCGTGCAATGAACTCCCGGAACGGCAGCACCACCGCGTCGCGCAGCGTCTTCGGCGCCGCATCGGTCGCTCCCGGCTCGCGCACGACGAGCGTCATCACGAGGCCGGGCAGCAGGAAGAGCGCGGTGATCACGAATACCGACGACCACGCCATGCGGTCGGCGAGGATCAACGCGAGCGAGCCCGGGACGAGGCTCGCGATGCGGTAGGCGTTGACGTAGAACGAGTTGCCGAGCCCCAGCTCGTGGTCGGGGAGGATCTCGCGCCGGTACGCATCCATCGCGATGTCCATCGACGCCGAGAAGAACGCCACGGCCGCCGCGAGGTAGGCGATCGTCCAGATCTGCTCCTGCGGCGCGAGAAAGCCCAACGTCGCGATCGAGGCGATGAGCGCCACGTGCATCGCGAACATCCAGCCGCGTCGCCGGCCGAGCCACGGCAGCGCGTAGCGGTCGAGGAACGGCGACCACAGGAACTTCCAGGTGTAGGGAAACTGCACCAGCGCGAAGAGCGCGATCGACTTCAAGTCGACGCCCTCGGTGCGCAGCCACGCGGGGACGAGGTTCAGCAGCAGGTAGAGCGGCAGGCCCGAGGAAAAGCCGGTGAAGACGCAGATGACCATCCGCCGGTTGAGGATCGCGGCGCGCCAGTCGGGGCGGGAAGCGGTGGCGGTGGATGCCTCGGGTCCGGCACCGGAAATCGACGTGGCGGCGTCACGCACGCCAGGGGCGGCCGGCGCGACGGGTGCCCCGAAAGCGGCGTCGGCGTTCGATCCCGCCGCCGGTTGTGAGGCATCGGTCATCCCGCGATTGTAAGCGCGCGCATGCCACGCCGCGCACCCGCGGATCGCTCACTCGAGCTTCAAGTTCGCTTCCTTCACGAGCTTCGCGTAGCGCGCGGTCTCGTTGTCGAGGAACGCCTTGAAGTCGGCGGGCGTGCTCGCGACACCCTCGGCGCCCATCGTCGCGAAGCGCTGCCGCATCTCGTCGCTCGCGACGATCTTGGCCACTTCCGACTGGATGCGCGCGACCACCGCCGGCGACGTGCCCGCGGGGACCATGAGCCCGGTCCAGCTGTCCGCCTCGAAACCCGGGATCGTCTCGGCGACCGTGGGCAACTCCGGGGCGAGTGGCGTGCGCTTCGCCGTCGAGACCGCGATCGGCACCAGCTTGCCCGCCTTGGCGTTGGCCATGGCGGTGGGCATGGTGTCGAAGGCGACATCGACGGTGCCGCCGAGGAGCGCCTGGTTCATCGGCGCGCCGCCGTTGAACGGCACGTGCAGCACGTCGACCTTACCCATGAGCTTCACCATCTCGGTACCGAGACCGCCGCTCGTGTTGGCGCCGAAGGAGCCGAAATTGATCTTGCCCGGCGCGGCCTTCGCCTTGGCGAGGAACTCCGGCACCGTCTTCACCCCGAGCTGCGGCGTTGCGAGAAACACCAGCGGATAACGGTTGACCTGCGTGACGGGAACGAGGTCCTTGGCGGGGTCGTACGGCAGGCGGCCTGCCATCGTCGTCGGCGCGAGGGTGATCGCGGTCGGCGAGGCGAGGAGCATGGTGTAGCCGTCGCCCGGTGCCTTGGCGACGAGCGACGCGGCAAGGGTACCCGCCGCGCCTGGCCGATTGTCGACGACCACCGCCTGCCCGAGCGCCTGGCCGAGCCGCTCGGCGACGAGGCGCGCCATCACGTCGGAGGCGCCACCCGCAGGAAAACCGACGAGGAGCTTGATCGGCTTGTCCGGCCACGCGACCTGGGCAAACGCCGCGGGCGCGGCGAGCGCAAGTGCAGCGACCACGGCGGTGGCGCGCAGCGCGCGCCGGCGAAGCAGCGAATGATGCATGATTCCTCCTCCCGATTATCCGGCACGCGGAACGCCCGCGCGATTCCTAGAAATAGCCGCCGGCGGCGCTGATCTCGGCGACCGACTTCCCCTGGCTCACCCATTCGAAGATGCGATCCTCGTTGACGAGGATCTCCTGCGCGCGCGCGAGCACCGCCACCGCGATCTCGCGCGGCACGCAGACGGCGCCATCGATGTCGGCGACGATCACGTCGCCCGGACGCACGAACACGTCGCCCACGCGCACCGGGATTTCGTAGTGCGTGATCTGGCAGCGGCCGAGGCTGCCGTTGGGGCTGCGGTAGCGGTAGTAGACCGGAAAGCGCTTGGCGAGGATCTGCGCGGTGTCGCGGATTCCACCGTCGATCACCGCGCCCTTGACGCCCTTGCCGACGACCTTGGCGGTCATCACCCCGCCCCACATCGTGCCGTGCGTGTCGCCCGAGGTGTCCCAGACCACGAACGAATCCTCGGCAAGCGCGTCGAGCATCTCGCCGCGGATCGTCATCTCGCCGGTGATGCGCGTGTTCGGTGAGCTCTTCACCGTGAAGGCGATGCCCGCCACGATGCGATCGGTGAGGAGCGGCACCAGCGTGCCGGGGAACGCGCAGTCGAGGAGCGCCTGCTCGCGCAGTACGTCGCTCACCGTCGCCGTGGGGATCTTCTCGTACTGCGCGAGCAGCGTCTTCACCGGCACCGCGAGGGGCGGCGGCGCCGGCGGCTCGTGCCGCGCGACGAGCCGGTCGATGCGAATCATGCTGGGAACGTCGGCGCCGCGCGCGTCGGACATGGCAGGGAATCCTTTCGGGTATCGGGTCGAAGCACCACGCGATCCGCCGGTACGTGTTCGCAGCTGCGGGGCTTGTGCATATCTCATATATGAGACACGATGTCTCACATGCGAAACGATACCACGATTCCCGACGGCGGCGTGCCAGCGCTGCGGCGCGGCCTCGCACTCCTGCGCGCCATCGCCACCCGCAACGGCGGACTCGCGATGGCCGAGCTCGCGCAAGCCGTGCCGATGCCGCGGGCGACCGCGTACCGACTCCTGCGTGCGCTGGTCGACGAAGCGTTCGTGATACCCGCGCCCGGCGCTACCGGTCGCTACGTCATCGGGCCGGCGGTCGCGGCGCTGCGTGTGGGTAGTGAATCACCCCGCCTCGAGGACATCGCCGCGCCGTTCATGAACGCGCTCGCCGCCACCATCGGCGAGACCGTCAAGCTCGTCGTGCGCGAAGGCGTCGAGGCCGTCACCATCGCGGTCAGCATGCCGTCGCGCGACGCGTGCATCGCCTCGCGCGTGGGCACGCGGCTGCCGCTGCACGTCGGCGCCTCGCAGCGACTGCTGCTTGCGCATGCTCCGGAAGCAGTTCGCGAGTCCGTGGTGGCGGGCAAGCTCGCGCGCTTCACGCCGCGCACCATCGTGTCGCCGCCTCGCCTGCGCCGCGAAACCGAGCGGCTCGCGAAACAGCGTGCGTTCGCGAGCCACGACGAGGGCATCGATGGCGTCGGTGGCGCTGCTGCCCTGATCGGCAACGGTGCGCATCCGGACGCCGCCCTGGTCGCGGTCTACGTGCATGAGAGCCGCAGCGCAGCGCAGCGGGCCGCGATCCTGCGCGAAGCAACGAAGGCCGCCGACCTGCTCAGTGCGGCCCTGGCCGGCGCGCGCTTGCGCTAGCGCGGGGCTGTCGACCGTGGCGTCGGCTCCAGCGACACCCGCGCGGTGATCAGGAAATCCTCGTCTGCCGCGACGCCGAAAAACGGGCAGCACGCTGCGGCGGCGAAGCCATCCGCAATTCCTCGACAACGTCGAGGAACGCCTTGACCATCCGCGCCGTCCGCCGCTCTTCCAGGCAGACAACGTGCGCGTGCGTGTACATGTGCGCGCCACGCACATGCAGCATGCGCAGGCGCGGGTCGGGCACGTATTCGATCTCCGACACCGCGCCGATCCCGACGCCCATGATGACCGCCTCACGGATGGCTTCGCGGCTGCCGATCTCCATCACTACGCGGCAGCGCACCCCCGCCTTTCCCAGCGCGTCTTCCAACGCCTTGCGCGTGGTGGAACCTTCTTCGCGCAGGATCATCGGCTCGCCCTCGAGCTGCTCGATCCGAATCGACTTCCGATCCGCCAGGCGATGGCGGTCGTTGACGATGATTCCGACGGGGTGCGAACGATACGGAACGAGGTGGAACTGTGGATCGTCCATGAAGCGGGCCAATACGGCCACGTCGGTCTGGTAGCCCTTCAAGGAGCGCAGCGCCGACTCCGAATTACCCATGCGCACGGACAGGTGGATGCCAGGGAAGCGCTGGTTGAACATCGCCAGCATCTCGGTGACGTGGAACGGACCCACCGCGCCGATCCGCAACTGCCCCGTGCGCAATTCACCCGAATCCTGCAGCAGTTGTACCGTCTCGCTCTCCAGCGCGAAGGTGCGCTTGGCGAGCGCATAGAGTGCCTCGCCCAGCGGCGTCAGCCTGATCGTGCGCCCGGAGCGATAGAAGAGCTCCACTCGGTACGTCTCTTCGAGGAAGCGAACCTGCGTCGTCACCGTGGGTTGACTGATGTGCAGCAACTTTGCAGCGCCCGTGAAACTGCCCGCGGTGGCGACTGCGTAGAAGGATCTGAGATTGGTCAGCCGCATCCGTGGCCTCGTGATCGCTCCATACAACTTTTCAATACTTTAGCGGAAATAAATGTATTGGACGAATGGCTCCGCCCTCTGGACACTGCGCCAACAGGCAAGTAGAGCGCCGCGGTCCAACGACCCGAGGCGCCGACAGGAGGAGGTTCGCGTGACCTACCGCTATCACAACCCGGTGGCGATCGAGTTCGGAGCGCAGTCCATCGGCGAGCTTCGGGCGACCCTCGGCGGGCGCCGGGCCGCCCTGGTGACCTTTCCCGAAGCGCGCGACCTCGGTCTCGTCGACCGCCTGCAGAGCGTTCTCGGTGCGTCGCTCGTCCACGTGGAGGAGCACGTGCAACCGAATCCGGACGTACAGGAGCTCGGTGCCATGTACGAGAGCTTCTGGCGCGACTGCTCGGAGAGCGAGGCGATCGTCGCGCTGGGTGGCGGCAGTGCCATCGACACCGCCAAGGTGCTCATGGTCGGGACGCAAACCGGGCACTTGGACGAGCTCATTTCCGTGCTCGAGACGGGGCGGAGCTTCACGCCGAATCGCGTCAAGGCGCTCATCGCGGTTCCGACGACCGCTGGCACCGGAAGTGAGGTCACGCCCTGGGCCACCGTGTGGGATCGGGCCTCGGGCCGGAAGCACTCGCTGCATCTGCGACAGACCTGGCCGGAAGCGGCGATCGTGGATCCCGAGCTCATGCTCACGCTGCCAGCGTCGGTGACGCTGCCCAGCGGGCTCGACGCGCTCTCGCATGCGCTCGAGGCGATCTGGAACGTCAACGCCAATCCCATCTCGGACACCTTCGCCGTCGCCGCCGCGCGCGGCGTTCTTGCCACCCTGCCCGCGCTCATGGCGGCGCCGCAGGACCTCGAACTGCGCTCCGCGATGGCGCTCGCTGCCCTGCAGGCGGGCCTCGCGTTCTCGAATACCAAGACCGCGCTGGCGCACTCGATCTCCTACGAGATGACGCTGCGCCACGGACTCACCCACGGGCTCGCCTGCTCGTTCACCCTGCCGATGATTCTTGATCGCGTCATCGGGCTCGACCCCAGGCGCGATGCGCTCTTCTCGGCGATTTTCGACGGCGACCTCGCAAGCGCGCCACAACGTCTTTCCCGCTTCCTCGGCGACCTCGGCGTTCGCACCGAATTCGCCGACTACGGCGTGAGCGATGAGGAATCCGCGCGGATGGTCCGCGATGCGCTCGATGGCGTTCGCGGCAGGAATTTCTTCGCCGCGGCGGCGTGGAGCCGCGGGTGACGCGGCCGACCCGGCGCCGCTCACGGGACGGCAGGAAGATCAGGAACGGAGTCGACCAATGAGCAAGCGCACGATGAAACGAATGGATCGGGTCATCGACACCATCGACCACATCAGCATCTGGTCCGGGAAGGCGGCGGCCTGGCTCATCATCCCGATGTTCGCTGTCCTCGCCTATGAAGTACTGATCCGGAAGTTCTACAAACCGACGCTATGGGCAATCGACATCTCGACGATCGCCTACGGCACGCACTTCTTCATCGCGGGCGCCTTCACGCTCTACATGCAGAAGCACATCCGTACCGATTTCATTTCGAAGAACTGGTCGCTCAAGACGCAGATCGTCATGGACATCGTGCAGTACGTGGTGTTCTTCATTCCGGGAATGCTCATGTTCACCTGGGTGAGCTGGGAGTTCGCGTCGGAATCCTGGGCCATGAACGAATCCATGATGACCACGTGGCGACCACCGGCGTACTGGTTCAAGACGGTCATACCGGTCAGTACGGCGCTGATCCTCCTCCAGGGCGTGAGCGAGATTCTCAAGTGCATCAAATCCCTGCGCACCGGTGTCGACTACCGCCACCATGAGCCGGAAGCCGAGCTCACCTGAGCCTTCGTGATCCAACCGGAGCAATAGATGAGTCACGAGATCCTTGGCCTGGTCCTGCTCGGCCTGCTGTTCATCGTCATTCTTGGCGGATTCCCGATCTCCTTCACGTTGATATTCCTGGCCGTCGCCTTCGGATACATCGGAATGGGCAGCCGGGTGTTCTACCTGATGACGTACCAGACGTGGAACACGATGAACGACACCGTCCTCGGTGCGGTTGCGATGTTCACGTTCATGGGCTACGTGCTCGAGAGTGCCGGCTTGATGAACCGGCTCTTCCATGCGGTTCAGTTGCTCTTCGGCCGTATGCACGGCTCGCTCTACCTCGCGACGATCCTCACCGCGGCGCTGTTTGCCGCGGCCACCGGAATCGTCGGCGCCTCGGTGACCATCATCGCCCTCATGGCGGCACCCGTGATGGCGAAATCAGGCTACGACCAGAGGATGTGCGCCGGTACGATCTGTGCCGGAGGAACGCTCGGGATCCTGATCCCGCCCAGCGTGATGCTGGTGGTGATGGGACCAGTACTGCAGGTTTCGGTGGCGCGCCTGTTCGCCGCCGCATTGCTTCCGGGGTTGTTGCTTGCCGGCATCTACCTTGTGTACACGATGACCAAGGTGTGGCGGAACCCCAAGCTCGGTCCCGCGTTGAGCGAGAAGGACCTCGACGTCAGCAAGGGCTACATCGCACGTGAGTTGTTCTTCGGATTCATTCCCGTGATCACGCTCATCGTGGTGACGCTCGGTGCGATCGTGTCCGGATGGGCGACCCCCACCGAGGGCGCCGCGCTCGGCTGCGTGGGTGGGCTCGCCGTGACTGCCGCGCACGGTAGGCTGACGTGGGCTGTCTTCAAGGACGCGGTGTTCCGTACCGCGTATACCGCCAGCATGGTCATGGTCTTGCTGCTGGCGTCGAACATCATGGGAGCGGTGTTCTCCGCGCTGGGGACGCCGGAATTCATCGCGCAGACGCTGATCAGTTGGGACATCTCCCCGACATTCATGATCCTGGCGATCCTTGCGCTGTGCTTCATCCTCGGCTGGCCGCTCGAATGGGTGCCGATCGTCGTGATCATCGTGCCGATCTTCGTCCCCATTCTCCTGCAGATGAAAGTCGACATGATCTGGTTCGCCATTCTCCTTGCGGTCACGCTGCAGACCTGCTGGCTGTCGCCGCCGGTTGCGCTATCCGCGTACTACCTCAAGGGAGTCATGCCGAAGTGGGACCTCCTGGAGATCTACAAGGGAATGCTCCCCTTCATGGGCCTGCAATGGATCGCAGTTCTGATCCTCTATTTCTTTCCGAAAGTCGTTTTGGTGCTTCCGAATCTCATATTCGGAGGCTGATGGGGGCAACGGCAACTACCACCTAGGAGGATCCATGGAGCGCCGTAAATTTCTTGCAGGTACCGGGCTGGCAGCGGGTGTCGCTGTCGTGCCCGAAATCGCCAACGCACAGACCACGCATCGGTGGAAGCTGCAGAGCGCCAATCCGGCCGGGACACCGAACATCGAACTCCTCAACAAGTTCGTCTCGAACATCGAGAAGATGTCGGGTGGGCGGCTCAAGATCGAGGTCCTTGCCAGCGGCGCCATCGTGGCACCCTTCGAGATCCTCGATGCGGTGAACAAGGGCGTCGTCGACATGGGCCAGTGGTGGCCGGACTACGCGTTCGGCAAGCATCCGGCGGGGAGCCTGTTCGGTGCCCCGCTCGGCGGCTCCGGCAGCGGGCTCGACCAGATGTCGCACCTCGCGTGGTACATGGGCGGCGGCGGGCGCGACCTGTACGTCGAGTACTACCAGAAGATGCTGAAAGCCGACGTCATGCCGTTTCTCTATGCGCCCGACGGTCCCGAGGCGCTCGGCTGGTTCCACAAGCCGCTCAAGTCGGTGTCGGAACTGCTACCGTTGCGCTACCGCATTTCCTCGGGGCTCGCGACCGACACGTTGAAGGAAATGGGTGGAACCCCAGTGAACATGGCCGGTGCGGAACTGATCCCGGCGGCGCAGAAGGGGATCGTCGATGCCGTCGAGTGGATCAACCCGGCCAACGACCTCAAGGTCGGCCTCTACGACATCTTCAAGTTCTACTCGCTGCAGGGCCTGCACCAGGCGGTCGGCATCGGCGACATCATGATCAACGGAGCGAAGTGGCGCGCGCTGGGCCCCGACCTGCAGGCCATCGTCGAGACGGCCGTCACGCGGTCGCTTTTCGACGTCATTCTGTATTTCATGCAGGCCAATGCGCGGGCGCTGCAGACGCTGAAGACCCAACACGGCGTCACGGTGTTCGACGCCCCGTCGGATTACGCGCCGGCATTCGTTGCGGCCGCGCGAAAGGTCCTCAAGAAATACGAGGACAAGGATCCGTTCTTCAAGAAGGTCCTCGACTCGCAGCGGGAGTTCGCGAAAGTGGTCGCCCCCTACTGGCGAGAGAACGTAAAGCTTTCCGTCATGATCAGCGGCTCGGTGGGCGGGACCTCCTGATGCGGCTTGTACCAATGCGGGAGCTGCCGCGAACTCCGGGCCTCATCCGGAGAAGGCGGCGGCTTCCCTCTCTCAACACCTGAAACGCAGAGGTTAGTGATGACTGATTCCCTGATTGCCCGCATTTCCGCGGTCGGCCGGGTGCCGGAGGACATCCGGCACGCCGCGGCACAACAACAGAAATTCGATAACGACAACACGCAGCGCAGCGTGGGCTACGTCATGCTGGACTGTTCGGGCACCGTGATGGACCGCTACGTCGACGCGCCGGCGATCGTGTTCGTCGAGGTGTTCAAGAGATACGGCCTGGAGATCTCGATGACGGAGGCGCGCGCACCGATGGGATTGCGCAAGGACCTGCACATCAAGGCGATCACCGAGACGGCCTCCGTGCGCGATCGTTTCAAGGGCAAGTTCGGACGCGAGCCGAATCAGGGCGATGTCGATGCGATGTTCGCCGACTTCGTCCCGACGCAGTTGAACCTCCTGCGCAATGGCAACTACCACGAGTTGTTGCCCGGCGTCGCCGAGGTGGTCAAGGGCTTCCAGGACAAAGGCATGAAAATCGGAGTGACGACCGGTTTCACGCGCGCGATGCTCGACATCCTGCTCGACGGCGGCCGGAAGCAGGGCTTCCTGCCCGACGCATCGTGCGCAGGGGACGACGTCGAGGCCCCGCGGCCGATGCCATACATGGTCATCAAGAACCTCGAACGCATGGGCGTCGTCAACGTGGAGAACGCGATGCGGCGCACCGTGAAGGTCGACGACACGGTCTCCGGCGCCGGCGAAGGCGCGCCGCTGTGCTGGCGCGTAGGGGTGTCGAAGTGGAGCAACTACGTGGCCGACAGCTGGGATGCAGTCCGCAAGATGAGCCCCGCCGAGCTGGAAGCACGTGAGCGCGCTTCGAAGGAGAAGCTCATCCGCGAGAGCGGCGCGCATTACGTGATCGACGATCTGCGCGACCTGCCGGCAGTGATCGCCGATGTGAACACACGACTTGCCGCCGGCGAAAACCCGTGAACGCACGTCCGCGCCCGAACACGAGGGGCCGTATCGCCTGATCCTCCGGCACCCGGCCGGGTGCCGGAGCGCCGTCTGCTCGGCTGCCAGTTTGCTCGCCTTCGCAAACCGGTGAGCGGAGCAGGAGCTTGTGTGTCTGCAGTGCATCGACTAGACTCGCGCCGCCGTCGTCGCTCCACGCCGGCTTGTCGCCGATGCTCCGGCGCCTCCTTCGTGCCATCCTCGTGTTCTTTGCCCTGCTCGCCGTGGCGAGCATGCCGGCGCGCGCCCAGGCGCCCAAGGCCTTCACGCAGGACGAGCTCGACCAGATGCTGGCGCCGATCGCGCTTTTTCCCGACGCGCTGCTCGCGCAAACGCTGATGGCAGCGACGTATCCGTCCGACGTCGCGCAAGCGGTCGACTGGGCGTTCGCCAATCGCAGTCTCCAGGGCGACGCCGCCGTGCGTGCCGTACAGGACAAGCCCTGGGATCCCAGCGTGCAGTCGCTCGTCGCCTTTCCCGAGGTGCTCGCCATGTTCGGCGAAAGCCCACAGTGGGTGCGCAATCTCGGCGACGCCTTTCTCGACCAGCCCGAAGACGTGATGAACTCGGTGCAGTTCCTGCGCGCCAAGGCGAAGAGCGCAGGAAACCTCGCGAGCAACGAGCAGCAGGTGGTCACCGTGGAGGCCGCACCTGCACCGGCCACGACGATCATCGTCAACAATGCGCCACCGCCGCCGGCGCAGATCATCACCATCGCGCCGGCCAATCCACAAGTCGTATTCGTGCCGATCTACAACCCGGCGTGGGCGTTCGGGCCCTGGTGGGCGCCCGCGTTTCCGCCGTTCTTCTTTCCTCCGCCGCCGCGCTGGGGCTGGGGTTGGGGGAGTGCCGCGAGTGCGGGCTTCTGGTGGGGCGTCGGCGTCGGTGTGTCGTATTCGCTGTGGGGCGGCATGAACTGGCGCACGCACAACGTCAACGTCAACGTGAACCACTGGAACAACATCAACGTCAATCGCCGGATCGACTCGCGTGATCGCAACGTCGACTGGCGCCACGATGCGCGCAATCGCCGCGACGTGCCGTATCGCAGCCCCGCGACGCGCGACCGGGTGCAGTCCGCAGCCGGTGATGCGCGCTCGCGGGAAGCCTATCGCGGACGCGACCTGCAGCGCGACCAGGCGCGCGCGGCGGTCGAGAACCGCGTGGGAGCCGAGAACGTGAGCCGCGAGGCGCTGCGGGACGTCGATCGCAACAGCCTGCCGCAGCGCCCGCCCGCCGGGAGCGTCGGCGGCAACGCCCGCGATCGCGCGGCCAGCCTCGATCGCGGGCAAGTGCAGGATCGCGCGGGGACCATTGATCGCCGGCAGATTCCCGGCCGGCCGCCCGAAGCAAACCGCCCACAAGTCCCGGATCGCGCGGCCAGCATCGACCGCGGACAGGTCCAGGACCGGGCCGGCACGATCGATCGGGCGCAGGCGCAGAACCGCGTGCAGAACGCGCCGCGGCCGCAAACCGGCAATCGGCAGCCGACACAGCAGTTCCCGTCGCAGCCCAATCGCGCCGACCTGCAGAATCGCGCGAATCAGGTCAATCGCGACAATGCGCTGCGCGGCGCCAGCAATCCGCAGCAGGTGCGCCAGCAGATCGATCGCGGCAACGTCAGCCGGCAGTCGATGCAGCAGCAGGCCGCGTCACGCAACGTCAATCGCGGCAACGTGGGAGGCGCTGCGGCGGCGCAAAACATCAATCGCGGCAACGCGGGCGCGGCCGCCGCAGCGAGGCGCCGATGATCGTCGCCGTCGACTCGATACGAATGCTCGCGAGGCATGACGTGGCGCAGGTGCCCGTCGGCGCTGCGCGAGGCACGCGCGCCGCCTTGCGCACGAGAACGCTCGCCGTGGCAGCGATGCTCGCGGTGGCGACGCTGTTCGCGCCAATCTCCGCCCACGCGCAGGCATCGTTCGCCTCTCCCGAGGCCGCATTCGACGCGTTGGTCGACGGCCTCGCCCGCCACGACGATGCGGAAGTGCAGCACGCGCTGGGTCCGAATTACGCGAAGGTCCTCCCGCTCGGTGACACGTCGGAAGGCGATCGCACCGACTTCCTCGCCGCCTGGGCCAAGGGACATCGCATCGAACGCCGCGGCGATCAGGCGCACCTCATCCTGGCCGATGGCTGGTCGCTCCCGCTGCCGGTCGTGCAGGGTAGCGGCGGGTGGCGCTTCGATCTCGCCGCCGGCGCGGTCGAGATGCAGGTCCGTCGCATCGGGCGCAATGAACTCGCGGCGATCAACGTGATGCAGGCGTACGTCGATGCGCAGCGCGAATACGCCGCGGTCGATCGCAACGGTAACGGCACCCGCGAATACGCGCGCCGGATCATCAGCCGACCTGGACAGCACGACGGGCTCTATTGGCCCACGTCCGGCACCGAGGCGCCGAGCCCGGCGGGCCCCCTGCTCGACACCGCCGACCTCAAGGACGGCTATCACGGCTACCGCTTCCGCATCCTGCACGGACAAGGCTCCGCGGCGGCCGGCGGTGCGCGCAGCTACGTACTCAATGGTCACATGACCGAAGGCTTCGCCCTCGTCGGGTGGCCGGCTCGCTACGGCACTACCGGCGTGATGACGTTCCTCGTCAACCAGGACGGCGTCGTGTTCCAGCGCGACCTCGGGGCGGAAACCGCGAGCCGCGCCGCGGCGATCACCCGCTTCGATCCGGGCCAGGGCTGGGCGGCGGTGAAGTAGGTCAAGAGTTCGTCAGACGACCTCGACCGGGTCGCCGTACGAGCCGAGCAGTGCGTCGGCCGTGAGCAAGCGAAGCGAATCCGCCGTCGCCTGCGCGACGAGCAGCCGATCGAAGGGATCGCGATGATGCGGCGCCAGGGCCGCGACGAGCACCGCGTGACGCGCGAGCACCGGCAACTCCTCGAATCCGCTCGCGGTGATTCCCCGCATCACCCGTGTCGGCTCGATGCGCAGCTTGCCGAGCGCCGACTTGATGGCGACTTCCCAGATCGACGCCGCACTGACGCTCACCACCGCTGCATCGCGAATGCTGCGGCGTGCCGCCTGCGACAGGCGCGGTGAATCGGCGAGAAACCACAGGAAGATCTGGGTGTCGAGCAGGATCGTCATCCCTCATCCGCAAAGGCATCCAGGATCGCGTCGGGTAGCGGCGCGTCGAAGTCATCCGGTACCTCGAGCTCGCCCTTGAGATACCCCGGTTGTCGCACCGGTCGCGGCCGTTCGAGTGGAACAAGACGAGCGACGGGCTTCCCGGCCTTGGCGATGACGATCTCGGCGCCGGCGCCGACCTCCTCGAGGAGACGTGAGAAGTGAGTCTTCGCTTCGTGAACGTTGATTTGCCGGGTGGTGCTCATCGCGAAAACCCTCGCTCCATGGACTAAGTCCGCCTTAGTCTAGCATGCCCGTCGACGAGGGACCGCGACCGCTCGTTATGGGGCGGCGCACACCGCGTCGTTCGAAGCGAACGTGCATACCGGCGGAGGGAAACGCCGCGCTACCCCCTTCGGAACCGGTACACCGCGATCTCGCCCAGGAGGTTGGGCAGCGTCGTGACCTGGCGCCCGCCGGCGAGAATGACGCGGTTCTCGACGACGCACTTCTTCTCGCGCAGGAAGGCGTCGAAGTCCGCCACCGTGCACAGGTGGACGTTGGGCGTGTCGTACCACTGGTAAGGCAGGTCCTTCGACACCGGCATGCGCCCGCGCAGGACCTGCCAGCGGTGCGACCAGTGGCCGAAGTTGGGGAAGGTGACGATGACCTCGCGACCCACGCGCAACATCTCGTCGACGATCTCCTCGGTGCGCCGCATCGCCTGCAGCGTGAGCGAGAGGATCACGCAGTCGAACGAGGCGTCGTCGAAACCGGAAAGACCCGTCTCCAGGTCGCCCTGCAGGACGTTGATGCCGTTGTGCACGCTGGCGAGGACGCGCGCGTCGGCGAGTTCCACGCCGTAGCCGTGGACGTTCTTCTCGCGCGCGAGATATGCGAGCAGGCTGCCGTCGCCGCAACCGAGGTCGAGGACGTTGGCCCCCGGCGCGAGCCAGCCGGCGATGAGCGCGAAGTCGGCGCGGCCGGCCTGCCGCTCGCGCTCGGCGAGCTTGCGCCGCACGTCGGCCCCGAAGCGGAACGTCGAATGCTTCGCGTCCCAGGCGACGGTGTCGAAGTAAGCGCGCACCAGCCCGTGATACTGCGGATCGTCGAGCAGGAAAGCGTCGTGCCCATGCGGGGCGTCGATCTCGGCGTAGCAAACGTCGTGTCGGCGGTCGACCAGCGCCTTCACGATCTCGCGCGAGCGCGAGGGCGGGAAGCGCCAGTCGGTGGTGAAGGAGGCGACGAAGAAGCGACAGCGGGCGGGCGCAAGGGCGGCGGCGAGATTGCCGTCGGTCCGCTTCGCGGGATCAAAGTAATCGAGCGCCTTGGTGATGCGCAGGTAGGTGTTGGCGTCGAAATACTCGGCGAACTTCTCGCCCTGGTAGCGCAAATACGATTCGACCTGGAACTCGGGCGCGAACGAGTAGTTGAGACCGTCGCGCAGCGTGCGTCCGAACTTGACCTCCATCTGCATGTCGGACAAGTACGTGATGTGGCCGACCATGCGCGCGATGCGCAGCCCCCGACGCGGCAACGTCGCGTGCTGCGCGAAGTCACCGTCGTGGAAGTCGGGGTCGGTGATGATCGCCTGCCGCGCAACCTCGTTGAAGGCGATGTTCTCCGCCGACAGATTCGGCGCGGCGGCGATGACGAGCGCGTGGCGCACGCGCTGCGGGTAGCGGATCGCCCAGTCCAACGCCTGCATGCCGCCCAGGCTGCCCCCCATCACCGCGGCGAACTGTCCGATGCCGAGGCGATCGGCTAGGCGCACCTGTGAATCGACCCAATCCTCGACGGTGACGAGTGGAAAGTCACCACCCCACACGCGCCCGGTATCGGGGTTGCGGCTGAGCGGCCCGGTGGAACCGAAGCAACTGCCGAGGTTGTTCACGCCGATCACGAAGAAGCGCGTGGTGTCGAGCGGCTTCTCCGGCCCGATCATGTTGTCCCACCAGCCGACGTTGCCCTCGTCCTTCGCGTAGTACCCCGCGACGTGATGCGAGGCATTGAGGGCGTGGCAGACGAGCACGGCATTCGATGCGTCGGCGTTGAGCGTGCCGTACGTCTCGTAGACGAGGTCGTAGCTGGGGAGCCACTTGCCGCAGGCGAGCTGCAAGGGCTCGGTGAAGGTGGCGACCTTGGGCTCGACGATACCGACCGAGCGGCCGGTGCTCGCGGCGCCTGGCGTGGCACCGCCGGTGGTGGAGGAGAACGAAGGCATCGGCGCGATCGGCAACCGGCACTGCACACGGCCGCAATGAGAGAACCGCCAGCTTCGGCAGGGCGGGTTCGCGGGCGACGGGGCTTGGGGCGAGCCGCTTTAGCCGGATTTGTTCGAAGCCATCGATCGACCGGTGACTTCCGCGCCCGCAAGCTGGTTCAAATCGGCGCGAGTGATGATTCTAGCGCGAAACGCGACGCTCCCGAGCAACCTCATGCCCTACAGCGCGTTGAGCTTGTCGACGAGCGAGGCGACGCGGTCGCCGCTCGGCGCGCGGCGGATGCGGTCGACGATCGACTTCATGGCGGCGACTTCGCTCGTCAGCACGCGCTGCTTGATGGCGAGAAGCTGCGCGGGATGCATCGAGAAATGACGAAGGCCGAGGCCCAGCAGCAGCCGGGTCAGCGCGATCTCGCCGGCCATCTCGCCGCACACGGCAATCGGCTTGCCGGCCTTGGTGGCGGTGGCGATCGCCTGGGCGAGAAGGCGCACCACGGCCGGATGCAGCGGATCGTACAGGTGCGCGACGGCTTCGTCGGAACGATCGACCGCGAGCGTGTACTGGATGAGGTCGTTGGTGCCTACCGACAGGAAGTCGAGCTTGGCGAGGAAGGGGTCCATCGCGATGACCGCAGCCGGGATCTCGATCATGCCGCCGACCTCCACGGCGGCATCGAACGGCACACCCTGCTCGGCGAGGCTGTCCTTGGCCGCGGCGAGCGCGGCGAGCGTCTGATCGATCTCGGCACTCGATGCCAGCATCGGCACCAGGATGCGCAGCTTGCCGTAGTGCGACGCGCGCAGCAGCGCACGCAACTGCGTGTGGAAGAGTCGCGGCTCGGCGAGGCAGAAGCGCACGGCACGCAGCCCCAGCGCCGGGTTGGCGGCGACCCGCGCGAGGCCGGCCAGGCCCTCGGCCTGCTTGTCCGCACCCAGATCGAAGGTGCGAATCGTCACCGGCTGTCCCTTCATGCCCGCGACCACCGTGCGGTACGCCTCGAACTGCTCGTCTTCCGACGGCAGTCCCTCACGATTGAGGAACAGGAACTCGGAGCGGAAGAGGCCGATGCCCACGGCGCCGTTCTCGAGCGCGGGCGCGAGATCGTCCGGGAGCTCGATGTTGGCACAGAGTTCGATCGCGATACCGTCGATCGTCTCCGCCTTCTTGCCGCGCAGGCGCTTGAGCTTCTGGCGCTCGAGACCGAGCTCGGTCTGCTTCAGCCGGTACTCGGCAAGCACCGCCCGATCCGGATTGACGATGACCACCCCGGCATCGCCATCCACGATCACGAGTTCGCTATCGCGGATCAACTGCCTCGCGTTGTGGGTGGCAACGACCGCCGGCACGTTGAGGCTGCGGGCAACGATCGCGGTATGCGACGTGGCGCCGCCGATGTCGGTGAGGAATGCCCCGTAGTGCCGATGCTTGAGCTGGATCACGTCGGCGGGCGACAGGTCGTGCGCGACCAGCACGGTCTGTTCCTCCGCAACGAGGGCCGGCAGCGGACCGGGCTTGCCGAGGAGGCGTTTCAGGACCCGCTCGCCCACCTGGACGATGTCCTGCTTGCGCTCGCGCAGGTAGGCGTCCTCCATCTGATCGAACTGCTCGACCAGCGCGCCAAGCTGGAGAGTAAGTGCCCACTCGGCGTTACAGCTTTGCTCGGCGATGGTCTTTTTCGGAGCCTCGGAGAGCGCCGGGTCGGCGAGGATCATCGAGTGCACGCGCAGGAACGGACCGAATTCGCTCGGGCCGTCGACGCCCACCGCACCGGCACGCAGGCTTTCGAGTTCCCGCTGGACCTCGTCGACCGCATGCGCGAAGCGCGCGATCTCGGCGTCGATCCGGGCTGGTGCGATCGCGTAATGCGCGACTTCGAGGGTCGCATGCGAGACGAGCTGGGCGCGTCCGATGGCGATCCCACCGGAGACGCCGACGCCATTGAGTGCGAAGCTGACCATTCAGCGACGCATCCGCAGGACCGGGGCTAACCCCGTTCGCCCAAGCCGTCGTGGAACAGGGCCGCGATCGCCTTCATCGCCGCCGCCTCGTCGGGGCCATCCACCTCGATGCGCACGGTGGCGCCGACCGATGCGGTGAGCAGCATCACCGCGACGATGCTGCGCGCGCTCACGCGCCGGCCCTTCACGCGCAGGAAGATCGTCGAGCGGAACCGCGATGCGATCTGCACGATCCTCGCGCAAGCACGGGTATGCAGGCCCGTGGGATTGTTGATCGGAACGACGCGAATCTGCATGCGGCGCCTCGGCAGGGAAAACGGGGCGCGCGCAGGACGTCACGCGCCGCAATTCTCCATTGGTCGCCAATCGCCGCCGTTGGTTCCGCAAACCGACCGCCTTATTGTCCCTCGCCGAAATAATCGCCGATGAGCGCAACGATGGCATCCATCGCGTCGTTCTCGTCGGGCCCGTCGATCTCGATCAGCACCTTCGACCCCTTGCCTGCCGCGAGCATCATCACGCCCATGATGCTCTTCGCGTTGACCTTGCGGCCATTGCGCGACATCTGGACCTCGCTGCGGTAGCGAGCTGCGAGTTGCGTGAGCTTGGCCGAGGCCCGCGCGTGCAGGCCCAGCTTGTTGACGATCTCAACCTCGCGCTGTTGCATGGGCCGCATCGAGCTCGATGTGCAGCACGCCGTCGCGCCCGCCGGAGACGGCCTTGGTGATCATGATTTCCATGCCCTGCGCGCGATAGGTGAAAGCCCGCACGAGCATTGGCAGATTGACACCCGAGATCACCTCGATATGGCCGGATTCGGACAACCTTCCGGCGAGATTGCAGGGCGTGGCGCCGCAGATGTCGGAGAAGATGACCACGCCCTCGCCGGTATCGAGGCGCCGCACCGCTTCGCGCGCCGCCGGAAGGAGGTCGAGCGGATCGTCGCTGGCGGCGACCGAGAACGCCTCGAACTGCGGCGGACGCGCGCCGAGCACGTGCGTGACCGCCTCGACGAGGCTGTCGGGCAGCGCGTCATGCGCGAGGATGAGCACTCCGATCATGGGCGAAAGATGTTAGCACGCAGGGTGCCGGGCCGTCGGCGGATCAGGGCGTCATCGCGGTCAGGCCGGCAGCGCACCTTTGCGCAGGAGAAAATTGCCGTAAGGGCGCGCGTCACCCACCTGGACGACCGCGAAGGCCGCGCGCGCGGCCTCGTAGAACGCGAACCGCTCGAGACCGGGCAGCGCCTGCGCATGCGGCGCGTGGCGCTCCACCACCGTCCGCACCTCGAGGTGAACCGCGGGCCACGCGCCCGGATCGCCGACCACCTCCATGCGCCGGATCGCGCCCGGCAGTGCGGAGTCGATCGGCAGCACCGAGAGGATCGCTTCGACGCTGCGGCCCATGGTCACGCCCGGGAGCCGGACGAGCCTGCCGGTCGCCGTCGCGCGGGCGATCGTCTCGGCGGGATGCAGCGCGTCGACCACCGCGAGTTCGTCGCCATGACCCATGGCGGCCAGGATCCACAGCAGGTCGGGCGTGAGAAGTGGATCGATTCCCTTCAGCATCGAAGCCTCGTCTTCGTGAACGTCGGGTGGGTCGGCGCCGCGCTGGGCCGGATGGCGCGCCGTCCGCTGCGGCCCTTACGCCCCCGCCGCGGCGAGGAGCGCCTGCGTATACGCCTCGCGCGGCGCGGTGAAGAGCGCCTCGGCCTCGCCCTCTTCGACGATCCTTCCATCCTTCATGACGAGCACGCGGTGCGCCATCGCGCGCACGACGGCGAGGTCGTGACTGATGAAGATGTAGCTCATGCCGTACTTCGCCTGCAGGTCGACGAGAAGCCTTAGCACCTGCTGCTGCACCGAGACGTCGAGCGCCGAAGTGGGCTCGTCGAGGACGAGGATTTCGGGGCGCAGGATCACCGCGCGGGCGATGGCGATGCGCTGCCGCTGTCCGCCGGAGAATTCGTGCGGATAGCGCGAGAGGACGTCGGTGAGACCCGCCGCGGACGACAGGCCGACCTCGGCGAGCATGGCGACGATGCGCGCGCGACGCTCGTCCTTCGACAACTCCGGCAGGTGCAGGGCGACGCCCTCGCCGACGATCTGCTCGATGGTCATGCGCGGCGAGAGCGAGGCGAAGGGATCCTGGAACACGACCTGCATGCGCCGGCGCATCGCGCGCAATGCGGCCCGGCCGGCGTCGTCGATGCGCGTGCCGTCGAGGACCACCGCGCCGCCGGCGATCGGCTGCAGCGCGAGGAGCGCCATGCCGAGCGTGGTCTTGCCCGAGCCGGACTCGCCGACGATGCCGAGCGTCTCGCCGCGCTGCAACTGCAAGGTCGCATCGCGCACCGCGTGGAAGACGTCCTTCGCGAACCAGCCGCGGCTGCTCGTGAAGTCGACGTTCACGTCGCGGGCCGCGACCAGCACCGGTGCGCCAGCCGGCACCGGCGTGATGAGCCGCTCGGGCCGGCTGTTGATGAGCTTCACCGTGTACCGATGCTGCGGACGCGCGAAGACCTCGCGGGTGTTCCCCTGCTCGACCAGGTGCCCCTTCTCCATCACGCCCACGCGATGCGTGAAGCGGCGCACGAGATTCAAATCGTGCGTGATGAAGAGGATCGCCATGCCGTATTCGCGCTGCAGGTCGTCGAGGAGGGCGAGGATCTGCACCTGGATCGTCACGTCGAGCGCGGTGGTGGGCTCGTCGGCGATGAGGAGCTTCGGCCGGCAGGCGAGCGCCATGGCGATCATCGCGCGCTGGCGCTGGCCGCCGGAGAGCTGGTGCGGGTAGGCGTCGACCTTCGTCCCCGGCTCGGGGATGCCGGTACGGGCGAGGAGTTCGATCGCGCGGCCGCGCGCCTGGTTCGGGCGCAGGCCCTCGTGCGTTTCGAGGACCTCGCCGATCTGGTTGCCGATGGTATAGAGCGGATTCAGCGCGGTCATCGGCTCCTGGAAGATCATCGCGATGTCGCGACCGCGCACGCTGCGCATCTTGCGCTCGCTCCTCGCCAGGAGATCCTCGTCGTTGAAGCGGATCGCACCCTGGTACGACGCCGTCTCCAGGAGGCGCAGGATCGACAGCGCGGTCACCGACTTGCCCGAGCCGGATTCGCCGACCAGCGCGAATTTCTCGCCGCTGCCGATCGCGAACGACACCCCGTCGACGACGCGCGACGCGCCGAAGTTGACGCACAGGCGATCGACCTCGAGGAGAGGCGTAGCGGCGGCAGAAGGATTCGTCTGGGCCATGGCGGTCAGGACTTGCGCGTATCGAAGGCGTCGCGCACCGCTTCGCCGATGAAGGTGAGCAGCAGCAGCGTGATGA
The DNA here is from genome assembly GCA_039807685.1 of Burkholderiales bacterium. Lineage (GTDB taxonomy): Bacteria > Pseudomonadota > Gammaproteobacteria > Burkholderiales > Casimicrobiaceae > VBCG01. Next base: position 29,941 of record JBDHRR010000015.1, read on the forward strand.
CGAGCACGAGGAAGGTCGGCACCGAGATCCACCACGCATCGAGGTTGTCCTTGCCCTGGCGCAGGAGATCGCCCAGCGACGGCAGCGTGGTGACCCCAAGCCCCAGGAAATCGAGCGAGGCGAGGGCGAGGATCGCGGCACTCATGCGAAACGGCAGGAAGGTGATGACCGGCGTCATCGAGTTGGGCAGGACGTGGCGCCAGATCATCTGCGTGTTGGTGAGTCCCATCGCGCGTGCCGCCTTCACGAATTCGAGCGTACGATTGCGCAGGAACTCGGCGCGCACGTAGTCGGAGAGCCCGATCCAGCCGAAGGCACCGAGCACGACGAGGAGGAGCAAAAGCGACGGCTCGAAGATCGAGGCGATGATGATGAGGAGGTAGAGTTCGGGAATCGCATTCCAGATCTCGATCAGTCGCTGCGCGGTGAGGTCGACGCGACCCGCGAAATAGCCCTGGATCGCGCCGGTCAGGATGCCGAGCAGCACGCCGACGGCGGTGAGGGCGAGGCCGAACCACACGCTGATGCGAAAGCCGTAGATGAGGCGCGCGATCATGTCGCGCCCCGCCTCGTCGGTGCCGAGCCAGTTCATCGCCGACGGCGGCGCCGGCGCCGGTGTCGGGTCGAAGTAATTCACGCTCTGCCCACCGTAGGGGATCAGCGTGAAGACCTTGAAGTTGCCGTCGCGCGCGAACTTGTCGGCGATGAACGGATCGTGCCAGTCGGTCGCGGTGCGGAAGTCGCCGCCAAAGGTGGTCTCCGGCGGATTGCTGACCACCGGGAAGAACCACTGGCCCTCGTAGCGGGCGACGAGCGGCCGGTCGTTGGCGACGAACTCGGCGAAGGTCGCAACGATGAGCATCGTCGCGAAGATGATGAGCGAGACGAAGCCCAGGCGGTTGCGCTTGAAGCGACGCCACGCCCGCTGGTTGGGCGAGAGCGAGGTCGGCGATGGCGACGGCGCGGCACCGGGCAGCGAGTCGACGTCGCGGATCGGATCGTTGTCGATGAGGGCGCTCATGCGGTGGCAACCCCCGCGCAGGCCGCCGCTTCATCCCGCTGCGCGTCCGCCACCATCACTTCCCCGCCGCGCCGAACTGCACGCGTGGATCGACCGCGACGTACATGAGATCGCCGACGAGCTTCACCACGAGGCCGATCAGCGTGAAGAGGAAGAGCGTGCCCATCACCACCGGATAGTCGCGGCGCACGATCGATTCGTACGAGAGGAGCCCGATGCCGTCGAGCGAGAAGAGCGTCTCGATGAGCAGCGACCCGGCGAAGAAGGCACCGACCAGCGCGGCCGGAAAGCCGGTGATGATCGGAATGAGTGCATTGCGGAAGACGTGCTTGTAGAGCACGCGCCGCTCGGAGAGCCCCTTGGCGCGGGCGACCAGCACGTACTGCTTGCGGATCTCCTCGACGAAGGTGTTCTTGGTGAGCATGGTGACGATCGCGAAGCTGCCGATCGCATAGCAGATGAGCGGCAGCGTGAGGTGCCAGAAATAGTCCTTGATGCGCGCCGGCCACGAAAGTGTCGCCCAGTTGTCCGAGGTGAGACCACGCAGCGGGAACCAGTCGAAGAAGGTGCCGCCGGCGAAGAGCACGATGAGGAGCACGCCGAGCGCGAAGCCGGGCAGTGCGTAGCCGACGAGCACGAGAAGTGTCGAGGCGGTGTCGAAGGCGCTGCCGTCGCGCACCGCCTTGGCGACCCCCAGCGGAATCGACACGAGGTAGGTGAGCAGGAACGTCCACAGTCCGAGGCTGATCGACACCGGCAGCTTTTCCTTGATGAGCTGCCAGACGTCCTTGTTGTGCATGAAGCTGCGGCCCAAATCGAAGCGGGCGAAGCTCCCCATCATCTCGAAGTAGCGGGTCAAAGGCGGCTTGTCGAAACCGTAGAGCTTCTTGATCTCCTCGATCTGCTTGGCGTCGAGGTCGCGGCTGCTGGAGCGGGCGGCGCGTGCGCCTTCGCCACCGCCCACACCCCGCATCTCGGCGACGAGTTGGTCGACCGGGCCGCCGGGAACGAACTGGATGATGACGAAGGTGACGGTCAGGACCCCGATGAGCGTCGGGATCATGAGGAGCAGCCGCTTGACGATGTAGCTCAGCATCGTGCGGAACCCGGGGAACTGCGCAGGATACGGTGCGCGGTCGGCGAATGGCTCATGAGGTGCGCAGGCTCCGGCGGGTCACGACTGCGGCTTGCGCGCAGCGGGATCCTTCATCCACCAGGTGGCGACCGACCACACCGGCAGGTCGCCGCTCTCGTCGGTCGTGTAGTACTTGGGCACCGGTGGAATGCCGAACTTGTTCCAGTACGACATGAGGTAGCCCCCCGAGAAGAGCTGCGGCACCTGGTAGTGGCCCTGCATCACGATGCGGTCGAGGGCGCGCGCCGCGTCGCGCAACTCGTCGTAGGTCTTCGCGTTGTTCATCGCCTCGAGCATGGCGTCGACCGCCGGGTTCTTCAGGCCGCGGAAATTGCCCGAGCCCGGCGTATCGGCGGCCTTCGAGCCGAGGAGTTCGGTGTAGTCGAGCGCCGAGGGAATCGTGAAGTCGGGGGTGCGGATGGTGACGACGTCGAAATCGAAATTCTCGAGGCGCTTGCGGTAGAGCGCGAAATCGACGTTGCGCACGTTGAGCTTGATGCCGAGCTTCGCGAGGTTGCGCGCCCAGATCACGTTGCGGAACTGCGAGCCGCCCTGCGTCTCCAGATACTCGAACTCGAAAGGCTCGCCCTTGGCATTGCGCATCACGCCGTCGTCGCCGATGGTCCAGCCGGCTTCCTCGAAGAGCTTGCGCGCCTTCTTCAGGTTCTCGCGCAGCGCATTGGGGCCCGTATCGGTGCGCGGCGGCTTGTACGGCTCGCCGAAGACCGCGGGGGGCAGCTTGTCGCGGAAGGGCTCGAGGAGCTTCAGCTCGCCTTCGCTCGGCAGGCCCTTGGCGGCAAAATCGGAATTCGAGAAGAGGCTGTACGCACGGTACCGCAAGCCGTAGAGGTTGATCTTCTCGAAGTCGTAGGTGTAGTCGAGCGCCTCGCGGACGCGGATGTCCTGGAAGATCGGCCGGCGCAGGTTGAGGAGGTACGCCTGGAAGCCCTGGCCCATGCCGTAGTTGAACGTCTTCTTGACGATGCGCCCGTCGCGCCACTTGGCGCCGTCGTGGCCGCGCACGTACTGCGAGGCGACGAATTCCTGCAGGAGGTCGAATTCGCCGGCCTTGAATGCCTCCATGCTGACCGCGCGGTCGCGGTAGAGGCGATAGACGACATGGTCGAAATTGAACATGCCCTTGCGCACCGGCAGGTCGCGCGCCCAGTAATCGGGGTTGCGCTTGAATTCGATGCCGCGGCCGGAGTCGGTGCGCTCGATCGTGTACGGCCCGGTGGTGATCGGGTACTCGGTGACGATCTGGTCCAACGGCTTCGGCTTGCCGTCCGCCCCCAGGCCCCACTTGGGCGAGAAGACGGGGATGCCGGCGATGATGAAGACGTTGTCGTCGGTGCGCTCCTCGAGGTCGAAGCGGATCGTCCGCTCGTCCAGGATCGCGCCGAACTTCACCTTGTCGAGCGAGGCGCGCACGGCGGGCGCCGCACCCTTGCTCGTGAGCATGTCGAACGAGTACTTGACGTCGGCCGCGGTGACGGGATCGCCGTTGTAGAACCTGGCCTTGGGATTGATGCGGAAGGTCACCGACGACTTGTCGGGCGCAACCTTGATGCCTTCGGCGAGGAGGCCGTAGATGGTGTCGGGCTCGTCGCCGGAACGCACCGCGAGCGACTCGAACATCAGGATCGACACGCCGGTGGGCGGGCTGCCCTTCAGCGTGAACGGATTGAACTTGTCGAAGCTCGTGCGGCGGTCGGGGTTGCCCAAGTAGAGCGTGCCGCCCTTCGGCGCATCGGGATTGACCCAGTCGAAGGCCTTGAAGTCCTTCCCGTACTTGGGCGTGCCGCCGAAGGCGACATAGGCGTGCGACCAGGTTCCGTCGGCGGGTGCGGTGGCGGCGGGCTTGGTGACGGTGCCATCGTTGCCCTGGGCGGCCGCGGGCGGCGCGGGCGACGGAGTCGTGGCGGCGGCCCCCAGCGACCACGCCAGCGCCGCCGCCGCGAGCACGCGGGCAAGGCGCGAAGGAAGGGGCATGGCGTGCGTCATGATCGTCGGCTCCGTGACCAAAAGGTCACGTATAGCCGGGTGGGCTTAACGTCGGCTTAGGAACCCTGTACCGGGCGGGGGCAAGGCGGCGGGCGCCATTGTCACACGACCGCGCGGGTCAGCGCATCGGCAAAGAGCCCCGCCACGTCGAAACCCGTCTGCTGCGTGATCTCGACGAAGCAGGTGGGCGAGGTCACGTTGACCTCGGTGAGGGAGCCGCCGATGACGTCGAGGCCCACCACCAGGAGACCCTCGCGCCACAGGATGGGTGCTGCCGCCTCGGCGATCTCGCGATCGCGGGCGGTCAGCGGGCGCGCCTCGCCGCGCCCGCCGGCTGCAAGATTGCCGCGCGTCTCGCCCGGCTTCGGGATGCGGGCGAGACAATAGGGGACGACCTCGCCGCCGATCAGCAGGATGCGCTTGTCGCCGTCCATGATCTCCGGCAGGTACTTCTGCGCCATGACCGTCGTGGTGCCGTGCTGCGAGACCGTCTCGATGATCACGTTGCGGTTGGGGTCGGATTCGCTCACGCGGAAGATCGAGGTGCCGCCCATGCCGTCGAGCGGCTTCACCACCACGTCGCCGTGGCGGTCGATGAATTCGCTGACCAGCGACGTGTCGCGGGAGACGAGGGTCGGCGCCATGAACTGCTGGAAACGGGTGATGGCGAGCTTCTCGTTGTTGTCGCGGATCGCCTGCGGCCGGTTGAAGACGCGCGCGCCGGTGCGCTGCGCCGCTTCGAGGAGGTACGTCGAGTAGACGTACTCCATGTCGAACGGCGGGTCCTTGCGCATGATCACCGCGCCGAACGAGGCGAGCTCGCGCCGCTCCGGCTCGCCGGCGCGGTACCAGTCGTGATCGTCGGCGGTGACGTCGAGCGCGCGGACGCGGCCGGAGGCGCGGCCCTCGTCCCAGAGGAGGTCGCGCTGCTCGAGTGCGAAGAGGCGATGGCCGCGACGCGCGAGCTCGCGCATCATGGCGACGCTCGAATCCTTGTAGGCCTTGAGTTCGGGCAGCGGGTCGAGGACGAAGGCGAAATCCATGGCGTTACGGTAGCACGGGGGCGCGGGGCTACCGGGCGAGCCAGTCGGCGAGGAGCACCCCGGGGGTGGTGCGCGACCCGGCAAGCCAGTCGCGCGCGGCGGCGCGCACGCGGCTGCGGTCGCGCTCGTCGCGCAGGTATTCGGCGGGCGACTTGCCATCGACACGGGCGAGGAAGAGCGCGGGCAGCAAGGCGCCGGTGCGGGCAAGGACTTCTGCCGCGGGCTCCCAGGTCACCGCCGCCGCATAGGCGTCGGTGAGCGCCGCAAACGCCGCCGCCAGCGCATCGCGCCGATCGGGGCGCGCCAGCGTCTTCAGGAGCAGGTGGTTGAGGCAGAAGGCGAGATCGAAGGCGGGGTCGCCGTACCACGCGCACTCGGCGTCGAGGAATACCGGTCCCGCGGGGCCGACCAGGATGTTCTTGGGGCTCACGTCGCCGTGCACCAGCGTGCGCCTGGTGCCGGCGGTCGTCGCGGCAATCGCGAGGATCGCGTCGGCCCGATCGGGATGCGCCCGTGCCGCCGCTTCCAGATACGGCTCGAGGCGCAGCGCGTGGAAGAGATCGTCGGTGGCGAACCGCCGCGCGACGTTCGCATCTCCCGCGGCCAGCGCATGGATGCGACCCAGCGTCATGCCCACCGCGCGGGCCACCGCGACGTCCACCGCGCCGGCCAGGAGCTGCGCCTTCCACAGCGGATAGGTTTCGGCGGGCAGGAAGTCCATCGCGAAGAGGTTGCTCGCCTCGTCACGGGCGATGGGGTGCGGGCAGGCGCCCGGCAGGCGCTCGTCGACGAGCGAATACCAGTCCCACTCGTGCACGCTGCGCTCGACAGGGACGATCCACTCCGCCGCCACCTTGAGTTGCGGCAGCGCCCGCTTCACGGCGATCGTGCGGCCGGGCAGATCGACGCGCCAGATGTCCGACGACACCCCGCCGGTGAGCGGCGTCATCGGCGCGCGCTCCCCACTGTGCAGCAGGTCCATGCGCACGAGCGCGGCAACGAGGTCGGGAGGAGGCGGGGGAGCGGCGAGGGCTGACATGCCCGGATGATGCCGCAGGACGCCGCCCGCGGCCGGCCACGGCTTCACGACGGCGATGCCACCTGCCCGTCGGCGATCTCCACCACCTGCTGCGCGCACTCGGCAAGATCGTCCGGGTCGTGCGTGATGAAGAGCATCGGCACGTTGAAGCGCCGCTGCACCGAGACGAGTTCGCCGCGCAGCCGCTCCCGCAGCGTCGTGTCGAGCGCCGCAAAGGGCTCGTCGAGGAGCAGCAGTCGCGGCTTGGCGAGGAGCGCCCGGGCGAGCGCCACGCGCTGCCGCTGGCCGCCGGAGAGCTGCTCGGGATAGCTCGCACGCAGGTCGGCAAGCCCGAAGGTGGCAAGCAGCGCCTCGATCTCGCTCCGGCGCGCGGCGCTGCGCCGTCGCGGATACCCGCGGTCGTCGGCCGCCGCCACGTTCTCCTCGACGGTGCGGTGCGGGAAGAGCGCGTAGTCCTGGAAGACGAAGCCCACCCGCCGCTCGCGCGCCGGCACGTCGACGCCGCGCGCGGCATCGAACCACACCTCGCCGTCGATGGCGATGCGGCCACGGTCCGGCCGCACGAGTCCGGCGATGCAGGCGAGCGTGAGCGACTTGCCGGAGCCCGACGGGCCGAAGAGCGCGAGGCGCTCGACCTCGGCAGTGAAGCGGGCCGCCAGCGCGAAGCGGCGACCCTGGGCGACGACCGTCTTGCCGATGTCGATGTCGAAGCGCATCGCGCGAGTCTACGGCGCCCCGGGCGACGCGGCGCGGCGGCGCGGCGTCACAACGGCACGATGCGACTGCGCCCGCGGCGAACCGCGTGACTCGCCGCCACCAGGAGCACGATGCACACGGCGGAGGCGATCAGTACGAGCACGTTGGCGAGCGCGTCGTCGCCGGCGTGCACCGCCTCGTAGATCGCGATCGACATCGTCTGCGTGCGGCCCGAGATGTTGCCGGCGACCATCAGCGTGGCGCCGAATTCACCGATGGCGCGGGCGAAGGCGAGCATCGCGCCGGCGACGATGCCGCGCCAGGCGAGCGGCAGCGAGACGCGCACGAAGACCGTCCACTCGCCGTAGCCCAGCGTGCGCCCGGCGTTCTCGAGATTGCGATCGACCGCCTCGAAGGCGGTGCGCGCCGCCTTGAAGACGAGCGGGAAGGCAACGACGGTCGCCGCCGCCACCGCACCCTGCCAGGTGAAGATGAGCTCGATGCCGAGGCTGCCTTCGAGCCAGCGGCCGAGCGCGCTGCCGCGGCCGAAGGCGACCAGGAGGTAGTAGCCCAGCACGGTGGGCGGCAGCACCATCGGCAACAGCAAGAGCGCATCGACGGCGTCGCGCCCGGGAAAGCGCACCCGCGCGAGCAGGAGCCCCGCCGCCGCGCCGAGGATGGCGGCAAAGAAGGTGGCCCAGAGGGCGACCTTGAGTGTGAGCAGGAGGGGGACGAGGGCGGCATCCATGATCGGTGGAGGGCGTCAGCCGCTACCGGCGCTGGGCATCGGAGTTGCCCTGATGTGGCGCTGCAAGGTGCGCCGCGTCGCGTGACGGGCCCCCACGCGCCAAGATGCCAGGGCTGCCGGGCGCGGCGAGCAGACCGTCACGGCGCGCGAAAGCCGTACCTGCGCAGCACCGCCTGGCCGGCGTCGCTCGCCGCCAGCGCCACGAATGCCCTCGCGAGGTCGGGGTGCTTCGAATCCTTGACCACCGCGATGGGATAGCGCACCGGTGTCGGCGTGGGCACGTCGAAGGCGACCTTCACCTTGTCCGGCATGATCGCCGCATCGGTCGCGTAGACGAATCCCGCCTCCACTTCGCTGCGGGCGACGTAGTCGAGCACCTGACGCACGTTCTGCGCGAAGACGAGCCGCGACTCGAGCGGCGCCGAGAGCTTCGCGGCAGCGAGCGCTTCCTTCGCATAGCGGCCGGCCGGCACCGTCTGCGGACTGCCGAGTGCCACCTTGCGGAAGCGCTCGGTCGCGAGGTCGGCAAGCGCCGCGGGCGGCGTAGCCGCGGCCGGCACCACCAGCACCAGCGCGTTGGCCGCGAAGTCACGGCGCGTGCCCGGAAGCATCGCGCCGGCCGCCTCGCCGCGATTCATCGCCTCCTGGTCGGCGGAGGCGAAGACGTCGGCCGGCGCGCCCTTGGCGATCTGCGTGACGAGGACGTCGGACGCCGCGAAGTTGAACGTCACCCGGGCACCGGGGTGCGTTGCCTCGAATGTCTTGCCGAGGTCGCGAAAGGCATTGGTGAGGCTTGCCGCGGCGGACACGACGATCTCCTGCGCGGCGAGCGCCTGGGTGACGAAGGCGAGAGCGAGAACGGCGAGAAGGCGCACGTCGTATTCATGCGGATATCACGGTGTGCGCAATATACACTCGAATACGACGCACGTCACGGTCAGCCGCGAGCCGCCACTCCGCGCACCGGCTGCGGGCGGGCCGCTCCCGGACTCATCCGCCGCGCCGGAAAGCGGCGCGTCACGCCGGTCCCGCGCCGCCGGCGAGCGTCTTCAGCCGGCGCAGGTCGGCAGCGGCGGCGCGCGCTGCCGCGGCTTCGATGCGCCGGTAGCGGGTGACGACCTCGGATCCCAACGCGGTGAGCACCGCGCCGCCGCCATGCGCGCCGCCGGCGCCGGCCACCACGAGCGGTTCGCGAAAATTGCGATTCATCGTATCGACCAGAATCCACGCGCGACGGTACGACATGCCAAGCTCCTTCGCGCCCGCGGTGATCGAACCGGTACGCGCGATCGCCTCCAGAAGGTCCACCTTGCCGGGACCGAGCACGATCTCGCCGCTGCGGGTGAGCCGCAGCCGAAAGCGGGCTTCGACGGGGGTGCCCGCTGCGCTCACGGCGCACCCTCCTCCGCCGGCGCACTTGCCGCAGTCGCCGGCAGGTCGATCCGCGCGCCGGGATAGAACGTCGCGAGGAGCGATAGCGTCGTCTCGCGCAGGAGCGGGACGAGGCGCTCGACAACGCGCTCGGGATCGGCGGCCTCGTCGCGCGCGGTGAGTGCCGCCGACCACTCGCCGCGACGCGCGTCCACTGCCTGCTGCACGTGCTCGCGCCAGAAGGTGGGCGATTCGCGCTCCTCGTAGTCACCGCGACCGCGACCGTAGTGCGCGACGGCGAGATAGCGCAGCAGCATGACCTCGACGAGCCGCAGCAGGAAGGCGTCGTCGAAGCGCAGCGTATCGTCGGTCTGGCCGCGGGCGACGTTCACCGCGCGGGCAACGCCGGCGCCGCCCAACGCACCCAGCACCGCGCCGGTGAGCATGCCGGCGCCGAAGGTGAGCCCGCCCGACGCTATGTCGGCGGCGAGCCCGGCGGCGGCGCCGGAGAGCACACCGCCCATCGCTGCCGCCTTACCCTCGTCGACCGGACCCTCGCGCGCGACGTCGCGCTCGAAACGCGCCTCGACGTCGGCGGCGGCACGGCCGCTCAAGCCGTGGATGGCGATGAGCGCGTCCATCGCGGTGCGCAGATCGGCCGCGAGATCGCGCGCGAGGATGGCGGCGGCGCGCGTCTCCTCCGTCTTGACAGCATCGCTGCCGATGCCGATCGCCGCACCGAGGCGACGCAGCATCGCGGGACGCGGAACGACCACGCGGGCACACGCCGCGGCAGCCACCGGTCGCGCGATCGCATTGATCGCGGCATCGAAGGTGGCGAGACGCTGCGCGCGCCACGCCTGTGCCAGGCGCGCGAACGCCGTCGCCTTGTCCGCCGGCATCCACTTCCCGATCGCCTCGATGAGGGCGAACTCCTGCACCCAGCAGCGGGTGAAGGCATCGAGCGCGAGGACGTCGCGCACCTGCGGGTGGCCGGCGAGCGCAGCCCGCCAGCGCGCCGCCTCCGCAGCCTCGGCAGCAGGTGCGCGCGGCGCCCCGGTCTGGTTGAGGAGCACCAGCACCGGCTTTTGCACCCAGGCGAGCACCGCGAGTTCGGGTCCGAGGTAGCCGGCATCGGCGGGATCCTCGGCGGCATTGACGAGATAGAGGACGACGTCGGCCTCGTCGCGCACGTTGCGCATCGCGAGTTGCGTGAGATAGAACGCACGGTCGCGAAAGCGATCCCACACCTGGGTGAGGAACCAGCCGACGGGGTTGCCCTCCTGTCCGAGGCGTCGCGCGAGCCGAGCGCTGTCGCCGAAGCCGGGGGTGTCGGCGAGGAGCAGCGCGTCGCTGTCGGCGGTCTCGACGAGCGGAAAACTCTCGGCGAGCGTCGTCACGTGCGGCGCATCACGCACCTCGCCCACGTCGCGGCCGAGGAGCGTGCGCGCGAGCGTGGTCTTGCCCGCGTTGGTGTGCGAGACGAGGCTCAGCGTGATGGTGGCCATGCGGGCGGGCGGCGGCGCGGATTACGCGAGCGCCTGGTCGAAGGCCGCTTCGGCGGCGGCGACGTCGGGGTGCGCAAGGTCGACGAAGACGACGCCGTGCCCCGCTTCCGCGGCAAACGCCGTCCACAGCGCGCGGCGCTCGTCGCGGCGACGCGCGTCGTCGGCGAACCGTGCGGCGAGCGTTGCCTCGTCGACGACGACCGCCAGCGGCCGCCCGAGTGCGGCCAGCGTGGCGAGGAAGGCGCCGTGCGTCTCGCGCTCGGGCGTGGCGGTGGCATTGAAGAGCGCCAGCACCGGATGCGCGCTGCCCTTCGGCACGGCGGGAGCGACCGCCTCGCCGCCGTAGGCGACCGCCGGCGCCACGCGCACGCGCACGCTGCCGCCGAGCGAGCGCGCGACGAGCAAGGCGAGCGTCGCCTCGGCATCGGCGGCCACCGCGAAGCTGTACGGCACCGCATCGACGACGACGGGGCCGTGGGTGAAGCCGCGCAGCAGCCGGGCGAAGTACGGATCGGCGAAGTCGTCGACGAGGTGGCGCGCGCGATGGCGTTCGATCACCGCCGACAGCGCGGCCAAAAGGAGCCGCGGCACCACGACGACCACCGCGAGGGTCGCCGCCATGAGGTGGAGCCACAACGCGGCATTCTCGCTCGCCGGCGCGCGGATCGCGGCGACCTGCGCGACGTCGGGAACGGCGAGCCGCGTCACCCAGGCGCCGGGCGCGTAGAACGCGGCGACGATCGCCCGCACCGCGGCCGGATCGAGGAAGGTGCTCTCCCAGGTCGCGCGATACTCGAGGCCGAGGCCGCGCACGTACAGGCCCGCGATCACGCCCAGCGCGAGCACCGCGGAGCCGAGGTGCAGGAGACGCGCCGCGCGCATCGCGTACAGTGGTCCGGCGCGGGCGATCCAGTCGTCGGCGAAGGCGACGAGCGCGCGGGCGGTGGTATCGTCGCGGCCGCGGCGCACGCGCCGTGCGCTGCCGGCGAGCCACACGACCGCGCGACGCAGCGGCCCGGGCGACCCCGCGACGCCGTAGCGCACGACGAAGCCGGCCGCGAGCACGAGGTACACGGCGAGGTTCCACAGCACGAGCGGCAGCACGGGCGAGTAGAGGATGTTCACCCGCTGCGTGCCGCCGATGAGGTTGCTCGCGACACCGACGACGAAGGCGCCGAGCGCGAGTACGACGCCCACCCACGGTCGCCAATGCCATCCGCGCGCGAAGCGCAGCACCACGTCCTTGCGCTGCGCGAGCCGCTCGCCGGCGAGCCGCGCCCGGGTGGCGATGAACAGCGCCGGATCCGCGTCCTGGCCGACCACCTCCGCCGCCGCCCGCGTCGCCCACGCGCGATCGTCGTCGGTCCAGGCGACGCGCTCGCGGTCGGTGGTCTCGATCGCGCGCAGCGCGATCACGGCAAGGGCGGTGCGTTCGTCCATGGCGGCAGCGGGTCCGGCGTCATGATGCACGAAACGGCCGGGGGTCCCCGATCGACGGGGCGCCAGTGGACGCCGGGGGTCTGCCGCAAGCCCCGCCGATCGCTATCCCCCCCGCCGCCGCGCCGGCAACGCCTTCGCTGCCAGCACCGGCCGCGCCCCGAAATCCGGGACGCCGGACGGCGCCTTTGCCGCGAGGTCGAGCGCGGTGGCCAGCGCCACTTCGAGTTGGCGATCGCGCCCGGCACGCGCATCCTGCGGCGCGTTGTCGATCTCGATCGTGGGATCGGTGCCGTAGTTCTCGACGCCGAACCCCACGTCGCGGAACCAGAACGAGAATTCGGGCTGCGTGGTCTCGGTGCCGTCGACGAGGCGATGCCGCGGCCAGATGCCGATCACCCCGCCCCAGGTCCGCGTGCCGACGAGCGGCCCCAGTCCCATCAGCTTGAAGTTGTGCGAGAAGATGTCGCCGTCGGAGCCGGCGTGCTCGTTGGTGAGCGCAACCACCGGACCCGCCACGGCTTCGGCGGGATACGGTTGCGGCTTCGTCCACCGCGACAGGTCGTAGCCGGTGCGCTTGCGCGCGATCTTCTCGAGCAGGAGCTGCGAGACGTGGCCGCCGCGGTTGTAGCGCAGGTCGACGACGAGCGCGTCGCGATCGCACTCGCCGCCGAAATAGCGGTGGAATTCGGCGAAGCCCGCCGACTGCATGTCGGGCAGGTGCAGGTAGCCCACGCGACCGTCGCTCGCCGCGTGCACGTAGGCGCGATTGGCCTCGACCCATTCGCGATAGCGCGCCGGCACCTCGTCGGCGAGCGTGGTCACCGTCACCTGCCGGCGTCCCTGCGCACCGTCGAGCGTCAACTCGACCTTGGCGCCCGCCTGGTGGACGAGGAGCGCCTGCGGCGGCACCATCGCGGACACCGGCTGGCCATTCACCGCGACGATGCGCTCGCCGACCTTCGCCGCCACGCCGATCGCATTGAGCGGCGAGTCGCCCCCCCGGTCCCACGCATCGCCGTTGACGATCGAGGTGATCTCGTAGCCGTTGCCGTCCGCAGCGAGTGCGAGCGTCGCGCCGAGCTGGCCGAGCGTCCACGGCGGCGGCCGGCGGTGGTCGCCGCCCATCTCGTAGGCGTGCGAGGTGCCGAGCTCGCCCTGCAGCTCCCAGATGAGATCGGAGAGCTCGCCGCGCGTGGCCACCCGTGGCAGCAGCGGCGCGTACTTCGCGTACATCGCGTCCCAGTCGATGCCCGACATGTCCGGCGTCCAGAAATGGTCACGCTGCAGGCGCCAGATCTCGCGCAGCATCTGCCGCCACTCCGCGCCGGGATCGACCGCGGCGCGGATGCGCTCGAGATCGAGCCAGCCGGTGGCGCGGCTCGGCGTGTTGTCTTTCGCTTCGGCGCCTTCGAGCTTGCGATTGGCGGGGATCGCGCGCAGGCGCTTGCCGTCGCGCACGACGAGCGTCGTCCCGTCGGCGGCGAGATCGAAGCTGTCGACGCGGTCGGCGATCGTCTCGGCGCGCAACGTCGCGAAATCGAAGAGCTCGAGCCGTCCCGGACCCTCGGGATGACCGCCGCGGCCGTGCGCCCCGACGATCGGCAGCACCGTCCAGATCACCTTGTTGCCGGCGACGCCGGCGATCTGGCCGAAGCGATTTTCGACGACGGGAAACGGCGCGACACGACGCGCGAGCCCGGCGACGTCGACGCGCACCGTGACGGACTCGTCGGCGCCGGCCGCGTCCTTCTTGCGCGCTTCGGCATCGCCATTGCCCAACCCCCGCGGCGCGGGTTCGAACGGCGGCGCGGCATCCGCCGCCAGCGCCACCAGGTACGGCCGTGCGGCGCGCGGGAACGAGAGCTCGAACTGCACCGCGTCGTACACCGGATCGAAGGTGCGCAGCGACAGGAAGTAGAGAAATCTGCCGGTGGGGTCGAACGCCGGCGCGTAGTCGCGAAACTCGGGATCGGTGGCGAGCACGGCCGTCCTGCCGTCGATGCCGTAGAGTTTGATCGCGACGTGGCGCGCGTCGGTCCAGAAGGTGTAGGCGAGCCACTTGCCGTCGGCCGACCAGGCGAGATCCTCGGTGCGTCCGTGCTCGCTCGCGTCGATCACCGCGCACTCGCCGCTCGCGACATCGCCGACGAGCACCTCGTTGCGGTGGTTGCCGATGGCGACGAGGCTGCCGCGCGGCGCCGCCTTCATGGTGATCGCGCGGCCGACGTCCCACGGCTGCGTGCGGGTGCTGCCGTCGGCCCACGATTGCACGCGCTCCTCGCCGCTCTCGTCGCTCACCGCCACCACCGTCGTGCCGTCGGCGAGCCATTGCGCGTGGCGGTGGCGCGCACCTTGTGCCATGCCGAGCTGGCGCACCGGACCCTCCCACAGCGCCATCGTGAAGAGCTTGCCGCGCACGTCGAGCGCGACGCTGTGCCCTGCGGGATGGGCATGGAAGGCGCCGAGATGATCGCCGGCATTCACGAACTTGCGCGCGGCCTGCGCGCGGCCGCTCGGAACCTCGATCGGCAGCTTGCGCGTCGCATCGGTCGCGGGGTCGTAGAGCCAGAGGTCGGCGCCGCACTGGTAGACGATGCGCTTGCCGTCGGTCTGCGCGAAGCGGGCGTAGAAGTCGCCGTGGTCGGTATGGCGCGTGAGGTCGGTGCCCGCGGGCGTCACCGAGTAGAGGTTGCCCACCCCCTCGGCGTCACCGATGAAATAGACGCGATCGCCGAGCCACATCGGGCTCGTGACGTTGCCGGCAAGTTCCGTCATGCGGCGGAATTCCCCGCTGCCGTCGGCGTCGATCCACAGGTGTCCCGCGGTGCCGCCGCGGTAGCGCTTCCAGCGCGCCGGATCGGCGGTATTGCGGCCGATCACCATCGCCTTGCCGGGACCGTAGGCGAGGTGGTTGACCTGGCCCAGCGGCAGGAGTTGGGGCAGGCCGCCCGCGACGTCGAGCGTATGCGCGCGGTAATTGCGGAAGAACGGCTGCCCCTGCGTGGTGACGAAGAGGATGCGTCCCTCGGGCGTGAAGCCGCGCACCTGCACATCGGGGCCGAGCCACGTCATGCGACGCGCCGGCCCACCCTGCGCCGGCATGAGGTACACCTCGGGATGCTGCTCGTTGCGGCCGACGAAGGCGAGCCATTGCCCGTCGGGGGAGAGTGCCGGCGTCGACGGCTCGCCCAGGCCCGCGGTCAGCCGCTGGGCGCTGCCACCTTGCGCGCTCACGCGCCACAGGTCGTCGTCGCAGATGAAAACGAGGGTGTCGCCGCACAGCGTAGGGTGGCGCAGATAGCCTGGGGTCATGGGGGTTTCCGGGTGACGTGAGGACGCGCCTTGGGTCTCGTGGACCGGGCGCCGGGGATGGATGGGGAGCGAATGGTAGCCGAGCGAGCGCACCGGCGTGGCTTGCGGCACGACAGGTCGCGGCCGAAAAGAAATTCAACGCCGTGCAACGCTGGCGTCAATCCCGCGAGCGAGGCGAGCCGGAGAATCCGCTCACGACGAGCCGCGGCGCCACCAGCGGGTGCGGGCCGGCGCCG
>JBDHRR010000120.1:0-10949 GCA_039807685.1 Burkholderiales bacterium
CGGCGAGCGGCCTTCCGGCGCGCGTCGAGGCGACCTTCACCTGCGCCGGCGGGACGTCGATCGAGGCCGTCTTCATCAACACCGGCAAGAGCCGCGTGCAACTCGTCTTCCCGGACGGTCGAAAGATGACGCTGCCGCAGGCGATGTCCGCCGATGGCGCGCGCTACGCCAACAAGGCGGAAACGATCGTCTTCTGGAACAAGGGCAATACGGCGTTCGTGCAGGAGAACGGGCACACGACCTACGCGGACTGCGTCGCGAAGCGATAACGCGAGGGGAGGCCGCTACCCGGCGAGCTTCCGCTTGAGGACGGCGTTGACCTGCGCTGGATTCGCCTTGCCTTTCGACGCCGCCATCACCTTGCCGACCAGCGCGTTGAAAGCCTTCTCCTTGCCGGCACGGAACTCCGCGACGATCGCGGCATGCGCGGCGATGGCGTCGTCGACGATCGCCTCGATGGCGCCCTCGTCGGAAATCTGCCGCAGACCCTTCGCGGCGATGATCGCGTCGGCCGCATCGTCGCCGGTCGCCTCGCCCTGCCACATCGCCTCGAAGACATCCTTGGCGATCTTGCCCGAGATCGTGCCGTCGGCGATGCGCCGCAGGAGGCCGCCGAGGGCGGTGGCCGATACCGGCGCTAGGCCGATGTCGAGGTCGCTGCGATTGAGCGCTGCCGCCAGTTCGCCCAGCACCCAGTTCGCCGCGAGTTTCGGCTCGGCAACGGCTTTCGCGGCGGTCTCGAAGTACGCCGCCAGTTCGCGACTCGCGGTGAGCGCGTGCGCGTCGCTGGTGGGGAGGGCGTGAGTCGTCGTGAAGCGCTGCTGCATCGCCTCGGGTAACTCGGGCATCTCGCTGCGCACCCGGTCGATCCACGCTTCGTCGATGACGAGCGGCGGCAGGTCGGGATCGGGGAAGTAGCGATAGTCCTGCGCGTCTTCCTTGCTGCGCATCGAGCGCGTCTCGCGGCGGTCGGGGTCGTACAGGCGAGTTTCCTGCACGACGCTGCCGCCGTCCTCGATGAGCTCGATCTGCCGGCGGACCTCGTGGTCGATCGCCTCCTGCATGAAGCGGAAGCTGTTCAGGTTCTTGATCTCGCAGCGGGTGCCGAATGCCTGCTGCCCCCGTGGCCGCACCGATACATTGGCGTCGCAGCGGAAGCTGCCTTCCTGCATGTTGCCGTCGCAGATCCCGATCCAGCGCACCAGCGCGTGCAGCGTGCGCGCGTAGGCGACCGCCTCGTCGGAACTGCGCATCTCGGGCTCGGTGACGATCTCGAGGAGCGGCGTGCCGGCACGGTTGAGGTCGATGCCGGACATGCCGTGGAAATCCTCGTGCAGCGACTTGCCGGCGTCCTCCTCGAGGTGGGCGCGGGTGAGCGTCACCCGCATCTCGCCGCGGGTGGGCGAAACGATGCCGATGCTGCCGCCCGCGACCACCGGAATCTCGAACTGCGAGATCTGGTAGCCCTTGGGAAGATCGGGGTAGAAGTAGTTCTTGCGCGCGAAGACGCTGCGTCGGTTGATCGTCGCGCCGACGGCGAGGCCGAAGCGGATCGCGTGCTCGACCGCGCCGCGGTTCAGCACCGGCAGCACACCGGGCAGCGCGAGGTCGACCGCCGCCGCCTGCGAATTGGGCGCGGCGCCGAAGGCAGTGGAGGCGCCGGAGAAGATCTTGGCTGCGGTCGAGAGCTGCGCGTGCGTCTCGAGACCGATGACGATTTCCCAGTTCATGGCGTTGATTTCACAAAGAGGCGCAGAGACACGGAGAAAACCCTGATCTTGCTCTGCGTCCCGGCGTCTCTTTGTTCAAGAATTCCCTCCCGGAGCCCGGGCATTCATTGCGTCGGTTTCACAAAGAGGCGCAAAGACACGGAGAAAACCCTGATCTTGCTCTGCGTCTCGGCGTCTCTTTGTTCAAGAATTCCCTCCCGGAGCCCGGGAATGCCAGTCGGTCGCCTGCTGGAAGCGGTGCGCGACGTTGAGGAGCCTCGCTTCGGCCAGCGCCGGCCCCTGGATCAACAGCCCGATCGGCAGGCCCTGGCGATCGAAGCCGCAGGGAATCGAGAGGCCAGGCGTGCCGGTCAGGTTGCCGGCGATGGTGAAGATGTCGCCCAGGTACATCTGCACCGGGTCGTCGGCGTTCTCGCCGAGGCGATACGCCGTGCGCGGCGTCACCGGGCCCATGAGCACGTCGCACTGCGCGTAGGCACGGGTGAAATCGTCGGCGATGAGCCGGCGCACCTTCTGCGCCTTCACGTAGTACGCATCGTAGTAGCCGTGCGAGAGGACGTAGGTGCCGGTGAGGATGCGTCGCTTGACTTCGGCGCCGAAGCCCTCGGCGCGCGACTTCTTGTACATGTCGACGAGGTCGGTGTAGTGCGCGGCGCGATGACCGTAGCGTACGCCGTCGAAGCGCGAGAGATTCGATGACGCTTCGGCCGGGGCGAGCACGTAGTACACGGGCACCGACAGTCCGACGTTGGGCAGATCGATCGCCACGGTGACCGCGCCGAGCGCGCGAAATTCATCGAGTGCCGCGTCGACGGCGCGCGCCACGTCGGCCGCGACGCCGTCGCCGAAGTACTGGCGGGGAAGTCCGATGCGCAGGCCGGTGAGCGGCTGCGCGAGATCGCGCGTGCAGTCCTCGCGCGGGCGCGGCAGCGACGTCGCGTCGCGCGGATCGTGGCCCGCCATTGCATTGAGGATGAGGCCGCAGTCCTGCGCGGTGCGCGCGAAGACGCCGGGCGTATCGAGGCTCGAGGCATAGGCGACGAGGCCGTAGCGCGAGCACAGCCCGTAGGTGGGCTTCAAGCCGCAAATGCCGGTGAACGACGCCGGCTGGCGGATCGAACCGCCGGTATCGGTACCCGTCGCCGCCGGAACGAGGCGGGCTGCCACCGCCGCCGCCGAGCCACCGGAGCTCCCACCCGGGACGTGTGCGGCATTCCACGGATTGCGCACCGGGCCGAAGAACGAGTTCTCGTTCGAAGAGCCCATCGCGAACTCGTCCATGTTCGTCTTGCCGACGAGCACGGTGCCGGCGGCGCGCAGGCCGGTCACCACGTGCGCGTCGTACGGCGCGGTGTAGTTCGCGAGCATGCGCGAGCCGCAGGTCGTGCGCATGCTCGCGGTCATCAGCACGTCCTTGTGCGCGATCGGCACGCCCGCAAGGGTGGGCGCATCGCCGCGCGCCAGCGCCGCATCGGCGGCCGCCGCCTGCGCGAGCGCGCCTTCGGCATCGATGGTGATGAAGGCGTTGAGGTGGGGCTGCGCCGCCTCGATGCGAGCGAGGAGCGCGCGCGTCAATTCCACGCTCGACACCTCCTTCGTGCGCAGCGCGGCGACCACCTCGGCCACGGTGGCGTCGGTCACCTCCACGGCCTGCTCCCGATCGGCACGCGGCGGCCTGCGGGCCGGACGCGATCCTCGCAGTGCGGCCGCCCGCTCACTCGATCACCTTCGGCACGAGGTAGAGGCCGTCGGCGACCGCCGGCGCACCGCGCTGGAAGACGGCGTGCTGGTCCGTTTCGGTCACCACGTCGTCGCGCAGCGGCATGGCGAGGTCCTGCGCGTGCGCCATCGGCTCGACCCCGCTGGTGTCGGCGGTGTCGAGCGCGTCGATGAGGGCGAAAATCGATTGCAGCTTGGCGTGCACGACCTCCGCCTCGGTCGCGTCGAGTTCGAGGCGGGCGAGGTGGGCGATGCGGGCAACGTCGGCGAGCGTCAGGGCCATGGTCGTTGGCGGCGGCCCGGGCAGACCCCGCAAGGGGCCAAAAACCGCGTCGAATCAGTGCAGAACGGTGCGGGGGAGGAGGCTTGGATGCTATCATATTCGATCCACTTCCGCCGGGCGGTACGCCCGCGGCCGAGCCTCGGCACGCGGTCGATGGCGCGCCCGATCCGTCGCTGGCCGTCCCGCCGCTTCTTTTTCTGCGAATTCACGCATGTTCGAGTTCTTCAAAGGCTATTTCGGCAGCGACTTAGCGATCGATTTAGGCACCGCCAACACCCTCATCTACGTCCGCGGCAAGGGCATCGTGCTGAACGAGCCTTCGGTGGTCGCGATTCGCCAGGAAGGTGGCCCCAACGGCAAGAAGGTGATCCAGGAGGTCGGGCTCGCCGCCAAGCAGATGCTCGGCCGCACACCGGGCAACATCACCGCGATCCGGCCCATGAAGGACGGCGTCATCGCCGACTTCACGGTGACCGAGCAGATGCTGAAGCAGTTCATCAAGAAGGTGCTCGACTCGCGGCTGTTCTCGCCCTCTCCGCGCATCATCATCTGCGTGCCCTGCGGCTCGACGCAGGTCGAGCGGCGCGCGATCCGCGAATCGGCGCTGGGTGCGGGCGCCTCCAAGGTCTACCTCATCGAGGAGCCGATGGCGGCGGCGATCGGCGCCGACCTGCCGATCTCGGACGCCACGGGCTCGATGGTCGTCGACATCGGCGGCGGCACCACCGAGGTCGGCGTGATCTCGCTGGGCGGGATGGTTTACTCGGGCAGCGTGCGCGTGGGCGGCGACAAGTTCGACGAGTCGATCGTCAATTACATCCGCCGCAACTACGGGATGCTGATCGGCGAGACCACCGCCGAAGTCATCAAGAAGACGATCGGCTCGGCCTTTCCCGGCTCCGAGGTCAAGGAGATGGAGGTCAAGGGGCGCAATCTCGCCGAGGGCATCCCGCGCTCGTTCACCGTGTCGAGCAACGAGATCCTGGAGGCGTTGACCGATCCGCTCAACAGCATCGTCTCCGCGGTGAAGAGTGCGCTCGAGCGCACGCCGCCCGAACTGGGCGCCGACATCGCCGAGCGCGGCATGGTGCTCACCGGCGGTGGCGCGCTCCTGCGCGACCTCGACCGCCTCCTCATGGAAGAGACCGGCTTGCCGGTGATCGTCGCCGACGACCCGCTCACCTGCGTCGTGCGCGGGTGCGGGAAGGCGCTCGAGAACATGGAAAAGCTCGCGACCATTTTCACGACCGACTGATTTTCGAGGCCGTGAACGGCACTTTCGCGCCGCGCCGACATCCAATGCGTGACCGCCGCGAAAGACGGCGCGGCTGGTGATGCGTCACGTCTCGGCGGATCCGCCGCCGTTCTTCCATCGCGGCCCGTCGCCGGCAGCGCGACTCGCGTTCTTCGGACTGCTCTCGATCGTCCTCATGTTCGCCGACACGCGTTTCCGTTATCTCGAGGGGGTCCGCCAGGTCGTCGGCGTCGCGCTCTATCCGGTCCAGCGCGCCGTCCAGCTTCCCGGCGAGGCGTTCGCGTGGGCGGGCGCTTACTTCGCGTCCAAGCGTGCGTTGACCGACGAGAACGCCGCCTTGCAGAAGGACTTGCTGGTGCAGACCGAAGGGGCACTCGATGCCGAGCGCCTGCGCACCGAGAACGCCAACCTGCGCGCGCTGCTCGAACTCGCCAAGGGCTACGGCGGCTCGGCCAAGGCGGTCGAGGTGCTCTACACCGGCCGTGATCCCTTCGCACAGAAGGTGTTCGTCAACCGCGGCAGCGACGCCGACATCAAGCCCGGTTACGCGGTCATCGATGCGCTCGGTGTCGTCGGCCAGGTGACGCGGGTCTTCCCGGCGATGGCGGAGGTCACGCTCGTCACCGACAAGGATCAGGCGGTGCCCGTGCAGGTCGAGCGCAGCGGCGTGCGCAGCGTCTTCTTCGGTGCCGGCGCGGGGCGCCCGCCCGAGTTGCGCTTCATGGCGCCGAATGCCGACATCCGGCCGGGTGATCGGCTGGTCACCTCGGGGATCGACGGCACGTATCCGCCGGGGCTCGCCGTCGCGCGCGTCGAGGCCGTCGATCGCGATGCGCGTCAGATGTTCGCGAAGATCACCGTGACCCCGCTCGCCGGCCCCGATCGCAGCACGCACCTCCTCGTGCTCGGTGCCGCGCCGCCGCCGCCGCGACCGGAGGAGCCCAACGACGGCGGCACCGCCAAGAAGGGTCGCGGCAAGGGGAAGCGCGGTGGCTGACCTCTTCTCCGCAGCGCGCCCCGAGGAAATCCTCAAGCAGGCGAACCCCTGGTTCATCCTGCTCACCGCCGGCTTGGCGCTGATGGCGAACGTGGCGCCACTCGCCGGTACGGCGCTCGTCCTGCGACCGGATTTCCTGATGCTGGTGATCCTCTACTGGTGCATCCAGGAGCCGCGTTATGTCGGCGTCGGAGTGGCCTGGATGCTCGGCGTGGTGATGGATGTTGCCGACGCCACGGTGTTCGGCCAGCATGCGCTCTCGTACGCCGTGCTTGCCTACGCCGCCGGGTATTTCCGCCGTCGCATGCTGCGCTTTCCGCTGTGGCAGCAGGCGCCGCAGGTCGCGGTCCTGCTGCTCTTCTGCTCGGGGCTCGTGCTGCTCGTGCGTTTCGTGGGCGGCGCGCCGTTTCCCGGTTGGAGCTACTTCGTCTCGCCCGTCGTCGGTGCGCTGCTGTGGCCGATCCTCTCGGTGCTGTTGCAGCGGCCGCAGCGGCCGACGCATTCACCGAACGAACTGTAGTGCGCTGATGCCGGAATGAGCCGATGAGACGTCTCTTCGCGTCGCGCCGCCACGACGGCGCGGCCCACTTCGGCGGCGCCGAGATGCGCAACGCCGAGCGCGAGGTGTTCCACTTCCGCCGCCGCCTGGTGGTCGCCGCGGCACTCGCCTTCCTCGCCTTCACCGGACTCTTCGCTCGTTTCGTCTACCTTCAGGTCGTGCAGCACGAGCACTACCGCACGCTCGCCGAGTCCAATCGCGTGGCGATCATTCCGATCGCGCCGAATCGGGGCGTCATCACCGATCGCAACGGCGTCGTGCTGGCGCAGAGCTATTCGGCGTACACCCTCGAGCTGACCCCGTCGAAGATCGCCGATCTCGACGCCACGATCGACGCGCTCGCGACGATCGTCGACATCCAGCCACGCGACCGCAAGCGCTTTCGCAAGCTTCTCGACGAATCGAAGAACTTCGAGAGCATGCCGCTGCGCACGCGGCTCACCGACGAGGAGGTCGCGCGCTTCGCGGTGGCTCGCTATCGCTTTCCCGGGGTCGAGATCAAGGCGCGGCTCTTTCGCCAGTACCCGTACGGCGAGGTCGCCTCGCACGTGATCGGCTACATCGGGCGGATCAACGACCGCGACGTGCAGCGCATCGCCGACTGGGACGAGACGGCGAACTACAAGGGCTCCGACTACATCGGCAAGGTGGGCGTCGAACTGTCCTACGAGCGCGAGTTGCACGGCACGACCGGTGTCGAGGAGGTCGAGGTCGATGCCGGCGGACGCGCGGTCCGCACCTTGTCGCGTACGCCGCCGGTGTCGGGTAATAACCTGCGGCTGTCGATCGACATCAAGCTGCAGGAAGTAGCCGAAGCCGCGTTCGGCGATCGGCGCGGCGCGCTGGTGGCGATCGATCCCACCACCGGCGACATCCTCGCCTTCGTGAGCAAGCCCGGGTACGACCCCAACCTCTTCGTCGAGGGGATCGACTCCGCCAACTGGGACGCGCTCAACACCTCACCCGACAAGCCGCTCCTCAACCGGCCCTTGCGTGGCGCGTATCCCCCGGGTTCGACGATCAAGCCGTTCCTCGCGCTGGGTGCGCTCGCCTCGGGCCGGCGCACGCCGCGGCAGACGATCAGCGACCCCGGCTACTTCCAGCTGCCGGGCTCGTCGTATCGCTTTCGCGACGACAAGCCGGGCGGGCACGGCCTCGTCGACATGTACCGCTCGATCGTGGCGTCGTGCGACACCTACTACTACGTGCTGGCGAGCGAAACCGACATCGACGACACCGCGCGCTTCCTGGGTGAACTCGGATTCGGGCGCAAGACCGACGTCGACATCGAGGGCGAGCTCACCGGAACGCTGCCGTCGCGCGCGTGGAAGCGCGCGCGTTTCGCCGGCGAGAAGTACCGCGAGGAGCATCGCAAATGGTACCTCGGCGATTCGATCTCCGCCGGCATCGGCCAGGGTTACAACAGCTTCACGCCGATGCAACTCGCGCACGCGATGGCCACGGTCGCCAACGACGGCGTCTCGTTCCGTCCGCACCTCGTGAAGGAGATCGTGAATGTTGCCACCGGCGAGATGCGCAGCGTTGCGCCCACGCCGACCGGGCGCCTCGACGTGAAGCCCGAGCACATCGCCATCATCAAGAACGCGTTCGTCGGCGTGAACAAGGAGGGCACCAGCGCGCGCGCCTTCGCCGACGCGAAATTCACGTCCGGTGGCAAGACCGGTACCGCGCAGGTGTTCTCGTTGAAGGGCGAGAAGTATCTCGCGCACAAGATCGACGAGCGGCTGCGCGACCACGCCTGGTTCATCGCCTACGCGCCGGCCGACCATCCGCGCATCGCGCTGGCGGTGCTCGTGGAGAACGGCGGATTCGGCGCGCAGGCCGCAGCGCCCATCGCGCGCAAGGTGCTCGAGTATCACGTGCTCGGCAATACCGCGCCGGGTCCGGCGGTGGCGGTGCCGGGCACTGCTCACGACAGCGAGGACGAGAGCGACTGATCCGGGTTGCCCGCGGCCAGCTCCCAGGAACGTGCCATGAAAGCCATCGCCACCACCCGCCTGTCCATGGGCGAGATCGCAGGCCGCCTGTGGGAGGTGCTGACCCGGAATCTCGATCCGTTCCTGTTCACCTGCGCGCTGGCGCTCACCGGCGTCGGGCTCGTGACCTTGTTCTCCGCCGCCGACCAGAACATGGCGCGCGTCACCTCGCAAATCGGGTCGCTCGCCATTGCCATCGTCGCGATGTGGCTCGTCTCCAACGTGCCGCCACAGACGCTCGCGCGTGCCGCCGTGCCGCTGTACGTCGCGGCGGTGCTCATGCTGATCGGAGTCGCGCTCTTCGGCGTGGTCGTCAACGGCTCGCGGCGCTGGCTCAACCTCGGGGTCGCCCGCATCCAGCCCTCCGAGCTCATGAAGATCGCCCTGCCGATGATGCTCGCGTGGTACTTCCAGAAATTCGAGGGCCGCATCCGGTGGCACGACTTCGCCATCGCGACCATCCTCATCGCGATCCCGGCATACCTCATCAAGCGTCAACCGGATCTCGGGACCGGACTTCTCATCGCCGCCTCGGGGTTCTATGTGCTGTTCCTTGCGGGGTTGTCGTGGAAGGTGATCATCGGCCTGGCCGCCGCCGCCGCCGCCGCCGGGCCATTCATATGGACCGGCCTGCTGCATGATTATCAGCGAGAGCGTGTACTCACTTTCATCGACCCCGGCCGCGACCCGCTCGGGGCCGGTTATCACTCGTCGCAAGCATCGATCGCGATCGGCTCCGGAGGCGTCATCGGCAAGGGATGGCTCAACGGCACGCAGACGCACCTCGACTTCCTCCCCGAGCGGCACACCGATTTCATCTTCGCGGTGTTCGGCGAGGAGTTCGGCCTCATCGGCAACGTGCTGCTGCTCCTGCTCTACATCCTGCTCATCGGGCGAGCGATGGTCATCACCGCCAACGCGTCGACGCTCTTTGCGCGCCTGCTCGCCGGCGCGGTGACACTCCTCCTCTTCACCAAGGCATTCGTGAACATGGGCATGGTGAGCGGCGTGTTGCCGGTGGTAGGCGTGCCGTTGCCCTTCGTCTCCTACGGCGGGACCACGCTGGTGTCGATGTTCATCGGCTTGGGCGTGCTCATGAGCGTGCAGGCACACCGCAAGCTCGTGCACACGTAGGCGGAGGCGCGTGCGCATCGGGCGCGAGGCCCGGTGTGCCGCCGTTCACGGCGCGCGACGGCGCGGCCGCTAATCCCCTTCCGCGACGGCCTCGAACACCGCCGGTGCGCGCTCGGCAACCGGCGCGGCGGCAGGCGTGGCCTGCGTGATCCGGTACACCGTCGCCGGCGGGAGGTTCAAGTGGACCTTGCCGATCCGCGTGACGCGCAGGCCCAGGCGATCGGCGAGACGGCGCGGCACCGGCGAGCGCAGGCCGTAGGTGAACTGATAGAACGCGCCGTCCGGTCGCATGCGACGGAAGGCGGCGCGCAGGATGGCATTGACCTTGTGCGGCGGCATGGTGAGCAGCGGCAGGCCGCTCACCACGGCGCCGAGGGGGCGCCCCCCAGCGAGGACGATGGTGCCCAATTGCCCCGCATCGGTGGTCACCACGAGGGCGCCGGGAAAACGCTCACGCAGCACGCGGGCGAACCGCTCGTCGCATTCGACGAGCGTCAGGTCGCGCGGCGCGATGCCCTTGTCGACGAGGGCTTGCGTGAATACGCCGGTTCCCGCGCCGAGTTCCAGAACCGGCGCGTCCGCCACACCGACGCGGCTCACGATCAGGTTGGCGAGCGCGGCACCGGAGGGCGCAATGGCACCGACGCGTCGCGGCTTGTCCGACCACGCCTGCAGGAAAAGCCACCAATCGGCGAATGCCATCAGTCCTGACCTTCCGCCTACCGGGGTGCGATGGCGCCGCCCGCGGGCCAATCGGTATCGCCGACGCGCGCGAGCTTCATCTCGAAGAAGCGCGCGGGTTCCTTGCCGGGGACGATCCGATCGCCGACTTCAGTCCAGATGCCGTCCTTGATGACGGCCACATAACGGATGGTCGCCGGGCCCGCCGGGATCTCCCAGCGGAAACCATCGCCGGTGGTCTCGATCGCGAAGTCGCCGGCAAGGCCCATTGCATACGAGCGCATCGAGAAACGGCGGGTCGCCGTATCGAACGAGAGGACGGCGAAAGCGTTGAACGACAGCGTTCCGTCGGCCTCGTAGCCGCGACCCTCGATCACGCGTAGCGTGCCGCCGAGCATCGACCCCACGCGTTCGGTCTGCACCAGCACATGCTTTTCACCCGAAGGGAGGAGCGTCCACGCGTCCCCGCGCCACACGCCGTCCATGAAGGCGAATGCCGCCATCGCCTCGCGTTGTGCGGTGAGCAGCGCTTTGGAATCCGGGCGTCCCTGTCCGAAGGCGGTCGTGCATCCAGCGGCAATCGCGATTGCGAAA
>JBDHRR010000121.1:0-10763 GCA_039807685.1 Burkholderiales bacterium
CGCTAGGCGATCTTCTTCGCCAGATAGGGTCGAATCGGGTTGCGCTCATGGTAGGCGTTGAGCAGCGCTTGCGACTCGGCTTCGAGGACCCCGCCGCACAGGACGAGTCCGCGCTGGCGGTAGTACGGCGTGCAGGCGACAGTGTCGTGCGTCGCGCACAGCGGATCGGACGCGCCCCAGACCACGCGGTCGATGGCGCTGTAGAGCATGGCGCCGAGGCACATCGCGCACGGCTCCAGTGTCGTGTAGACGATGCACTGGCGACGATGCTCCCACAGGAACGTCGGGATCGACGCCACGGCCACGTGTTCGGCGTGCAGAAGGTCATTGCGCTGCGAATCGGTGGCGTTGCGGCCACGGGCGACGATCTCGCCGTTGTGGACGATCACCGCGCCCACCGGGATGTCGCCGGCGTCGAGCGCGATGCGGGCTTCCAAGAGCGCCTCATGCATGAAACGCGCGTGGTCGTGATGGTCAGCGAGCATGATGGCGTTGGACAAATTGGCGTAACACCGGCGCTATGGCCGCGTCGTCTCCGCGTTCAGCCGAGGGGGAGCGCGAACGGTTCCTGCATGTCCAGGACATACTGGTCAGCCGCCACGGCAGGTTCGAAAATGACGTTCCAGCTATGCGCCGAGACCGCGCTCGGAATCGCGACAAAAGCCACCGCTCCGCAGAGTCCTGGTTGCCCAGCAATGCCGTGGCCGTCGCCAACACTTCGGCAAACTTCCACGCGCGACCGCTCTGCTCAACACTCAAGCGAACCTTGGGCTCGTTGCTGCCTCGTTGCACTGTCCGCACGCTCACACTCACCGCCCGACTTATCCACTCAGGCGCGATGGTCCGAACCTTGGCGAAGAGCTCCACAAGTGCGCCACCAGGCAGCCCCTGCCCGAGCACGTCATGCGCGTCGAGCTGGAAGCCGATGACCACGTGAAGAACACGACGCCCCCCAAACAGGTTAGCAATCTCTCGTAGGCCTGCAGCAGCGATCTCCTCCTGCACTACAGCTTCCTTGCAAGCCATTGGCGCACCCTTGGCAGCGGACACGTGACGAAAATACTATGACACATCGGCGAGACAGCCGGTGTCGGGCCGCGCGCACTTGACCAGCGCATCGACTTCTCCGCATCGCCGCGCGCATCCACATCGTCGAGCACGGAAGGCTCGGTGACTGGACATCGGTGGGCGATGGCGCGAGCGAGTTGCGCGTGGACTGTGGCCCGGGCTTCCGTCGGTACTTCACGCGCCGTGGCGAGCAGATCGTGTTGTTGCTTCCAGGCGGCAGCAAGCGCACGCAGGCGGCCGACATCAAGGCCGCGACGGCGATGGCCGCCACGCCAGAGGAGAAGGCACATGGCGAAGAAGCTCAAGACGACGCGCCGGGACGTCACCGAGCACCTGCGGGGCGAAGCCGACATGGCCGAGTACCTGCAGGCGATGATCGACGAGTCGCGCAACGACCCGAAGATGATCGCCGTCGCGATCGGTGACATTGTTCGAGCACGGAGCATGACTGCGGCTGCACGCGAGGCGCACATCACCCGCGAGGCGCTCTATCGAGCGCTGTCGCGGATTGCAATCCGGAGTTCGCGACTGTGGTCAAGGTAGTCGAAGTGTTACATCTCATGCTGTCCGTTCGGCCTGCAACGTGGGCACGACACGGCGGCAGGAGCGCGCAGGCCGGTGGGTGACCGATCGTCACGGCGATGACGCAATGGACGCTGTATGTGGGCGTCGACGCGCTCGCCGCGGGAACTGCGGAGACCCTATGTCTATCCCGGGGCGAGTCCAACCGCACGGTCGAATTCGAGAGCGACGCCGAGCCTGATCGCACAGGCCTTGCGGCGTTGGACTCGGAGGTGTCGTCGCCGCTCGACGGACGGAAGGTGGACCTGCGTACGCCAAGCGATCCGAGTAGGCACTTGCACGCTCGCCTGCGCTATGATCCCCGGCGTCACCCACGCAGCCTCGCACTGTCCGCGATCACCCGAAACAACGGTCTGGCTTCGCGCGAAAACCGCGCCCCGCTTCGCCGTGAGATGGGTGTCCGGGATCAGCGAAATCCGCAGGGCCGCAAGCCGCGCATCGACGCGCAACCAGGCGGTGCGGGTGATGAAGTCGACGTGGCGCCCGCCCACGGGCGAGTCCGCTGCCACGCACAGCCGCGCACGTTGCCGTGACGAGCGGTCACGATCACCCGAAATGTGTGGTCGCGATCCCCCGAATGGATTGCGAACATAGGTCACGGGGTGCTGGTCGAAGATCGCGACGATCAATCAATAGGACAGGCGGGTCGACGCTTTACACTTCAACCGAATGATCGGACCGCCAACCCCCGATGAACATCAGGCAGCTTGAAGCTTTCTGCAAGACGATGGAGGCCGGCAGCATGTCGGACGCGGCGCGCATCCTGCACGTCACTCAGCCAGCGGTCTCTAAATCGATCCGACTGCTGGAACGCAGCCTCGGGTTGAACCTCTTCAAGCGTGTGGGTGACCGGCTCTATCCGAGCATGGAAGCGCAGCGGCTCTATCCGAGTGCCCGGCGGGTCTTTGAGGAACTGCAGAGTACTTCGGAACTCAGCAGAAGACTCAGAACCGCGGAAGCCGGTACGCTGAAAATCGCCGCCACCTACTCCGTAACGGCCGCGTACGTCTCCGAAGCCATGGCGGCCTTCCATCGATTGCGACCGTTGGTCAGCGTCCACTTCGTGGCGCTGCCGCCACGACAGATCGTCGATCTCGTCGCCACGCGCGCCATCGATGCCGGCTTTCTGTACGAGCCCATCACCGTGCCGAAGATACGGCGGACGCCTCTTTGCAGCGTTCAGATGATCTGCGCATTACCGCGCAACCATCGCCTGGCCAGCAAGGAGATCATCGACGCGCACGACTTGGCGCGCGAGACGCTGATCTCGTTCAGCGAGGAGGCTTACGGGGGCAGCCTGCTCAAGCGCCAATGCATATCGGCCGGCATGCCTTGGAATGTGGGCATCACCGTGAACCAAACGATGGTTGCCATGAAGATGGTCGCGGATCGCGTCGGCGTCGCAGTCATCGATTCTTTGGCACTGAACAGCGACATCGCGAAGGGCCTCCTCATCAAACCCTTCCGCCCGCTGTCGATCCTGCATGTCAGTGCCATCGCCCCGGCGCACGGGCCGCAATCCCGGTTGGCGCAGGAGTTCATCGATTGCCTCGCGGTCATCGTCAACCGGGAAGCGCGCCTTTGTGCCGGCTTTCACTCGCCCCCGGGCACGGTATAACTTCTGGTTCGCATTTGGCGATTCGGCAATCATGAGTTGGACAGGGCCGGATCCGCCCTCATAGAATCGGTGACTGTTTCCGGAGCATCGATCACATGGACTTTTCCGCTTCCGATTCCCATCCCGAAGTGCGCGCCGCCATCCGCGCGATCTGCGCCGACTTCGGCGACGTCTACTGGCG
Organism: Burkholderiales bacterium; assembly: GCA_039807685.1. Taxonomy (GTDB): domain Bacteria; phylum Pseudomonadota; class Gammaproteobacteria; order Burkholderiales; family Casimicrobiaceae; genus VBCG01. Next base: position 3,450 of record JBDHRR010000121.1, read on the forward strand.
CAGAAAGGACAAGGAGGGTACGTTTCCGGAAGATTTCTATCGGGCAATTGCCGATGGCGGCTGGCTGGGGATCGCGACTCCGGAGGAATACGGTGGCGCGGGATTGGGGATGTCCGGTGCGCTTGCCATGCTGCAGACGATCGCCGAGTGCGGCGGCGGCATGAACGGCGGGACCTCCGTGAAAATCAACATCTTCGGTCTCAATCCTGTCATCAAGTACGGTAACGACGAGCAGCGCGCACGAATCATTCCGGCCATCATCCGCGGCAAGGCCAAGACCTGCTTCGCCATTACCGAGCCCAATGTCGGTCTCAATACCACGCAGATCACGACCCGGGCAGTGCGCGAAGGAGATCACTACGTCGTGTCCGGGGCGAAGACGTGGATCTCGACGGCGCAAGAGGCCGATTACATGCTGCTCCTGGCGCGCACCACGCCGGCCGACCAAGTCAGCAAGCCTGCGGATGGGTTGAGCCTGTTCTTGACGCCTCTCGACCGCAAGTACGTCGAGGTCCGCGAGATCGACCGGATGGGGCGCTGTGCCGTGGATGCCAACCAGATGTTCTTCGACGGCCTGCCGGTACCCGTCACCGATCGCCTGGGCGAGGAAGGCAAGGGCATGCGGTACGTATTCGACAGCATGAACCCGGAGCGGATGGTTGTCGCAGCCGAAGCGGTCGGCATCGGTCGCGCCGCGCTGCGCAAGGCGGCACGGTACGCTAACGAGCGCATCGTCTTCGGGCGGCCCATCGGGCAGAACCAGGGCGTTCAACATCCATTGGCCCATTGCCTTATGGAGTTGGAAGCAGCGAACCTCATGGCGACCAAGGCGGCCGAGCTCTACGATCGCGGTGAGTCGTGCGGTCTGGAAGCGAACGCGGCGAAGTACCTCGCGGGCGAGGCAGGCTATCGAGCCTGTGAGACGGCAGTGCTCACGCTGGGTGGTAACGGCTTCGCCAAGGAGTTCGATGTGGAGCGCTACCTGCGCGACATCATGGTCGCTCGCATCGCACCCATCACGTCCCAGCTCATCGCATCGTACGTGGCCGAGAGGGCTCTAGGACTTCCGAAATCGTACTGACCGGCTCGCCAGTTGACACTCCCGATGAGCACGTCCTCCACCCCCGCCCAGCCAGCATCGTCAGCCACTGACGATCCGGTCCTGTTCACGCTGTCCGGCGGACTGGCGACGATCACGCTCAATCGACCGGACAAGCTCAACAGTCTCAACGCAGCCATGCACGCGAGGCTGCGCCAGTTGCTCGGGCAAGTCGCCGACGATCCGACGGTACGAGCGCTGTTGCTGACGGGTAATGGACGCGGCTTTTGCGCGGGACAGGATCTCAACGAGCGCCGGCAAGCACCCGATGGGGCGCCACCGGATCTCGGCCAGACGATCGAAACCACCTGGAATCCGCTGGCGCGCGCCCTGCACTACCTCGAGATTCCCGTCATCTGCGCGGTGAATGGCGTCGCCGCCGGCGCCGGCGTCAACCTCGCGCTCGGTTGCGACATCGTGATCGCCGCTCGATCGGCAAGCTTCGTTCTCACCTTCTCCAGAATCGGGCTCATGCCCGATGCCGGCGGCACGTACTTCCTGCCGCGTCTGGCTGGCATGGCGCGCGCAATGGGGCTCGCACTGCTCGGGGAGAAGCTCAGCGCCGTCGACGCGGCAGCATGGGGTCTCATCTGGCGTTGCGTCGACGATGGGGATCTGCAGGAAACCGCGCAGAAGATCGCGCGCACGCTTGCAACAGGGCCCACTCGCGGCCTGACGCATGCCAAGCGCGCCTTGCGACGCTCGCTGCACCATTCGTTCGAGGAACAACTGGAACTGGAACGGCAGTTGCAGCGGCAATGTGGATTCAGCCACGACTACAGGGAAGGCGTCACCGCCTTTCTCGAAAAACGCCCGCCCGACTTCAAGGGCTCGTAGGGTGCTCGACAAGGCGCCACTCGCGGTTCTTCGTTCGTACCCGCCGCACGATGGCACATTGTGGGGGCTGGTGCAAAGCCGCGCGGCAGTCCGCGGTGACGAGACCTTCCTTGCATCCGACGGCGTCGAACTCAGCTGGAAAGCCTTTCGAGATCGGATGCAAGGCACCCGGCGCCTGCTTCGCGCCCATGGGGTGCGATCCGGTGATCGCGTTGGGATCATGGCGGCCAACAGCGCCGACTACGTCGTCATCCTCTTTGCGACGATCGCGGCGGGCGCCATCAGCGTTCCGATCAATCCGAACCTGACGGTGCCGGAAGCGCAGTACATCATCGATCACGCGAAACCCGTCCTGCTGTTCGGCTCTGGGCAGAGCGAAACGACGCTGCGCGCTGCGTCCCACGATATCGAGCCCAGCCCCCGAATCCTCGTGCTGCCGCGCGACCTCGCAGGTCCATCATCGAACGCCACCGGCCCGGACGCCACCGCACCCGATCATGGTGACCGGCCTGCGGACCCGGACGACACCGCGCTCATCCTCTATACCTCGGGCACCACGGGAGCGCCGAAGGGCGTCATGCACGGCCAGCGCAGCATGATCATGGCTGGCGAGTATTTCGTGGAGCGGCTGCACCTGCAGCCCGAGGATCGCATGCTCTGCATCCTGCCGTTCTTCCACATCAACGGCCTGCTCTATTCCCTGTTCGGAGCGGCGGCGGCAGGCGCCACGCTGATCGTCGCGCCGCGCTTCAGCGCGTCCACGTTCTGGGCATTCGCCCGGCAGACGCGGGCGACCGAGGTCAACATCATCGCGGCGGTCGGCCGCATTCTGATGCGCCGTCCGCGATCCGAATTCGTGGCGGACCACGGCATCCGCAAGCTATACGGCGCGCCCATCCCCGCCGACGTGTACGAGACGTTCCGAAGCGAGTTCGGGATTTCGACGCTCATCGAGGGGTACGGCCTGACCGAAGCGCCGGGATTGTGCAGCAACCCATTCGACGGGCCACACAGGGTCGGAAGCATCGGCGTCCCCACCCCGCATCCGGATCCCGCCCGTGATCACGCAGAATTGAAGGTCGTCGATCTCGCTGGGGCCACGCTCCCTCGTGGCGAAACGGGTGAACTGCTCGTGCGTACCCCGATCATCACCCAAGGCTACTACCGGGACCCGGACGCCACGCGGGCCGCCTTTGTCGACGGATGGTTTCGTACCGGCGATCTGGTGCGGCAGGAAGCCGATGGCTTCTTCACGTTCATTGGCCGGCAGAAAGACATCATCCGTCGGCGCGGCGAGAACATTTCGGGTGCTGAGATCGACCAGGTGGCCTGTCAGCACCCGGACATTCAGGACGCTGCCGCGATTGCCGTCGACTCGGACCTTGGCGAGGACGACATTCTCCTCGTCGCCATGCGGCGGCCCGGGGCGAAAGTGACCGAATCCGACTTGCGGACATGGTGTGCCCAACACCTAAGCTCGTTCAAGCTCCCGCGCTACGTAACGTTCGTCGATTCGCTTCCTTACACGCCCAGCCACCGTGTGGCGAAGCATCAGTTGCGAGCCGATCGCGACCTGAAGCGGCGCGCCATCGATTTTGCCGACCGCGAAAGCGGTGCACGGTTGGCGCACCACGGCTGACAAGCAGGAGACCTTGCGAGGCCGGCTCTTCGATTTCTCCCGCGGACCAACAAGAAGGGGGGCGGCAAGACGCCCCGTATGAACTCTTATGGAAGGAGTGCGCCAATGAAGCTCGGATCGATGTCGTTGATTGCAGGACTCGGTTTGGCGATGGCCGGCCCCATGGCAAGCGGTCAGCCATCGAATGCCGACACCTTTCCCGACCGCCCGGTCCGGATGCTCGTTGGGTACCCGCCTGGGGGCAACGTGGACATCGCGGCGCGCATCATCGCTGACGAGCTCTCGCGAAAGCTGGGCCAGCCGGTCATCGTCGAGAACCGCGCGGGTGCCAGCGGGCAGATCGCCGCGGTCGCGACAATGCAGGCGCCCCCCGACGGGTACACGATCTTCCTCGGCGCCTCTCCCGAACTCGCAATCACGCACGCGCTGAAACGCAAAGTCTCGTACGACTCGAGACGCGACTTCCAGCCCATCAGCCTCGCAACGCAGGTCCCGTTCGCTCTCGTCGTCAACCCGTCGGTCAAGGCCAACACGGTCCAGGAGTTCATCGCCCTCGCGAAGGCTCAGCCGGGATCGCTGAACTACGCATCGTTTGGTGACGGTTCATCGAACCACCTGTTCGCCGAGCTCTTCAAGCACAAGACAGGCATTCAGATGACGCACATCCCTTACAAGGGAGGCGGCCCCGCCATCGCAGACCTCGTCGGTGGCCAGGTGCAGGTCGAGTTCGAGAGCCTCGGCGTCGTGCTCCCCCACGTCAAGGCAGGGAAGCTCCGCGCGCTGGCCATCGCGATGTCGGAACGCTCCCCGCTTGCGCCCGACATCCCGACCATGGCGGAGGCCGGACTGCCGGGGCTTGAAGGCGGTACGTGGAATGGATTCGTCGGTCCGGCCGGAATGCCCCCGGCGATCACGAAGAAGTTGAGCCAGAAGATCGTCGAGGCGATGAACGAGCCGTCGGTGAAGCAAAAGCTCATCGAGAAGGGAGTCGTTCCGTCTGCAGGCACTCCGGAGGCCTTTGGAAAGTTCATCGCCAGCGAGATCGACCGTTGGGGACAGGTTGCCGAGATGGCAAACATCAAGCTGGAGTGACCCGCCGGGCCACCGGTGCGATCGCCGGTGGCGTTGTTTCGCGTCGGTCTTCGAGGACCGGATCGATGGGCATCAGGAAATACTCCACGAGCGAGCTCGTGTCGCTTCCACTCAACGAGTGGGGTCGAGGGAAAGCCCTCGGAGACGCTCCGCCGAGCGTGATCACCGGCAAGCGTCTCGACGTCACCCTTGGTTCAGTCGACAGTTGGGGCATCTGGGAGGCCTCGCCAGGTACGTTCGTCCGCGAAGTCCAGGCAGCGGAGTACATGCACATACTCGCCGGCGAATGCACGTTCACACCCGAATCTGGCACGGAGATGGCGATTTCGGCAGGGGACTGCCTGTTCTTCCCACCGAATACTCGAGGCGTATGGCGGATCATCGCTCCGTTACGCAAGGTGTACGCCTTATTCCAGTCGCAAGAATAATCCGTTGCACCCCGCGATGACATCGAGGCGCGGGGCAATCAACCCGGCAGCGCAACCGCACTGACCGTGAGGAATAATGCGGACGTTCAGCACGCTTTGGACACCTTCCCGTGACAGAATGCGGCGGTACCGCTCGTGGTCGCGTTCCGAGTCACCGGCAGCGATGTACGACGAGCAGCCATTCCAGAAGGCTCATCGCGAGAAGCGCGTCGGAGAATCGCTGCCACAAAGCGTGCCTCCTCGCCAGCGCACAGTTGATGCTCGAAGTCAGAATCCGCGAGGCCAGATCGCATGTAGCGCTTGCACACCGCCACCACATCATCACGCACCGCGCGGCGCCGTTGCGGTCGGATTGCCGCTGCGCGCCGCCAGGCGAATTATGACCGGGAGTGGCATGGTCGAGCCCCCCCGACCATCAGGCCTGACCTAGCAGGAGGCTCGCGCCTGCCGCATCTCGCGCACCGGTCGGCGCGTATCGGGACACGGCGGAGGATCTCGCTGGCCGCGGCTTGCTCCCTCCAGCGTCGCCGGGCGCTTTGACTGGATTCTTTCAATCACGTCCTGCAATTGGCCCAGCTTGGCGATGAGCACATCGCGGCTGAAGTTCATGGCACAAACATCCGATGCTTCGCGGAATCGAACGCCTGCCTGGCGAACTCAAGATCGTCTTGAATCACTGTTACGCGGCGGTACTGAACCTCTGCTTTGGCTTCTTCGCTGTCACAGAACAACTCATACCCATCGAGTGCTTCGTCGAAGACGGCACCATGAGCGGTACGGAAATCCACAACATCAACCGGGCGCAGAACGATGGCCGAGACGTCCTCGATGAGCTCCCGTTTCTGCTGACTTGTCAAAGGCGCAACGGCCGACACAGCCAAGTCCACGTCACTGTCGAACGACATGGCGCCTCGCGCTGCCGAGCCGAAAAGTCGAGCGTAGAGAATTCCGCGGGCGCGTAGTGCGTTCCGCACTTGCTCGATTTGATCTGGGAGGAGCCTTTCCATGATTTGAATCGCCTCGGGGGCGCTGATAGCCTCAAATATACCCCTGCGACGGGCCATTTTCAGGTCAGTTCAAGGAGCTGACGGTGAAGCGGGTGAAGTCTGGGGAGGCGGTGGGTGCCGTGGCCCGCGATCTGGGGCTGGTGGAGCAGACGCTGCGCAACTGGGTCAAGGCGGCGAACGCGGGCAAGCTGTGCGCGCCCGAGGCGAAGATCGTTCCGAAGGCGCGCTGGTACGCCGCACCGGCTGGCGGACCCGAGGGTACGCCTGCGCCGTCGGCGGGTTGGAGTTGCGCTGCTTGCGCAACGCATCGAGCACCACCCAAACGTCTTTCGCGACGCCCAGTGTCAGGGGCAATGACTGGATCATCGTCTGTTGGTGGCCTGGTGCGCTCGTCGACGGCCGGTAGCCGGCTGCGAGCATCGCCACGAGCGCACACTGCATTACCGCCTTGTATGCAGCGTCGAACCGCGTCTCGTCGCTCAAACCTTCGACCGCCGTGTCGGCCAGGTTCCGATCAACGGCGGCGAGCAGCCGCTGAACCTCTGCGGGCGTGGCCTCGTGTTCCTTGACCCTTCCGATCCGCAACAAGTTCTGCAAAGTCATCTTCACCCCCCATCAGCCACAGGCGCTTGCCCTTGGCCACGCTACGCGCAAAGCCGTCACCGGCCGCGAAGTGCTGCTCGAACTCACGCATGCGCATCACAGTCGGGTTGACTTCACGCTGGAGCGCAGCGTGAGTAGGAGACAGAGCGCGAACCACGTCGGCAAAGCTCGCCGAGCCGAGCACCATGACGTCCACGTCGCTCGACGGCCCTTCGGCGCCGACGGCAACGCTCCCGTAGATGAACGCCAGCGACACCTTTCTTCCCAGCGGTGTCAAGGCCTCGCGCAGAACGTCGGCAAGACCCGAGGTCTTGCGCAGCAACCCTGCGAGCTCCGCAAAAACAGGGCTCGCTTGGTTGGCGCGATAGTACACTTGGCGACCTATTTCCTGGCGGACCAGCAAGCCAACTTCCGATAACGTGCGCAGCTCGCGGTGCAGCGAACCGGCAGATACGCCTGCAAGGCGCGCCAGCTCGCGCACATGCAGCGATACCTCGGGTCGCAGGAACAGTGTCCCGAGAACCGCGGACCGGGTGCGACCGAGCAACTGGGCAGCAAGCGACGACATGTAGCGTATTTTGCTACAAATGAAGCTGATTTGAGAACAAC
>JBDHRR010000016.1:0-44630 GCA_039807685.1 Burkholderiales bacterium
CGAGCTGCGGCCAGGATCGCCGTCGGCTCCGCGCGCTTCGTGCGCCTGGTGCTGACCACCGGTGCGCTCGCTGCATCGCTCGCGGCCGGCGGCGACGCCGACGACCGCCGGCCGCGGCTTGCCCGCAGCGCGCGCGGCTTCGCTCGACGGTTGTTGCGCAAGCGCCACGCCGCCCTGCTCGCACTCGGCACCGATCTCGCCCACGCCACGCCGCAACAGCGGCACGCGGCGCGCCTTGCCGCCAAGAAATTGCGTTACGCGACCGAATTCTTTGCGCCGCTGTTCCGGGCGAAGCGGGCGACGCGCTACCGGCGCGCCCTGACCACGCTGCAAGACGATCTGGGCGCCTGGAACGATGTCGCCGTCGCGACCAATCTCGCCGCGGTGCTCGCCGGGCCCGCATCGGCGGCCACTGCGGCGCTGGCGGGTTGGGCCGCAGCACAGGAGGCGACCCGCCAGGAAGCGCTGGCGCGCGCCTGGGCTGAGCTGGCTGCCACCCGACCGTTCTGGGCGCCGCGGCGGTGAGCGCCGAGCGCGCCGCCGCCCCCACCCGCTCCGATGCTCGCCTACCGCAGTCCACGCTGGCTTCCCGGCGGGCATGCACAGACGATCTATCCCTACCTGACTACCCGCGCGCGGGTGGCCTACCGCTATGAGCGCGTCACCACCCCCGACGACGATTTCTGGGATTTCGCGTGGCTCGATGCCCCGGCCGCAGCGAATGCGCCGGTCGTTGCACTCTTCCATGGCCTCGAGGGCAGCGCCACGTCGCACTACGCGCGAACGCTCATGCGCAGAGTCGGGGGATGCGGGTGGCGCGGCGTCGTGGCGCACTTTCGCGGCTGCGGCGGAACGCCGAACCTGCTGCCGCGCGCTTACCACTCGGGGGATCACGAGGAAGTCGGCGCCATGTTGCGCGCCGTGCGCGCCCGGATCGATCCCGCGACCTCGCTGTACGCCGTCGGCGTATCGGTCGGCGGCAGCGCACTCCTCCACTGGCTCGGACGCAGCGGTGCGGCGGGTCGCGCGACGCTGCGCGCCGCCGTTGCGGTCTCGGTGCCGCTCGACCTCGCCGCCGCGGGCGTTGCCATCGGACAGGGATTCAATCGCATCTATACCGCGAATTTCCTGGCCACGCTGAAGCCCAAGGCGCTGGCAATGAGCGCGCGCTTCCCCGGGCGCCTCGATCCCGGGCGCATCCGTTCGGTACGTACGATGTGGCAATTCGACGAGGCGGTGACGGCGCCGCTGCACGGTTTCCGCGGCGCCGACGACTACTGGGCACGCGCGTCGGCCAAGCCGTGGCTCGTTCACATCCGGGTGCCGACGCTGGTACTCAATGCGCGCAACGATCCGTTCGTCCCGGCAGCGACGCTCCCGGCGCCGCACGAGGTCTCGAACAGCGTGCAACTCGAGCAACCCGACGCCGGCGGGCACGCCGGCTTCCCCACCGGGCCGGCACCGGGTGACGACGACGACTGGCTGGCCCAGCGCATCCTCGCCTTCCTCGGTGATTCAGCGGCGCCCGATCGCACCGCCCCGACGGCACCGACGCAATCGTGAGAAACTAGCCGTCCCCATCCCGGACGCCGTGCGCATGCCCGCCCTACCCCGCGAAATCTTCAAGGCCTACGACATTCGTGGCGTCGTCGGCAAGACATTGACCCCCGAGATCGTGCGCAGCATCGGTCAGGCCCTCGGCACGCTGGCGCTCGAGGCCGGTCGCACGCGCGTCGTCGTCGGGCGCGACGGTCGCCTGTCGGGCCCCTCGCTTGCGGCGGCGCTCGCCGACGGCTTGCGCGGCGCCGGCGCCGACGTGGTCGACGTCGGCATGGTCGCCACGCCGATGACGTACTTCGCAGCGCAGCATCTCGATGCCGGCTGCTGCGTGATGGTGACGGGCAGCCACAATCCGCCGGATTACAACGGGCTCAAGATGGTGATCGACGGGTCGACGCTCTCTGGCGACGACATCCAGGCGCTGCGCACGCGCATCGAGGAGGGCCAGGTGGTCACCGGTAGCGGCGGCTACTCGCAGCACGACATTGCGCCGGCGTACCTCGACCGGATCACGAGCGACGTCAAGCTCACACGGACGATGCGCATCGCGGTCGACTGCGGTAATGGCGTTGCGGGCGCGTTCGCGCCGACGCTCTTCCGCAAGATGGGCTGCAACGTCGTCGAGCTCTTCTGCGAGGTCGACGGCTCGTTTCCCAATCATCACCCCGATCCCTCGCAACCCAAGAATCTCGTCGACCTCGTCAACCGGCTGCAGCGCGGCGACTGCGAACTCGGGCTCGCCTTCGACGGCGACGGCGACCGCCTGGGCGTCGTCACCCGCGCGGGGCACGTGATCTATCCCGACCGGCAGCTGATGCTCTTCGCCGCCGACGTGCTGGGCCGTGTCCCCGGCGCCACCGTCATCTACGACGTGAAATCGACGCGCAACCTGAAGCCGTGGATCACGCGCCACGGCGGCGTGCCGCTGCTGTGGAAGACAGGGCACTCGCTCATCAAGGCGAAGATGAAAGAGGTAGGGGCCGCGCTCGCCGGCGAGATGAGCGGGCACACGTTCTTCGGCGAGCGCTGGTACGGTTTCGACGACGGCTTGTATGCCGGCGCGCGGCTGCTCGAGATCGTCTCCCGCGAGAAGGATCCATCGGCGCTGCTCGAGGCGCTGCCCGACGCGGTATCGACGCCCGAGCTCAACATCCAGTGCGCCGAAGGCGAGCCGCACGCGCTCGTGCAGAAGATCGGCGAGTCCGCGACCTTCCCCGGCGCGACCGAGGTCATCCGCATCGACGGCCTGCGTGTCGAGTATCCGGACGGCTTCGGCCTCGCGCGCGCCTCGAACACCACGCCGGTCGTGGTCCTGCGTTTCGAGGCGAACGACGCGACGGCGCTGGCGCGCATCCAGAACGAGTTCCGCAAGGTGCTCGCCCGCGCCAAGCCCGGCGTGCTGCTGCCTTTCTGACGCTGCCCGGCGCCACGCTCGCGATCCCGATGCTGACACTCGCCGACATCGTCGCCGCGCGCGCGCGGATCGCCGGCGGCATCTACGCATCCCCGTGCGTCGAGTCGATTCCGCTGTCGCAGCTCACCGGTGCGCACGTCTACTGCAAGCTCGACTACCTGCAGCGCACCGGCAGCTTCAAGGAGCGCGGCGCGCGCAATGCGCTGCTCCTGCTCACACCGGAACAGCGCAGGCGCGGGGTGATTGCCGCCTCGGCCGGCAACCACGCGCAGGGCATCGCCTACCACGGCAGCCTCCTCGGCATTCCGGTCACGGTGGTGATGCCGCAGTTCGCCGCCCTCATCAAGGTGACGAACTGCCGGCAATTCGGCGCCGAGGTGGTGCTGCACGGCGCGGACCTCACCGCGGCGCGCGCGCACGCCGAAACGCTCGCCGCGCGCGACGGACTCACCTTCATCCATCCGTACGACAACCTCGACGTGATGGCGGGCCAGGGCACGATGGGTCTCGAGATCGTCGAGCAGGCTCCCGATCTCGATGCGGTCGTGGTGCCGGTCGGCGGCGGCGGCTTGCTCGCCGGTGTCGGCACCGTCATCAAGGCGATGAAGCCCGCGGTCCGCGTCGTCGGGGTCGAGCCCGAGCACGCCGCGTGCCTCACCGCCGCGCTGGCCGCCGGCGCACCGGTGACGGTGCCGCTCGCCCCGACGCTCGCCGACGGGCTCGCGGTCGCGCTCCTCGGCACGCACCCCTACGCGCGGCTGCGCGAGGTCGTCGACGAGGTGGTGACCGTCGACGAGGCCGCGATCGCGCTGGCGATCCTGCGCCTCATCGAGCTCGAGAAGAGCGTGGTCGAAGGCGCCGGCGCCGCCCCGCTCGCCGCGTTCCTCGCCGGTAAGCTCGCCTCGTTGCGCGGCAAGAAGGTGGTGCTCGCGCTGTGCGGCGGCAACATCGACCTCACCATGCTCGATCGGGTCATCGAGGTGGGCCTCGTCGCCGACGGCCGGATCGCCCGCTTCGCCGTATCGATCGTCGATCGGCCGGGCGGGCTCGCGCGCCTGGCGCAGGTGATCGCCGCCGCCGGTGCCTCGGTGAAGGAGATCGTGCACGATCGCGCCTTCGCGGGACCGGATCTGTCCGCCGTGCGCGTCGTGTGCGTGGTGGAAACGACGGGCCACGAGCACGTGCGCGCCCTGCACGCCGAACTCGACAAGGCAGGGATCGGCGTCGTCGGTTGACGCAGCGGTCCCCGCGTACGGCTCACTTCGGCACCGGGTACGCTCTCGCGAGTTCCTCGATGAGCGTCCGGCGCACGTCGCGCAACTCGACCACGTCGCGCACCTGCGGATCCGCGCGCCTGAGGAAGCCCAGGTTGGTCTCGTTGCCGGTGAGCAGGAAATCGTTCAGCGCCACGGCATAGCGACGAGTCGGGTCGATCGCCTCGCCCTGCACGTGCCAGGTCGTGCCTTTCCGCTGCACGCCCCACGTTTGCAGGAAACCACCGTTGCCCTCGTTGCCGAGCCCGGTATCGAGCACGCGCGCAAGCAGTGCGCCGTCGACACTTGCGCGCACCACCTTGCCGCCGAAAGGCAGGATGCGGATGACGTCGTATTCGGTGATCGGTCCCGGCGGCAACACGTCGTCGATGCGTATCGATCCCCCGTTGAAGATCGCCGCGTCGACCGGCATCGCCTCGCGCGCCATCGACGCCGCGATGAGGTCGGTGAGCCGCCCTGAGCGGTTGCGTACGGTGGACTCGCGTCCGTCGAGCGGCTCGGTGGTGAGCGCCACCGTGCTATCGGGCACGAAGCCGTCGCGACGGAAGCCGGCGAATGCCTGATCGACCCAACCCTGCACGATGGCTTCGACCCGCGGATCGCTCGCGAGCGACGCCTCGATCGGCAGGAGCCGCACCGCGATCTCGGGACGCGCGCCGGCGGCGCCGAAGGTGAGCGAGGCGATGGCGAGCGAGCGCACGTTGGCGTCGGCCTTGACGATCGGCACGAAGCGGGGCCCGCGGTAGAGAAGCCAGTTCTCGTGTTCGTGCCCGCCCAGCACGAGGTCGATGCCGGGCACCGCATCGACGAATTCGGCGTCCTGCTCGAGCGAGAGGTGGGTGAGTGCGACGATCGCATCCACGTTGCCGCGCAATTTCTCGACCTCGGCCTTGGCGGCGACGATGCCGTCGCGCACGCTGGCCCAGGGCTTGCGGTTGGCATCGATCGTGACGCCGATGAGGCCCAGTTTCAGCGTCCGGCCCCCGGCCGCCAACCGCACGATCGCCGAGGTCACCACCCCGGGAAACGGCTTCCCGTCGGCGGCGCTGACGTTACTCGAGACGAGACCGAACTTCGCCTGTTCGAGGTGCGCGCGGAACGCCGCTTCGGAGACGTCGAACTCGTGGTTGCCGAAGGTCGCCCAATCGACGCCCACGGCATTGAGCACGTCGACCATCTGCCGCCCGGCGAGGGGCTTGCCATCGACCTTCGCAGTGCCGAGCGCCGATGGCGACAGGTAGTCGCCGCCGAGCGTCGTCACGACGGGGCCCTGGCGGGCCTTGAGGTCGCGCAACACCGTGGCGACGCGTGCGAGCCCACCCGCCTTGCCGCCCTCGACCGGCACGATCTCGTAGACGTCGTTCAGGTGCACGATGGTGACCGTAACCGGCTTGACATCACCGTCCGCCGCCGCGGCGATTGACACCGTCACCACGCCGAGCGCCATCAGCACCGACACCAGAACCCGACCGGCGATCCGCCCTCTCATCATCCAATCTCCCGTACCCTCGTTGTGCCGTCTCGCAATGTGCCTTGCTCGACGGCGGGCGGCAAGGCATGGGGTCGCCGCACGGGGTCGCCGCAGCTCCGCCGCAATTGACGAATCGCCCGGCCTCGCCTATGGTCGCTGCTCTCCCCCGGGCGTCGTACCCCGTTGCCGGCGAACGCCGCTGGCGTCCTCCGTACCGTCCCACTCACCCAACCGCGAAAGGCCGCGACCATGCCCCCGATCGATCGCCGAAATTTCCTCAACCTCGTCGGCGGCGCCGGCCTCGCGGCGGCCCTGCCGCCGGCCTTTGCGGCGGAAGGCGGCGACCTCGCCAAAGCCAAGGCCGAAGGGCGCGCGGTCTTCTACGCGAACATCACCTCGGTCGACCCGATCATGGCCGCCTTTGCCACCGAAACCGGCGTCAAGGGCGAGTACACGCGCATCTCGAGCTCGAAATTCGTCTCCACCGTGGTCACCGAGGCGCAGGCGGGCAAGCTCCTCGCCGACGTCGTGCAGGCGCCGCTGCCCGTCCTCGAACTGCTGAGCGAGAAAGGGATCCTCGCGCCGTACCGTTCGCCGGCGGCCGCAGGCTTTCCTGACTGGTCGCGACCGAACGACAGCATCCAGATGTTCGGCATCGAGTACGTGTCCTACCTCTACAACAAGACCCAGGTCAAGGACGCCGACGCGCCCAGGCGCTACGAGGATCTCGCCGATCCCAAGTGGAAGAACCGCATCGTGATGGCCGATCCGGCGAGCCACTCGTCGACGATCTCGTGGCTGGTCGGCCTCAAGGAGAAGGTGTTCGCCTCCGAGAACGACTGGATGACCTTCGTCAAGGGGCTTGCCGCCAACCGGCCGATGTTCGTCGCCTCGTTCGGGCCGACGCCCGCACCGATCGAGAGCGGCGAGAAGGCGATCGGGATCTCGATGCCGAAGTACATCGTCACCAAGGCGCCGGCGCCGCTCGCCTGGGGACCACGCGGCGGCCAGCCGCTCCTCGGCACGCCGCGCGCCATGGCGATCACCGCCAAGGCGCCGCACCCCGCCGCCGCGCGCGTGTTCATGGATTTCTGGCTGTCGCCGAAGGCGGCCGGCATGCTCGCCAAGGACGTCGGCGAGTACGTGCTGACGCCGGGGGTCTTCCCTCCGATCGAGGGCATCAATGCGGTGAAGGTGCTGCCGATCCGCGACCTCGACGACGCCGAGATCCAGAAGTGGGGCGCGCAGTTCAAGCAGATCTTCAAGGGTTGAGCGGCCGATGGAGATCCGCGTCGAGGGTCTCACCAAGCACTACGTCGCGGAGGGGCGTACGGTCAAGGCGCTCGATCGCGTCGACCTGACGATCCCGGCCAATCGCATCTTCACCTTGCTGGGCCCGAGCGGCTGCGGCAAGACCACGCTCCTGCGCTGCATCGTCGGGCTGGAAACGCCCGACGACGGCGAGATCCGCATCGGCGACGAGGTGGTGTGGTCGCGCGCACGCGGCATCGCCGTGCCCACCGAGAAGCGCGGGCTGGGCATGGTGTTCCAGACCTACGCCATCTGGCCGCACATGAGCGTCTTCGACAACGTCGCCTATCCGCTGCAGGTGCGCGGCGTCGAGCGCGCCACGATCGGCAAGAAGGTGGCAGCGGCGCTGCACTTCGTGCAACTCGAGGGCGTCGAGCAGCGCTCGGCAACACGCCTGTCGGGTGGTCAGCAACAGCGCGTCGCGCTCGCTCGCGCGCTCGTTGCCGAACCCAAGGTCATCCTCTTCGACGAGCCGCTGTCGAACCTCGATGCGAAACTCCGCGAGGAGACGCGCAAGGAGTTGAAGCGCTTCCTGGGCGAACTGAACATCACCGCCGTGTACGTCACGCATGACCGCGTCGAGGCGCTGGCGCTGTCGGACTCGATCGCGGTGATGCGGGCGGGGAGCATCGTCGAAATAGGCTCGCCGCAGAAGATCTACTTCCACGCCGACCATCGCTTCGTCGCCGACTTCATCGGCCGCGCCAACCTGATCCCGGTGACGGTGCGCGGGTCGAGCGGCGAATTCACGGTGGTCGACAGCGCGCTCGGCAGCTTCGCCTGCGCACCGCGCGACCTCGCGCCGGGGAGTGCGGCGACGCTGTGCCTGCGCCCCGAGTTCCTGCACCTGCACGAAGGATCGGTGGCCGGCGACCGCAACGTGGTGACGGGCCGCATCGAGTCGCTCGCCTTCGTCGGCGAGGTCTACGAGGCGGAGATTCGCGCCGCCGACCTCCTGCTCCTCGCGCGGACCGGCCCTGACACGCGATTGCGCGAAGGAGATACGGTGAGCTTCACCGTCGCTCCCGAGCACTGCCTGCTGGTGTCGGCGTAAGGTGGGCAGGCTTCGCCCGCGACTCGGCCGCTGCGCGCCACGCAAAGCGGTGCGCGCCGACCCACCCTGCCGGTGCCGAGGCTCGCGGTGAAGGATCGCTCGGCACGCCTCACCTACGTCCTCATCGCCATCGTCGGCGCACTCACCGTCGCGCCGGTGGCGATGCTCGCCTTCGGCAGCTTCACCGCCGGCCTCGACGCCTTCGGCCAGTTCACGCTCGCCAAGTACGTCGCCGCGTACACCGATCCGGCGCTCCTCAAGGTCCTCGGCAACACCGTCATCTTCGTCGTCGGCTCGACCGTGCTCGCCACCGTGCTGGCCCTGGTCCTCGCCTACCTCAATACGCGCACCGACATCCCCGGCAAGTTCCTCTTCGGCGTGCTGGCGATCGTGCCGATGATGATCCCGCACGTGCTCTTCTCGGTCGCCTGGGCCCTCCTCGCCAATCCGTCGAACGGGCTCATCAACCGGATGCTGATGGACGCCTTCGCGCTCGACAGCGCGCCGTTCGACATCTACTCGCTGCCGGGCATGATCCTGGTCGAGGGGCTGCTCAACATGCCCATCGCCTACCTCATCATCGCCCCGGCGATGGCGTCGTTCGATGTGGCGCTCGAGGAGTCCTCGCGGGTCTTCGGCGCCGGCACCTGGCGCACGCTGCTGCGCATCACGCTGCCGGTGCTGCGCCCGGCAATTCTCGCTGCCTTCGTGCTCGGCATCGTGCGCAGCCTCGCGTCCTACGCGGTGCCGCGCGTGCTCGGCATGCCCGGGCGCGTCGAGGTGCTCGCCACCTACCTCTTCGAGATGATCTCGGTCGGCTTCTCGCCGGATTACGGCAAGGCGGCGGCGCTCGGCATGAGCGCACTCGCCACGTCGATCGTGCTCATCTGGGTGTACCGCACGCTGACCAGCGAAGGCAGCCGCTTCGTCACCATCTCGAGCCGTGGCTGGCGGCCGACCGTGGTTCCGCTCGGGCGCCTGCGTGGTCCGCTCTTCGTACTCGTCGCGCTGCTGAGCTTCGTCGTCATCGTGCTGCCGGTTGCGGTGCTCGCCTACACCTCGTTCGTCCCGTACTCGATGGTGCCGAGCGCGCAGGCCTTCGCGCAGATGAGCTGGCGGCACTGGACCGAAGTGTTCGCCGACGCCACCTCGCTCCTCGCGCTGCGCAACAGCCTCTTCCTGGCGGTGGTCGGGGCCACGCTCGGAGTGATGCTGTCGCTCTTCGTCGCCTATGTCATCGTGAAGCTGCGCACGCGCAGCGCGGCGCTCCTCGAGTCGCTCACCTACCTCTCGTTCTCCTTCCCGGGCATCGTCATCGGGGTCGGCTTCATGTGGTTCTTCGTGCATACGCCCCTGTACGCGACGCTCACCGCGCTGCTCATCGGCTACATCGCCACCTACCTGCCGTACGGCGTGCGCCCGCTGGCGAGCGCCTTCGTGCAGGTCCACGCGCACCTCGAGGAGTCGTCGCTCGTCTGCGGCGCGAGCCGGCTCACCACGATGCGGCGGATCATCGTTCCGCTGCTCATCCCGGGCATCGTCTCGGCGTGGATCCTGATGGCAACCATGTTCCTGCGCGAATTGACGCTGTCGGTCGTGCTCTCGCGTCCGGGGAGCGAAGTCCTCGCCGTGCAGATCCTGGGCTTCGCCGACGACGGCCTGTGGGGCAAGCTCTCGGCGCTCGGGATCGTGATGATCGCGATCTCGACCGCGCTGGTGCTGCTGGCGGGCCTCGTCGGCAAGTGGTTCGCGACGGGTGCGAGGCCGCGACCGGAAGCGAATGCGTGACCGCCTGCGGCCGCGACGGGCGATACGTCGCGCCGCTGCCTACGCCGCCGTGATCAGCGAGCGCCGCATCGACCGATGCGGGATCCCCGCCTCGAGATACTCGTCGCCTTCGGGCGTGAAGCCGAACTTCGCGTAGAACGGCACGGCGTGCGTCTGCGCGTGCAGATACACCGCCGTGTCGCCGCGATCGCGGGCGACGTCGATGAGCAGCGACAGGATCGCCGCCCCCACCCCCTGTCCGCGCCAGCCGGAGAGCACCGCCATGCGGCCGATGCGGCCATCGGGAAGGAGCCGCCCGCACGCAATGGGAACGCCGTCGCGGTCGTGCGCCAGTACGTGCACGCTGATGGCGTCGTCGGCGTCCCACTCGAGCTCTTCGGGAACGTTCTGCTCGACGACGAAGACCGCGTGGCGCACCGCGCGCAGGTGCGCCGCTGCGTCCACCCAGGTCACGACGTCGAGCGTGAAGCCTTCTGCGGATTCGTCAATGGCCATAGTCGGAGAAGGATAGCCGTGCCGCGCCGTCGCGGACCACGAGATTGCAGCGACCGCCCACCGGGAGCGTCAGCTTGTCGGGAACGTGGCCGAACGGGAGGCCCGTGCAGATGGGTGTCGCACACGCGCCGCGCAACTGCCGGACCACGCCGTCGAAGTCGTAGCCGCCGTCGTTGGCGGAGAGCGCGTACTCCGTGAAGTGGCCGAGAAGGATCGCGCGCTGGCGGGCGAGCACGCCGGCATGCAGGAGTTGGTAGAGCATGCGTTCGATGCGATACGGCACTTCGCCGACGTCCTCCAGGAAGAGGATACCGCCGTCGACCGTGGGAAAGTACGGCGTACCGACGAGATGCGTGACGAGGGCGAGGTTGCCGCCCCACAGCGTCCCGGTGCATGCGAGGTCGGGGCCGTCGAGCGGGCACGCGACCTCGTACGACGCGTGATCGAGCACCCCGAAGCAGTGGTCGAGCGTGAACGCCGACGGTTCGCGGGCGCCGAAGTCGCTCACCACGGGTCCCGCGAAGCTGACCATGCCGCCACGGGCAAGTGCTGCGAGGTGGAATGCCGTGAAGTCGCTGTAGCCCAGCCAGCGCGTGCCCGAGGCGGCCAGCGCCCCGAAATCGAGCTGCGGCAGGAGCCGCGTCAAGCCGTAGCCGCCACGCAGCGCTATGGCCAGATCGACCTCGGGATTTGCCGCCATGCGCCGCACCGCGGCGAGCCGCTCGTCGTCGCTCGCGGCGAAACGCATCTCGCGGCCGTGACAGGTCGGATCGATCGTCACGTTCCGGCCCATGGCCGTCAGGCGCGCCGCCGCCCGGTCGATCGCCGTGGGATCGAGCGCGAAGCCGGATGGTGCGAAGAGGCCAACGCCGCGCGCTCGGTTCACGACGCGGCTCCGGCACGGCGCGCCGCGAAGAACGCGGAGAGCAGCGCAGCGCATTCGACGGCACGCACGCCGCCGTGGACGACCGCGTGGTGGTTCAAGCGCGTCTCGCCGAAGAGATCCACCACCGAGCCGCAGGCGCCCGACTTGGGATCGTGCGCGCCGAAGACGACGCGGGCGATGCGCGCGTGGAAGATCGCCCCCGCGCACATGGCGCAGGGTTCGAGGGTCACGAACAATTCGCAGCCCGGCAGCCGATAGTTGGCGAGCGTGCGCGCGGCATCGCGCAGCGCAGCGATCTCGGCGTGCGCGGTCGGATCGTGCGCAGTCACCGGCGCATTGCCGCCGCGGCCAACGACGACCCCATCGCGCACGACGACCGCACCCACCGGCACTTCGCCACGTCGCTCCGCCTCGCGCGCGAGGTCGAGCGCGACGCCCATCCAGCGCTCGTCAGCGGCCGCCTCGGGCATCTTCGAGGTGATAGCGATGGAGCACACGGTGGATGATCGGCGCGAAGAGGAAGCCTGCGGCACCGAGCATCACGAGGGCGCAGACGAGCGCGTAGACGCTGTCGAAGAGCTTGCCCGCCGGGGTGGTCAGGTCCTTGACGGGGCCCATGCCGGAGAGCAGGAGCGACGACTGGTGGAAGGCGTCGAGCCAGTCGAAACCGGCAATGAAGTGGTAGCCGAGCGTGCCGATGGCGAGCGTTCCTGCCATCATCAGGATCGCCACCCAGGCGCAGCGCCACACCCGCGAGAGATAGACCGGCCGCGGTGACAGCGGCCACGGCGAGCCGGTCGGCAGGCTAGGCGCCTTCGGCATCGGCGATGACGGCATCGGCCTCGATCTCGACCCGCCTCTCGGGTGCGATGAGGCGTCTCGCCCGCAGTGCGCGCGAATAGCCGACGAAGGGCTCACCGCGCGGGCCCGAGGCGATGTTGGTGCGCGACATGCGCCGATTCTACGCCACGATTCCCGCCGACCTCCGCGGCATTCGTGGCGCTGCTACCGCTGACGCCCGCGGCCGCGTCGCCGCGCCGCGGGCTCGCCACCGAGCATGCTCTCGATGGCGTCGAATCCGTGATCGACACGCACGTCGCTCAGCCGGACACCCTTGAGCCACAGCTTCAGGGAAGGCACGTCGCGGAACAACTCGAGTTCGCCCTCGACGAACGCCTTTTCCTGGCGCAGTTGCGCCTGCTCGGCCTGCACACTCGACAGCACGTCGGCGGGTTGCAACGCGACTCCCCGGCGATACGGCATGTTCATGGCGAACGGTGCGATCAACTCGTCGAGCTCCTGTTCGAGCTCGCGGACCTGTTCCTTCAGGATGCTGATGTAGTGCTTGAGCCGCCGCTCGCCGACCTCGCCCAGGCGCGCACGATCGATCTGCTCGGTCTCGATCTGCAGCTCCAGGAGCCGCAGCAGATCGCGCTTCTCGTAGGCCTGGTTGACCCGCTGCATCAGCGCCGTCTTGCGGGTCCGCTCGCCGATGTCGGTCTCGCGATCCGGATGCAGGGCGCTGGCGAGCTTGCGATAGACGTCGCGCACGGCGCCGGTCGCCTCGCGCGCCTGTGCCTGCTCGCGCAGCCATTTCGCCTGCGCCTTCGCCGAGCGGCGGGGCGGCGGCTCGGCGCGTTCGGCATCGACGGCGCCGGCCCGCTCCTCCAACTCGCGGGTCACCGAATCGAGCACCTCATCGGGGGTCTGCGCCGAGGCGGTCGCGTCGAGGTCGACGCCGAACATGTCGGCGGCCATCGCCTTCAGGAACTCGGCCTCGTCGCGCCGCGCGTCGTCGTGCCCGACGTCGCTGTGCCTGTCGTGCAAGGCGACGAGGCCGGCGTCATCGATGCGGGTCAGAAGATCGCGGGTGCCGGTCACGATCAGCGCCTGGACCTTGCCACGCTCGCGTTTGGTGAGCCGGGGATCGCGATACGCCGCATCGAGCGCGTGCAATCCGGCGCTGCGCTGGGCGTCGATGCGTTCCTGCAACGGCAGCAACTCCTGCGTGAGGCGGCGCTGCAACTCCGGGAGGAAGGCCTGCCAGCGCGCGAGCGAGTCGCGCAGTGATTCGATCCGGGTGATGAGCGTGTTGAAGGACTTCTGCGACTTCGTGAGCACTGGAGCATCGTCGCTGGTGGCGATGCGCACGACGGTGGTGCCGGTGGCCTCACCGTCGTCGAACAAGGAAAGTTGTCGGGTCATAGCTGGGTTCCGACGAGACGGCCGATGCCGTAGGTGATCGCCATCGCGAGCCCGCCGCCGACCACGTTGCGCACGATCGCGGGCAGAAGCGGTGCACCGCCCACGTGGGCCGCAATGATACCCGTGGCGGTCAGCGCCACCAGTATCGCCGCGACCGTCACCGGCACGGCAACGGCGAGCGGCGAGAGCAGGACGACGGCGAGCGGCACCAGTGCGCCGAGCGCGAAGGACAAGGCTGAAGCGAGCGCCGCGTGCAGCGGATCGGTGTACCTGCCGAGTTCGATGCCGAGTTCGATATTCGCATGTGCGGCAAGCGCATCGTGGTGCGTGAGTTCGCGGGCGGCGGCGCGTGCGGTCTCCGCACGGAGTCCCCTCGCTTGCAAGAGCGTGATCAATTCCTCCAGTTCGGCCTCCGGGAATTCGGCGAGCGTCGTGCGCTCGGTCAGCACCGCCGCCTTCTCGCTATCGCGCTGGGCGCTCACCGAGACGTACTCACCCACGGCCATCGATAGCGCGCCGGAGACGAGTCCTGCCACGCCGGCGGTGAGGAGCGCGTCGTGACTCAGGCTCGCCCCGGCGACCCCCAGGATCAGTGCCGCCGTCGAGACGATGCCGTCGTTGGCGCCGAGCACACCGGCACGCAGCCGGTTCAGGCGATCGGAGGTGACCGCCCGCTCGGCGGCGAGATCGATCCCCGCGGCAGCGGCCTGCGCCGCCGGTGTCGGCGATGGGCGATCGGTCGAGCCCATTGCAAACCGGGCTGGCGGCGGCTGACCGCGGCTCAGCGCGCGCGGAACATGCGCGTCAGCACGCCGTCCTTGTGGACGTAGTGATGCACGAGCGCCATGATCGCGTGGCCGGCCACCACGGCCAGGAGCACGTTCGCCAGGATTTCGTGCGCATCGCCGAGGGCGCGGATCTCGCCGAACCAGGTGAGTCCGCCCAGGACCGGCACGGCGATGAGGAGCGCATAGAGCAGGCGGTGTCCCCAGATCGCTGCGGCGCGCGCGAGCCCGGCGCCCGGCGCTTCCGGCACACCCCGGCTCGCGCGCAACGCGAGGCGGATCAGCACGAGAACGAGCACCGACACGCCCACGATGACGTGGATCTGCGGAATGATGGTGAGCGGGCGATCGCTGAGCCCCATCTTCACCGCCAGCGCCCGGCCCATGCCGCCGCTGTAGAAGTAGTTGAACACCACCAGCACCGCGACGATCCAGTGCAACGCGATCTGTGCAGGGCTGTATCCCGTTCTCGCTGCCATGAGCCTTTCCCCATTTGCTGTTGCGCCTCCCGGGGGGCGCGTACGGTACCGCAGTGCGGATGCGCGACGAGCACCGCGGCGCTTGCGGGAAGACGCGACGTCACGCGCTACCGGCGAAGCGCCCCGACTGCCGGCGGACACTCCACCAGCCCGCCACCGTATACACGAGAATCGTCGAGCCGACGAGTCCGGCGCCGAATACCGCGGCGATCAGGAACCAGTCGGCCGGGCCGCCGGCGTCGGTGAACCCCGACGACGACACCTTGGCCATCAGCACGAGCGCCAGCGCGCCGCCGAGAATGCCGAGCATCTCGGCGCCCACCAGCCGGCGCGAGACGATGCGCCGTTCGCGCACCAGCAGCAGTACGAATGCCAACAGCCCCAGCACGACGACCGCGAGCAGGACCCACAGGAGCGGCCCCAGCATTTCCTGGAAGACGGCAAGCACGATGGTGGGATCGAGTTCTTTCATGGTCGGGACTCCTCAGGCGCGGCCGCGCAGCATGCTGACGTAGGTGGGCTTGAGCGCCATCGTCTTCATCACCCAGGTGACCCACAGTTCCTCGAGGGGCGCGATCACGCCGGGAAACGACGGCACGAGGTTGTTCCGGTAGTCGAATTCGACCAGCATGGCGCGACCCAGGCGGGTGATGAGCGGGCACGACGTGTAACCCGTGTACAGCGCCTGCGACTTGCCGCCCGCGATCTGTGCAACGAGATGATCGACGGCGACCGGCACCTGCCACTTCACGCTTGCCGCCGTCTTGCCCTTGGGCACGCCCGCGATGTCGCCGACGCCAAAGACGTTCGGGTAGCGCAGGTGGCGCAGCGTCCCCTTGTCGACCTCGAGCCAGCCCTCGGCGGCCCAGGCACCCGTCTGCCAGGGCAGTGGGCTGTTGCGGATCGGCTCGGGCGCGCGCATCGGCGGAATCACGTGGATGAAATCGTAGCCCTGCTCCTCCGTACCGCCGGGAGTGGTGAACGTCGCGATGCGCTTGCCAGGATCGATCGCCTTCAGCACCCGCTCGTAGTTGACGTCGATGCCGCGCTCCTCGAAGAGCATGCGCACCTTCTCCGACACGATGGGCACGCTGAAGAGAACCCTGTTGTTCGAGTTGTAGACGATCTTCGCCTTGCTGCGCTTGCCGCGGCGCGTGAGGTGATCCTCGGCGATGAAAGTGATCTTGAGCGGCGCCCCCGCGCACTTCATCTCGGTCGCGGGTCGCGTGAAGACGCCGCGACCCCCGCGGTCGGCAAAAGCGGAAAGAGCCTGCCAGGTGGCGTAGGCGGCACCCGGACTGCGGTAGATGCTGCCGATTCCCTGCTGGCCGATCAGGCGCTCGTCCATGCCCTCGATCAGGCCGTATTCGAGTGTCATGCCGGTCGCCACGATGAGGAAGTCGTACGGATACGCCTTGCCGCTCGTGGTGACGACGCGGTTGCCCTGCGGATCGAACTCCGCGACCGCTTCGGGAACGAGGTCGACACCCACCGGAACGTACTCGGCGGTCGTCGACACCACGTAGTCGATGGGCTTGATCCCGGCGCCTATGAGGGTGAATCCCGGCTGGTAGTAGTGCTCCTTGCGCGCGTCGATGAGCGTGATCTGCGCCCCGTCGAGCGCATGCGCGAGGCGCGCGGCCGCGGTCAATCCCGCCGCACCGGCACCGGCGATGACGATGCGCGCCTTGGTCCTGACCTTGTCCGCCGCGCGGGTGCTGCCGGGTGCGAAGCCCGCACCCGCCGCGGCAGCGGCCCCGGCGAGGAGCAAGGCGCGCCGGCGCGCATGCGCGGGCGACAGTGCGCCGCGAGGCACGTGCTGGTGGTCGTGTGTCGTCATCGTCAACCCCCTTTCATTTCGGACCGCAGTAGATGTCCCAGAGCATGCGCATGACCCGCACGACGTTGTCGTCGGCCAGGCGGTAGTAGACGTACTTGCCCTCCTTTTCCGTGGCGACCATCCCCTCCTCGCGCAGCACGGCCAGTTGCTGCGAGAGGGTCGGCTGCCGGATACCGGTGGCCGCTTCGAGTTCACCCACGTTGCGGCGCGCGGTGCCGATCTGGCAGACGAGAAGCAAACGGTCTTCGTTGGCGAGCACCTTGAGCATCCCGCACGCCTCCGCCGCGTGCCCACGCAGTTGCTCGACGACCTTGAGGTCGCCTTTCGTGAACGTCGTCATCGCACGCCATCAGTATGAACCATTACGCTGATTATAATCTATAACTTTACAGATTGTGTGGTGCCAATGCCGCACCCGAGCGCCGCGGCGTCGCTGCGGATTGTCTCCGACCGTAGGCACGATCCCCGCCGTGCAGTAGCATACGGGCGGATCATGTCGCATCGCAGCAATCTCCGCCGGCACGCCGGCCCCAATCCCGCCATCCCACGCACCGTCCGAGGACCCGGGCCCGCCGCGTGCGCCGCGGCCTGCCACGCCCCGCAGGCGCGTCTGCTTCCCGGCCGCCATCTGCGGCCTCCGTGGGCCGCGCATCCGTCACTGACACCCGCATTCGACCACGAGAGGTAACCCGCATGAGCGCACCCGGTTCCAAGGACGACTTCCTTGCGCGCGTCCAACGCCGCGACCCGCACCAGCCCGAATTCCTGCAAGCGGTACGCGAGGTGGCGAGCAGCCTGTGGCCGTTCCTGGAGCGCCATCCCGACTACGCCCGCGACGGTCTCGTCGATCGCCTCGTCGAACCCGAGCGCGTCATCCAGTTCCGCGTGAGCTGGACCGACGACCGTGGCCGCGTGCAGACGAACCGCGGCTGGCGCGTGCAGCACAGCTCGGCGATCGGCCCGTTCAAGGGCGGCATGCGGCTGCATCCGTCGGTGAACCTGTCGATCCTCAAGTTCCTCGCCTTCGAACAGACGTTCAAGAATGCGCTGACGACACTGCCGATGGGCGGCGGCAAGGGCGGTTCGGATTTCGATCCCAAGGGCAAGAGCGACGGTGAGGTCATGCGTTTCTGCCAGGCGATGATGCTCGAGTTGCATCGCCACCTCGGGCCCGATACCGACGTCCCGGCCGGCGACATCGGCGTCGGCGCGCGCGAGGTCGGCTTCATGGCCGGGATGATGAAGAAACTCTCCAACCAGGCGAGCTGCGTCTTCACCGGCAAGGGCATCGCCTACGGCGGCAGCCAGATGCGGCCGGAAGCGACGGGCTACGGCGTCGTCTACTTCGTCGAGCAGATGCTCCAGCACGCCAACCGCATGACGAGCGGAGCGCGCGTGCTCATCTCGGGCTCCGGCAACGTGGCGCAGTACGCTGCGGTCAAGGCGACCGAACTGGGCGGCAAGGTGCTCACCTTCAGCGACTCGGACGGCACGCTGTACGCCCCGAACGGCTTCGATGCACCAGCCATCGAGCGGGTGATCGAGCTCAAGAACGTGCGCCGCGGCCGGCTGGCCGAGCTGGGCGAAGATCCCCGCTTCGACTACCTCGCGGGTCGCCGCCCGTGGCACGTTCCGGCCGAGATCGCCCTACCCTGCGCGACGCAGAACGAACTCGACGATGACGATGCGCGCACACTCGTGAAGAACGGCGCCGTCTGCATCGCCGAAGGCGCCAACATGCCTTCGACGCTGGAGGCGGTCGAGGTCTTCCATGCCGCGCGCGTGCTGTACGCGCCCGGCAAGGCGTCCAATGCCGGCGGCGTCGCGACCTCGGGCCTCGAGATGTCGCAAAACGCCATGCGCCTGTCGTGGACGCACGCCGAGGTCGACGAGCGCGTGCACGCGATCATGAAGGACATCCACGGCAACTGCGTGCGCCATGGCAAGCACAAGGACGGCACCGTCAACTACGTCGATGGCGCCAACATCAGCAGCTTCGTGAAGATCGCCGACGCCATGCTCGCGCAGGGCGTGTACTGAATCCCGCCGCGGGACCAGCGCGACCGTCCGCGCCGACGGGGGACGCCGCGTTTGCAGCCGCCGCGTGCGCCCGTCAGGTCGCTACCGGGTGCGCGCCGACAGCCTTGCGCGCGAGCCGATGCAGCAGGACGTTGTAGCGGTTCCAGGCGGCCGCATCGGTCGTGCGATAGATCGCACACACCCGGCCGGCGAGCCGGCACGCTTCCTCGACCTCGCCGGCTGCCGCGAGCGCCGTGAGGCTGGCGAGCAGGATCTCATCAAGCGGCGCGGCGGGTGGTCGCGCAGCGGCAGGGGTCACGGCGTCAGTCATCGTCGATCCCGAAGTGCGCCTTTGCCGCCGGCGACATCATCTTCGGCGTCCACGGCGGATCGTAGGTCAGCGTCACCTCGACCGAATCGACCTTGTCGACCGATGATGCCGCGTCGCGCGCGCCGCTTTGCAGGTAGTTCGTCGCCGGGCAGCCGCGCGTCGTCGTCGTCATCGTGATGCGCGCATCGCAGCCGTTGTCGATGGCGACGTCGTAGATGAGGCCGAGGTCGACGATGTTGTAGCCGAGTTCCGGATCGATGACGAGATGCAGCGCGTCGCGGACCTCGTCGCGCAGGGCATCGTCGGACGCGTCGCTCATGCCGCAGCTCCCGCGGCGCCGATGCGCACCAGCACGCGATACGTCTTGCCGTCGGCTTCGAAGCCGCCGCGCCAGCCGTGGCCGCGCTTGGCAAGCTCGGGAAAGAGGAAGATCGGCTCGCGACACAGGAGCGCCGCGAGAACCTCGCCCTTGGCCATGGCCTCGGTGGCGGCAAGGATGCGCACCATCGGCTCGGGTGGGTCGAGGTCGCGGTTGTCCATCTCGCGCACCGGTGCCGGCCACGCATCATCGGTAGCCGACGGCGTCGCGCGCGCGCCGGGCGCCCGCCCGGCGGCCCCGGCGGTCGGCGTGAACTCCACCTGCCAATCGCCGCCGCCGATCTCCTTCGCTTCGTGCGTGAAGCCCTGCGATCCCAGGACGTGGAAGAGCGGTGCCGGCTTGAAGGTGGCGAAGAGCCGCAGCCCCTGCCCGGGGGCGAGACCCTGCACCGCTTCCATGATCTTCGCGAAGGGTTCGCCGCCGCTGCGCAGGATGGGACGCACATCGAGGTCGACGAATTCGGTCATGACGGACTCCTTTTCAACTGGCGACGAAGGTGAAGAACAGCCGCGGCTGCTGCGCGCCGGCCGGCAGTCGCAGCGCGGCGCTGACGTTGACGAGCCGCCGGGTCCGCACGAGTTCGAGTGCGATGGCCGCGGTGGCGATGCCGAGGGCCGCTGCGGCCACCCGGAAGGCGAGCGGCGCTTCGAACGCGAGGCACAGGGTCGCGATGTCGACCGCGACGAAGTAGAGCCAGAACCAGCGGCGCGCACGCGACTCGACGACGAGATCCTGCACGCGCGGCGTCGGTGTCTTGCCCAGCACCGGGCCGTAGCATTCGAGCCAGGTCACGAAGGCGACGATCTTGTAGAGCTTGGCGAGCCCAAGGCCCGATAGCCAGCCGAAGCCGACGAGGAACACGAGGGCGCCACCGAAGCGATCGAGAAGGCCGAGCGCGGCACCGACGACGATCAGCAGCACCGCCGCGGCGAGATGCCCGAGTGCAACCGCGGCCATGCGGCTATTGAGTTCGATCACCGGGCGCACCCGCTTGCGATACAGGTGGATCACGTCGCGACCATAGAGCGCAAGGCAGGCGAGGCCGGCACCGCCGGCGGTGAACAGGACGACGTCGACACCGCTGCCGATGGCAATCGCGCCGACGCCGCCGAGGACGACGAGCGCGAGCGCGAGCGTGCCGAGATGGAAGGTCCAGCGCGTCGACGGCCCCTCGAGTTCCGGCGACAGCATGAACATCGCGAGCAGCCGGTGACTGACACCGATCGCGGTGAACGTGAGCCAGCCGCCGAGGCCGGCGACGATGTGCAGCGGCAGGCCGTGTGCGCGCAGGTCGAGCAGGAACGGCGACTGCGCGTAGCCCGCGAAGCCCAACGTGAAGACGATGCCGAAAGTGACGGTCGCGGCGACGCTCGCGAGGCCGATCGCGACGAAGCGCGCCGGCAGATTGAGCGGCCACGCCGTCGCCAGCGTGCGCCCGAGATTCCACAGCACGAGCGTGAAGCCGACAGCCAACAGGAGGCTCGCCGCCACGAACGTGAATGGATGGGGCGGCAGATGGCCACCGAGTTGCAGGAAACCGGCGAGAAGTGCGGCAAGACCGGCGACGATCGACAGCAGCGCCGGCAGCGGCAGCATGTTGCTATGGATCGGCTTCGCCACCAGCACGGGCACGAACTGGAAGAGCGCGCCGCACATGAGCAGGCTCAGCCAGCCGATCGCGACGCAATGGACGAGAACGAGCGTCTCTGGCGCGCGCGGCGCGGTTGCCGGATAGCCGAACCCCAGCACCATCAGCGCTTCCGCGCCGAGCAGAAAGACGATGGCGGTCGCGAAGTACGACAGCGTCCAGCGCGATAGTGTGGCCCCGATCATGCTTCAAGGTGGCGGCAGCGGGTGCGACGCCCTCGGCGCGCGACCCGCCGCGACCTGTGTGCTTGCTACGCGTTCTTGCCGATCTTGACGCGCCAGGCGACCGGACCCGACTCGAGGTACGTCCACGAGAACTGCTTCGGATGCTCGGCCTCGATCTGATAGTAGAGCGGCTTCGGATCGTGATCGTTGATGAAGATGAACGCGCCGCCCGGCTTCAGGGCGCCGATCATCTCGAAGATCTTGGCATGCCGTTGCATCGGAATGAGACTGCGGATATCGATTTCCTGGATCGCTGCTGCTTGGGTATCGGACATTGACGTTTTCCTTGGTGGATCGTTGACAGGTGCAAGGTCGCGTCGCGCACGGCCTCGAAACGCACGCTGTGCGGACCCCTGCAAGCATCCACCGTCAAAGGTGTATTGTCAATACCTCTTTTACCGCGCCCTGGCGTGCGGACTCACGTAGTCGCCGACGGGAGTCCGGAAGGCGACGTTCATCCGGTTCCAGCCGTTGATCGCGACGATCGCAAGCGTGAGGTCGACCAGCGCCTTCTCGTCGAAGTGGCGCCGCGCTTCCTCGTAGACCGCATCGGGAACGTCGTGCGTCGCGGCGATGTCGGTGACCGCTTCGGTCCACGCGAGCGCCGCCCGCTCACGCTCGCTGTAGCAGCGCGCTTCGCGCCAGACGGGCAGGAGGTAGAGCCGCTGTTCGGACTCGCCGCGGGCGCGCGCGTCCTTGGTGTGCATGTCGAGGCACCACGCGCAGCCGTTGACCTGCGACGCCCGCGATTTGACGAGTTCGAGCAGCGAATCCTCGAGGCCGCTCTTGTGGACCTGCTGTTCGGTGTGGAGCATCGCCTTGAAGGCTTCGGGTGACGCCAACCGGTAATCGAGTCGCTCTTGCATGGGCTACCTCCAAGTCTGGATCGATACGACGGAGCCCTCGATTCTATGCCCCCGCAACGCGGCGCCGCCGTTGTGCGACGGCACCGTGGACGTCGCCCGCCTCGACGTCAACCGCGCGGCGGCCGAGTGTCGTCGATGGCGACGACGGCGGCGACGAAGCGCCCGTCGTGGGAAAGGCTCACGTCGACGCCGGCCAGCGGCTCGCGACCGAGCACCGCCTGTGGGGGCCCGCGACGCGCGCCATGCGCGACGCGCAGGATGTCGATACCGTCGAATCCTTGCCGACGGAGCAGGCGCCGGGCGAGATTGCGCACCGCGACCGACTCGGCACCCATGACGGCGTCACGCTCGCGGACGGGAAGCGCCCCCGCAACTGCCCAGTCGTCGATGGTACCCACCGCGCCATCCATCCGGCACGCGGCGGCGCCGATGAACGCGATGCAGTGCAGCCAGCCGTCCCCTTCCTCCCATTGGACCGCAATGCGCGTATCGGCAGCGATGATCACGCTCGCCGCACGCACCGAGGACATCGTCGCCGCATCCCATTCGACCTGCCAGCGGCGCGGCGCAAAGACAAGATTGGCATCCCGCTTCTTCGCCGCCTTGTACGCGGCCTCCTTCGCCGCCCAGAGCAGCGCAAAACGGCGGTCACCGTCGCCTGCGAGCACGAGCCACTCGCGCTCCGATTCGGTCAGAACGCGCCCGAGGAAGCGCGACTGCTGCGCCCGACCGCGATTGTGCGCGGCCAACATGTCGATGACGTCGTTACCGACGAACGACTTCATGAGACGTCGGCCGCCGCGAACCTCCCCGCGTCGCGCGCTGCGAAATACTCCCCTTCCATCGCCTTGATCCGGGCGATCACCTGTGCCGACAGATCGCGCGCACGGCGCAAACCCTGGCTCGACGATTGCGGGGTCGACATCTGCAACTGCATGTAGAAGCGTTCACCCTTCCTCGGAAAATCGCCAAAACCGCCAAAGCGCATTCCCCGCAGGTAGATGCACAGGACCTTTGCCTCGGGGGTCTGGTTCAGCAGCTGGCCCACACCATAGGAGAAATCCTGGTCGTCGACGCGACTGTCGCGACTGCGCTTGCCTTCGGGGAAGATGGCGATGGCGTCGCCATGAGTCAGCACGTAGTGCATCCGCGCCTGGGCGAGCGCTGCGTGGTCACGCGATGCGCCGCGCTGGACCGGAATACAGCGACCGAGATAGCAGACGAGACGCCAGCGCCAGTTGTGATAGTAATTCTTCGCCTCCGGCAGATTCCACGGCAATGCGGAAGGGTGGCGCAGGTAGCCCCACAACGAAGCGAGCAATACCGCCTGGACGATGGAATCGATCATCGTCAGGTGATTACTGCAGATCAGGAGCGGCCCGGGATTGGCCGCGCGCAGCTCCCGGTACCGGGCGCGAACCGCTTGCAGATCGTGCGCTGAAAAACGGAACCAGAACCGATAGATCGCCACGACCACCGGCCCGAACACGACGAGGCCCAAGTAACTCAACGACCTCTGCACGCGCAATGCCACGCGCTGGCGCAACGTCAGCATCACGTCAATCCCCCCACGACCCCATGCGGCGCCGCCGCCGTGGCGGACACGCCCGGACGCGGCCACGACACCGTGGCAATGATGATGAACGGCAGAACCGATGCCGTCACCATCACCGATACCACGCGCTACGCGGTGAGTGTGCCGATCAGCTTGACCGCGTCGCCGACGGTGGCGATCGAATCCGCGGCGTCGTCGCTCACCTCGATTCCGAACTCGTCTTCGAAGGCGAGCACGATGTCGACGAGGCGCGCCGAGTTGATGCCGAGGTCACCCAGGAACGTGGTGTCCTTGGTGACGTGGGCGAGCGCCTCGCGATTCTTGACGTAGGGCGTGACGAGGGCGATGACTTTCTCGGTGATCTGGGCTTCGTTCATGGAATGTCCTGAGGGTTGGCAGGCGGTGTGTTCGATCAGTGTGACCAGCGGCGGAAGACAACGCAACCGTTGACGTCGCCGAAGCCAAAGCTGCTCTTGGCGATGATGCGGCCGGTGAAGGGACGCGTGCGGTCGACGACCGAGGCGCGGAACGGTTCGATCTTGGGGTGCAGGTCCTCGCAATTGATCGAGCCATGCAGGAAGCCGTGGTGGAGCTGGAGCACGGTGGCGACGGCCTCGAGCGCGCCGGCCGCACCCAGCGCGTGGCCGATCATGCTCTTGGTCGCGTTGATCGGGGGCAGGCGCGCCGCCTCGACGTCGAGCGCGCGGCGCCAGTTCTCGAGTTCGTGCGGGTCGGCAAAGGTCGCGGTGAGGTGGCCGTTGATCGCGTCGACGTCACCCGGCTCGATGCCGGCACCGGCGAGCGCCGCCCGGATGCAGCGGACGACGCCGTCGGGATTGGGCGCGGTCATCGAACCGCCGTCGCGCTGGCCGCCGCTGTTGACCTGCCCGCCGATCACCTCGGCGTAGATGCGCGCGCCGCGCCGCTGCGCGCTCGTCAGACTCTCGAGCATCAGCATGCCGGCGCCCGAGCCGGGCACGAAGCCGGCGGCGGTGGCACTCATCGGGCGCGACGCGCGCTCGGGCGCGTCGTTGCTCTGGCTGTTCAGCACCTTCATCGCATCGAACCCGGACCACGTGTAGTGGGATGCACCTTCGGCGCCGCCGGCGATCATGCGCGCGATCTGCCGGGTACGGATCTTGTGGTAGGCGTCGATCACCGCTTCGGTGCCGGTCGTGCATGCCGAACTGTTGGTCGTGGTCTGGCCGCCGAGGGCGAGCAGGCCGCCGAGCTTCGCCGACACCGCGCTGCACATGACCTGCTCGACCATCGTCGACCCCAGGCGGCGCACGCGCCCCTTGTCGACCGTTGGAATGAGCCGCTCGCCGATCGTCTGCATGCCGCCGATGCCGGTGCCGATGATGGCGCCGGTGTCCCAATCGACCGCTGCATCGGGACCGATCGCCCGCAGCCCCGCATCGCGCCAGCAGTCGATGCCAGCGATCGCGGCGTAGATCATCGCGTCGTTCATCGCGAGGAGATCGTCCGCGCCGAGGTACGCACCCTTGATCTCGTCCACACCCTGCGGGACGCCACCGACCTGGCAGGCGAAGTTCTGCTCGGCGAGCTTCGGGATGAAGCGGATCCCGGAGACTCCGCCGCGCAGCGCCGCCTCGTAGGCATCGAGGCCGTGCCCATTCGGCGCCAGCACGCCAAGACCGGTGATGACCACCCGCTCGTTCGTATCGCTATTGACCACGCTTGACCCCCACCCCCGCCAGGGTGCCCTCGGCGGCCACCCGGCCGTCCGGCAGCAACAACTCGACCCGGCTCTTGATCTTCATGCGGCGAAAGAAGAGCTTCTCGCCACGCACGGTCACGCGATCGCCAGGCAGCACCGGCAAGTGGAACTCCGCCTGGCACTCGGTGAAGAACGTCACCCACTGCGACAACTCGGCCGCGGGCAGGTTCTGCGCCGCGAGATAGATGCCGAGTGCCACCACCCCGGTCTGCGCCATCGCCTCGGCGAGGATCACCCCCGGCGTCACCGGGTCGCCCGGAAAGTGGCCGCGATAGAAGAACTCGTCGGGCTTGAACGTGTAGCCACCGACGATGTGCTCGCTGTCGAGCTCGTCGATGCGATCGATGAAGCGGAACGGCGGCTGCTGCGGCACGGCGGCCAGGACCTCGTCGGCTGTCATTTGTTCAGCACCCCGCCCTTGCTGTTGACCGAGCGCGCCGGGTAATCGGCGTACTGGATGCCCGAGTAGATCCCCACCTTCGCTTCGCGCACGGTGTAGATCGCCTCGCCGTCGACGCGAACCGTGCCGTCGCCGATCACTACCGATGCGCCCTGCATCTGCGAGTAGCGCCGGACCTCGACGTCGTAGGTGACGACGGCGTCGTGCGGTCGGATCTGCCCGAAGAAGTCGACTTCCTTGCAGCCCAGTGCGCGCCCGGTGCCGAGCGCACCGCGCAGCGCGCAGTACATGCCGAGGAGCTGCCAGATCGCGTCCACCCCGAGGCAGCCCGGCTGCACCGGATCGTTGTCGAAATGGCAGAAGAAGTACCACGCATCGAGATGGATGTCCTGCTCGGCGACGATGCGGCCGCGGCGACCCGCGTGCTCGATGGCGACGATGCGATCGAACATGAGCATCGGCGGCAGCGGCAGCGACGGGATCGTCCCCGGGGCCTCGGTCAGAAGCGTCTGCTTGCCCCAGGCGAGAAGCTGCTCCTTGCCAAGCGCGGTAGCGCGCAGGAAATCGTCGTAGGTCATGAGTCCCGCGCCGGATGCAGCGGCCGTCCTGCTCATCGGGGCTTCCCTCGCGCGGGGCCGCATGCGGCCTGCACGCCGATCATGCTCCTGCCCACGCTCACGCGGCCACCTCGAGCACGAGTCCGCCCCAGCTCAACCCACCACCGACCACGACGAGCGCGACCACGTCGCCGGCGTGGAGGTGCGCCTGGTTCTCGGTGAGCACGCTGGGAGCCCCGGCGGCGCCGCAGTTGCCGAAGCGATCGACGTTGAACCAGTGATCGTCGGGCGCGATTCCGGCGCTGCGACAAATGCTGTCCAGCATGCTCCGATTGGCCTGGTGACCGATGAACTTCAGCCGCGTGGCGCGCTCCGGGCCGACACGCTCGCGCAACTGCGCGAGCACGGCGAGCGTGCGCCGGATCGCGAACGTCTGGACCGTACGCCCGTCCTGCGCAAAGTGCCCGGCCTGGACGAAGCGCACGCGCGCGTGGCCGTTGGGGTCGGAGGCGAAGACGCTGTCCGCGATGCGCAGCCGCGCCGGGACCTTGAGCGACACCACCTGCGCGGTGGAGCCGTCGCCCCACAGCACGCAGCTGTTGCGGTCGCTGTAGTCGACCGCCCGCGTGCTGTTCTCCACCTGCAGCAGCAGGATGAAGTCGGGCAACGCTTCCGGGCGCATGCCGTCGAGCAGGTGGAACTGCGCGGCGAGCGTCGAGCACGCGGAGTTGACGTCGAGCGCCGGCGCCTCGATCCCCAGGGCGGCGGCGATCGTGCACGCCTCGGCCGGACAGCTCGTCTGCGGCGTGCAACTGCCCGAGATCACCATGCCGATGTCGGCCGCCGCGAGTCCGGCGGCGGCGATCGCCTGCCGCGCGGCAAGCGCGCCGGTTTGCGCATTGCTGTACAGCGACGCCTCGATCGCCTGCCGCGGATCGGCGTTGCGTGTCGTCCTGATGTAGTCGAGCGGCAGCACCGTCCGGCGCGATTCGATCCCCACGCGCTCCATGATCCACTGCGGGTCGGTGCCGATGTCGAGATCGCGCAGGAACGCGTTGTCGATCTCGTTCTCCGGGTGGAATTCCCCCAGGCCGTGGACGTGCACCATGACGTTGCGCTCGCGGCTCAAAGCGCCGCGATGTGCTCGCCGCCGTCGACGCGGATCAGTGCGCCGTTGACCCAGGCCGCCTCGTCGAGGCACATGAGCGCGATGAAATCGGCGACCGCCTCGGGCGTGGTCGTGCGCCGGAACGGATTGCGCGCTTCGGCGACCGCCTGCATCCGTGCGCTGCCCGGAATGAGCTTCAGCGCCGGGGTCGGCGTGACGCCGGCCTGCAGAATGTTGGAGCGAATCCCGTACGGCGCGAACTCCACCGCAATCGCCCGCGACACCGATTCCAGTGCGACCTTCGCGGCGGCCACCGCGGCGTAACCCTTCCAGGCAGTCGTATTGCCTTCGCTCGTGAGTCCGAGCACGCGCGCATCGGCAGCGAAGAGGCCGAGTCGATGGAGATCCTGCACCCACGACAGCAGGCTCGTCCCCATCGCGTAGACGGTGCGCGCCATGTCCTCCTCGTCGAGCAGCACGTCGCCATAGGTCGGGGCCTGCAGCGTGCGCAGCGCGCCGATGCCGTGCTCGAGGAGATGGCCAACGGCGGTCTGCACCGTGGCCGCCGGCACGTCGAGCTCGCGCGCGAGTTGCGCCACCGCCTCGGCCGCCCGCGTATCGGGCACGCTCGGGGCGATCGGCTTCAGGTTCCCGAAGGCGATCGAGTGCAGGAGCACGCGGACCTTGCCGCCCTCCCCCATCGCCGCGGCAAGCTCGGCCAGCGCCTGCGCCCGCCCGTCCGCCGACAGCGCATCGAGATTGAGCGCGCGAAAGCCCACGCCCGTCGCCCGGATCGACTCGAACTGCGGTTCGATGCGCGCCATCGCGCCCCGGCGGTCGCGGTGCACCACCATCACGTTCATGCCGTGCCGGGCGAGCTTCTGCGCGGCGGCGAGGCCGAAGCCGCTCGAGCCGCCCAGGATCAGCGCCCAATGGGATCTGTCGAATTCGATCACTGCATGTGTCCAGCGCAATCCTGGTACCCGGGTTCCGACGCCCCTTCCACGACGACCAGCGAGTCGAGTCGAGACACCGCAAGGTCGCGTGCGTGCGACCCCGCGCGAAGCGAGCCACTCGCCCCGTCGGCCCGCCATTTTAGCCGAAGCCCGTCGTCGCGCCTGCGGACCCGGATACGCGCCGCTGCGCGGACGCTCGCCGTACGGCGCGGGCCGCTATTTGAGGGAACTGCTCAGGAACTGCCGGAACTCGGGCGTGCGGGGTGTCGCGAAGTGCTCCTCGGTGGACCCCGATTCCCAGACCCGTCCGTCGTGCATGAATACCGTCACGTCGGCGATGCGCCGGGCAAAGTTCATCTCGTGGGTCACGATGAGCATCGTCATGCCGTCGCGGGCAAGCTGCTCGATCACCGCCAGCACTTCTTCGGTGAGCTGGGGGTCGAGCGCCGAGGTAACCTCGTCGAAGAGCATCACTTTCGGCTTCATCGCCAGCGAGCGGGCGATGGCTGCTCGCTGTTGCTGTCCACCCGAGAGGCTGTCCGGGTACGCATCGATCTTGTCGAGGAGGCCGATGCGGCGCAGCGTCTCCTCCGCCACGCCGCGTGCCTCCGCTCGTGCAACGTGCTTGACGATGGTCGGGGCAAGCATGATGTTCTCCCCCACCGTGAGGTGCGGAAACAGATTGAAGCTCTGGAACACGATGCCGACGTCGCGGCGCAGTGCCCGCAGCTTCGCCGGGTGGTAGTCCATGACGTGCCCTGCCACCTCGATGCGCCCGCTGTCGATCGTTTCGAGGCCGTTGACGCAGCGCAAGAGCGTGCTCTTGCCGGAACCGCTTCGCCCCAGCAAGGCGACGACCGAGCCGGCGTCGACCTCGAGCGAGACACCCTTCAGCACCTCGTTGTCGCCGAACCGCTTGTGGATGCTGTCAATGGAGACGATGGACACGGAATTTTCCTTCCAGATGCCGGCTGAGCCGCGACATCGGATAGCAAATCGCGAAATAGATCACGGCGACGACGACGAACACCTTGAACGGCTGGAAGGTCACGTTGTTGATGAGCTGGCCGGCACGGGTGAGCTCGACCACGCTCACGATCGATACGATCGACGTGTTCTTGACGAGCTGCACCAGGAACCCCACCGTTGGCGGCAACGCGATCTTCACCGACTGCGGCAGGATGACGTGACGATATTGCTGCGCGCGCGACAACGCGAGCGAGGCCGCGGCCTCCCACTGCTGCCGCGGCACCGACTCGATGGCGCCGCGCCAGATCTCGCCCAGGTAGGCGCTGGCGTAGATCGACAACGACAGCGACGCCGCGACGATCGGCGGCAGTTCGAAGCCGGCGTACGACAACCCGTAGTACGACAGGAACAGCAGCATGAGCACCGGCACACCCTGCACCACGCCTATCCAGACCCGCGCCGCCTCGCGCAGCGCCCACGAGCGGGCGACCCGCGCGAGCGCAACCGCGAGTGCCAAGACACCGCCAAAGGCCATCGCGAGCAAGGTCAGCACGAGCGTCCAGCCAGCGGACTGGATGAGGAAGAGAATCTCGTCGATGCCAAAGGGGCGGATCATGGCGCGACCGGGGCAGTGGGAGGCGTGCGGCGCGGCCGGTCGCGCCCGGCCCGGTTGCCGAGTCGCAGAAACACGCGGCCGACGATCGCCAGCAGCCCCTTGAGAACGAGCGCAAGCCCGAGGTAGATCGCCGTGACGAGCAGATACACCTCGAGGCTGCGGAAGGTATTCGACTGGATCAGCGCCGCACCGCCGCTCAGCTCTTCGACGGAAATGAACGAGCACACGCTCGATGCGAGCATGATCAGCACGTACTGACTCGTGAGCGACGGCCAGACGCGGGCCACCGCGGGGCGCAGGATCACGTGCCGGAAGATCTGGCCGCGCGTCATCGCGAGCGACAGTCCGGCCTCGATCTGGGAGCGATGCACCGACTCGATACCGGCGCGAAAGATCTCCGCGGTGTAGGCGCCGAGGTTGATCGTCATCGCGAGCAGCCCCGCGTACTCCGCGGGCATGCGGATGCCGATTGCCGGGAGCCCAAAGAAGATGATGTAGAGCTGGACCAGGAACGGCGTGTTGCGGATGAGCTCCACGTAGGCATCGACGGACCAGCGTCCGCCCGGCTGCCCCTGCGTGCGAACGATCGCTGCGGCGAGGCCGATCATGCTGCCAAGGATGATCGCCGCGAGCGACAGCTTCGCCGTCAACCAAAGACCGGCGATCAGGATCGACGCGTCGGCGACGACGGGCGCGAACTGGAGTTCCATGGATTGCCGATGAAGAAGGACCGGTCACCGGCAAGCGACCGGTGACCGGAGTCGGGATGCGCCGCTCAGAACACCGGCATGTTGGCCGGCAGCGCGTGGCCGGTCCACTTCTTCGAAATGTCGTCGAGCTCGCCGTTCGTCTTGATGAACGACAGCGTGGTGTTGAGCCATTGCCGCAGCTCGAACGCGTCCTTGCGCACCGCGATCGACATGAACTGGTTGAAGAATGTGAACTTGACCGCGAGGTCGGTGTTGGGCTGCGCCTTTTGCACTTCCTTGAACACCGTCTCCGGAATCGCGATGGCATCGACCTGGTGCGACACCAGTGCCTGCATGGTGGTCGAATCGTCGTCGAAGCGCGCGTACTGGGTCTCCTTGGGTGCCGAACGGGTGAGCGCGACCTCCTGCGGCGTCCCGCGCGAGACGCCGACCTTCTTCCCGGCGAGATCGGCGAGCGCTTTGATGCTGCTGTTCTTCGGCGCAATCACCACCAGCTCGAAGGTCGAGTACGGCATCGTGAACATGACCGCGCGCGCGCGCTCCGGCGTCGGCGAGAGCGTGGCGACGACGATGTCGACCTTGCCCGATTCCAGTGCCGGAATCCGCGCCGGCGTGGTGTAGGGCGTGATCTCGACCTCGACGCCGAGATACTTGGCGAGCAGGTGCGATACGTCGACGTCGTAACCGACCGGGTTGCCCTTGGCGTCGACCACGCTGAACGGTGGCGCTCCGCTGTTCACGCCTATGCGCACCTTGCCGCGCTTGACGATGTCGTTGATCGATTGGGCATCGGCGCTCGCGCCGAAACCCAGCATCAGCACGCCCAGCAGGGCGATGGCCGCAGTTGCAAATCTGGTTCGAGACATGACTCCTCCTGTTTCCGATCGATCGATGTGGGAACCGTGATTCCCGTTCTGCCCTGGCGCCTTCCCTGCGGGAGCCGCCAGCCAAACTCCGTCACTCCGCTCGTGCTGCAACCCCTGCCTTGCGGCGCGAGAAGAACGCGGCCTGCGCCGCCTTCTGCGCCGGCGTGCCCCACAGTCCCGCAACGCTGCGCGCCTCCATATCGAGCGCCTCATCCCATGGCAGCCCGAGCCCGTCGTCGATGACCCGCTTGATTGCACGTAGCGCCCCCGGCTCGTGTTCGGCAAGCGTGGCCGCGAGGTCGAGCACCGCAGACAGCAACGCCGGCTCCGGTTGCACTTCGTCGACGATGCCAAGCCGCAACGCCTCCGCCGCGGCGAGGCGCCGCCCGCTCATGATCACGAGCTTGGCCGCGGAAGGTCCGATGAGACGCGAGAGGCGCTGCGTGCCGCCCCACCCCGGCAGGCTCGCCAGCGTGACCTCCGGAAACGACACCTCGGCGGCAGCGCTTGCGATGCGCACGTCGCAGGCAAGCGCCAGCTCGAGCCCTCCCCCTAGCGCGAAGCCGTTGATGGCCGCGATGGTCGGCATCGGCGTCGCCGCCAGCTGATCGAAGAGTTGCTGCCCGTAGCGCATGTGCGCATAGGCGTCGGCAGAAGAGAATCCCTCCTGCTCGCGAATGTCCGCGCCGGCACAGAAGGCCCGTGTCCCGGCGCCAGTGATCACGATGCAACGCACGGCGGGATCGCCGGCTGCTCCCGAGAGCGATCGTTCGAATTCGACGAGGAGCGGCTTCGACAGCGCGTTGTGCCGCTCGACTCGATTCAGGGTCAAGAGAAGGACGCCAGCGCGCTGCGTGTCGTCGCAGATGACGAGGCTCATGACGATGCCCCGGCACCCGCGACCCTGGCGCGAGATGGCGAGTCGATTGCCGCCGAGGAACCGTGCGCCCCCAGGCGAAGGCCCATGCGCGACGCGCCGAACAAGCCGGGATCCATGCGCCGCAGCCGTGCGGCCACCGTCGGCCGAAAGCCCATCTGCGCGAGCACGTCACGCTCGACGTCGAGCCCCGCCGCGACTTCGGTGAGCACGAGGCCCGCAGACGTCAACTCGAACACCGCGCGCTCGGTCACGTACAGCACCGGCATGCGGCGCGCGTGCGCAAAGCTCGCGCCGAAGGAGATCTGCTCGACGGCCGCGACGAACTTGGCCACCGGGGCCTCGGCTTCGATCCGCAGGCCGCCGTCGCGGATGGCGAGCCGCTGCGCGCCCGCCTTGAAGGTGCCGACGAACACCACGCGGCGCGCACCCTGCGAAATATTGACGAAGCCGCCGATGCCTGCGATGCGGCCGCCGAACTTGCTCACGTTGACGTTGCCCTGCGCGTCGACCTGCGCAAAGGACAGGATCGCGATGTCGAGCCCGCCGCCGTCGTACCAGTCGAACTGGTATCCCGCGTCGAGCATCGCGAACTGGTTGCGAGCGAGCCCGAAATCGGCACCCGTCGCCGGAATTCCCGAGATGTGACCTTGTTCCAGCGTGAACGTCACCGCGTCCGCTTGCCCTTCCTCGGCGAGGACGGTGGCAACCCCATCCGGCATGCCGTAACCGAGATTCGCAACGTCCCCGATTCGCAGTTCGCACGCGGCGCGCCGCGCGATCACCTTGCGCGCATCGAGCGGCAGCGGCGCGACGGCGGCCGCCTCGACTCTGGCCGCGCCGTACAGCGAAGGGTCATCGGCCGTCATCCACGACAGGCGCTGGGCCGGGTCGACCACGATCGCATCGACGACCACGCCCGGAACCTTCACGACGCGCGGATCGAGGCTGCCCGCGGGCACGATCCGTTTCACCTGCACGATCACCTTGCCGCCGGAATTCTTGGCCGCCTGCGCCGCCGACAGGACTTCCGCATACAGACCCTCCGCTTCCATGCTGACGTTGCCGAGCGTGTCCGCGGTGCTGCCACGGATGATCGCGACATCGATGGGGAAGGAGGGGTAGAAGAGATACTCGCGCCCGCGCAGCGTGATGAGCTCGACGAGCGCGTCAAGCGAGCGCGCGTTGAGCCGCCCCCCCTCGACGCGCGGATCGACGAAGGTCCCGAGCCCGACATGCGTGACGACGCCGGGTCGACCGCCGGCGATCGCCCGGAAGAGGTGCGACAGGACGCCCTGCGGCAGGCAGTACGCGTCGATCTTCCCCGAGGTCGCAAGTTCCTGCATCGCCGGACACCAGCTCCAGTGTCCGCCGATCGCCCGCGCCACCATTCCTTCGTGGGCGAAATGA
This sequence comes from Burkholderiales bacterium, assembly GCA_039807685.1. GTDB lineage: Bacteria > Pseudomonadota > Gammaproteobacteria > Burkholderiales > Casimicrobiaceae > VBCG01. The sequence goes on from JBDHRR010000016.1 coordinate 33,795, forward strand.
TCGATCCCGCTCCCCACACCGTTGCCCATGCCGCTCGGGTGCACGACAGTGAGTCGCGCCGGGTGGTGCTCGACGGTAAAGCGCGCCTCGAGCGCCGCCAGCACCAGCCCGGGCTCGTTCACCCCGCCGCCCGAGCCGTCTACCAGCACGGTTGCGCCGTCAGGAACCATCGCCGCCGCCTGCGCGGCTGACACCAGCTTGCTCACGTCCGGTCGCCTCTGTTGGTGGATCGTTGCAGCAATGTTATAACATTGATCCCTCCGCTAGGACAAGACGTCATGACCGACCGCGACTCGACACCCCCTCCTCCCTGGCACGCCGCGGCACTCGCACATGCGGTGGCGCACGTGCGCCGCATCGACCGCGAGGTCACCGACTTTCCGCACATCACCGAGGCGGGGCGTTGGCGCACCACCGCCGATGGCGTGTGGACCGGCGGCTTCTGGGCGGGATTGCTGTGGCTCGCGGCGATCCAGGCGCGCGACGCGACGCTCGTGGACGCGGCGCGGCGCATGACCGACCGCCTGCTGCCGCGCATGCACGATCGGCACAATCACGACCTCGGCTTCATGTTCTATCCGAGCGCGATCGTCGGCTTTCGGCAAACCGGCAGCCTCGCTTATCGCGATGCCGCCATCGCCGCGGCGCGCGCGCTCGCCGGCCAGTTCAATCCGGATGGGAACTACATTCCCGGCTGGGGCTTCTTCGGGGGCGCCGAATGGCAGGGCCAGGTGCTCATCGATACGCTCATGAATCTGCCGCTGCTCGCCTGGGCAGCGGGCGAAACGGGCGATGCGTCGCTCCTCGACGTCGCGCACCGGCACGCGGCAACGTCACTGCGCCATCTCCTGCGGCCGAACGGCTCGGTCTATCACATGTTCCGCTTCGATCCGGCCAGCGGTGCGCCACTGGGCGGCGACACCTATCAGGGAAAGGGCCCCGACAGCGCCTGGACGCGCGGGCAGGCCTGGGCGCTCACCGGGCTCGCCTTGCTGGCGGCCGCGACCGGCGACGAGGCGTATCGCGCGGCCAGTTCGCGCGTCGCCGATTACTTCATCGCCGCATTGCCTCGCGACGGCGTTCCACCCTGGGATTTCGACGATGAGCGCACCGACGCGCCCCCCGATGCCTCGGCCGGCGCCATCGCCGCCTACGGTCTCATCCGCCTCGCCCGCCTGACGGGAGATCGTGTCCGCCGTGACCAGGCGATGCGCCTCCTCGAAGCGCTGTGGCGGCGCTGCGCCAATCACGGGCAGCACGGCGGGATCGTGCTGCACGCGACGGCGGACCTGCCGCATGGATTGGGGATCGACGAGTCGACGATGTACGGCGACTATTATTACGTCAAGGCGCTGGTGGCGCTCGCGGATTGAGCGATCCTCGGCACCACGACGTTGGCGCATATCCGCTGCGCGCCGGCGTGTCGCGCGAGGATCGGCAGGGCCCATGACGACCCCAACAGGCGCGAGATCGCGCAAGCCCAAGGCTCGTGGCAAACCGGCGACGATCGCGCGCGCACCGCGCCGCGAGGCAGAGGCGCCGGCGCGACGCCTCGGGCAACTCGATGCGGCAAGTCCGCTTCCGCTGTACCACCAGTTGCGCGCAGCGCTCGCCGAATCCTGGGTCCGCCTGGGTCCGGACGCGTTCCTGCCGACCGAGCGCGAGATCATGGAGCGCTACGGTGTCAGCCGAATCACCGTGCGACGCGCGCTGGACGAACTGATGGCCGACGGCGTGATCCGCCGGCGCCGCCCGCGCGGTCGCCTGCAGCTCGTACCGCCTCGCGTCTACCAGGAGCTCAACCGGCTGCGCGGCTTCTTCTGGCACGATGCGCTTGCCGCCGGCCAGCGCCCCGACGTACGCGTTCTCGAAGTGAGCCAGGGTGCGTGGCCGGAAATAAGCGATCATCTCCAACTGCCCGCCGACGCGTCGTGCTACCGGATCGCGCGGCTGCACGCGAGCGGCGGCCTGCCGCTAAGCCACCAGGTGTCGTACATCGCATGCCGGGATTGCCCCGATCTGCGGTTGAGCGACCTCGCGGGATCACTCCTGCAGATGATGGAGCAGCGCTATGGCCGGCGCGCGCAACACGCCGAACAGCGGCTCCTGGTGCGCGAGGCGACGCGACACGAATGCACGCTGCTCGACCTCGCCCCGGCCAGCATGGTCTTCGAGGTCGATCGCGTGTCCTATGACACTGACGGCCGGCCGATCGAGTACTTCGTGTCGGCCCTCGATGTCACGCGCTTCGAGTTCCACACGAGCATGGATGCCACGCCGGGAGGTGACGCCGTCGCGGGAACGTCGCTGTCCCCCTGGCGCTCGGCGCGCTGAACCGCGCGCATCGCACCCCCGTCAGCGCCATCCGCACCCCGGCTGCACAGTCGGCGCCCCGGCGGCCCGCCGCCCGCGGCGCGGGCGTCACGCCGAGGGTCGCGACCTCGGCACCGCCACGACGTGCGGGTCGGGCAGCGTCGGAAAGCGCCGGGGAATGACGAGCAGCACCAGCACGATGGCGAGCGCGGGGACGAGCATCGCCGAAAAGACGTGACGCGTCGCGGCGTCGATCGCGTCACGCAGCCACGCCTGCGTGGCCGCGTCGGTGCCCGTCGCGTGGAGCATGTCGATCACCGTGTCGATACGCGGTGCCGAGGCGCCACTCGCCGGCGGGATCGCCGCGAGCCGCTGCGCCAGGGTGGCATTGAAGATCGCACCGACGATGGCGGCGCCGAGGCTTTGCCCGAGGTAGCGCGAGAACATGTTGGCGCCGGTCACCACGCCGCGCCGCTCCCACCCCACCACCGACTGCTCGCCGACGAGAAGCGGCGTCGACAGCAGGCCGAAGCCTGCCCCGAGCGCGATCTGGATCGCGACGGTGGCCGCCACCGTTGCGGGTGCAGCGAGCGCGTGAAACGCACCCAGCGCGACGACGATCAGCACCGCGCCGCCGAGCGCCGCATCGCGAAAGCCGAAGCGCATGTAGGCGTGCGTCGACAGCGCCGAGGCGACCGGCCAGCCGATGCTCATGCACGCGAGCACGAGCCCGGCGCCGATCGCGCCCAATCCCTGCACCGATTGCGAGAAGGTCGGCAGCAGGGTGAGCGGTGCCATCATGACGAGACCCATGCCGACCATCGAAACGTTGCAGCCGCCGAGGAGGCGATCGCGCCACAGCCATGCCGGCATCACGGGCTCCGCCGCCCGGCGCTCGACGCGTACGGCAAGGATTCCCGCCACGAGTGCCACGCCAAAGACCGCCACACCCGGCAAGGACAGCCACGGCCAGCGTTGCCCGCCTTCGAGCAAACCCAGGATCAGGGCGCCGACGGCGACGAAGACGAGACCCGCACCGAGATAGTCGATACGCGGCTGCCGACGTTCGAAGCGCTCGTGCAGGAAGACTCCGATCAGGACGAGCGCGACGAGTCCGATCGGCAGGTTGATGAGGAAGATCCAGCGCCAGGCGCCAAGGTCGGCAAAGGCGCCGCCCAGCACCGGTCCGGCGATCGCCGCGACCCCCCACACGCTCGACAGCCAGCCCTGGATCGCGCCGCGCTGTCGCACCGGATAGAGATCACCCGCGAGTGTCGTGACCGTGGCCATGATCGATCCGGCGCCGATTCCCTGCAGTCCCCGGAAGATGATGAGCGAGAGCATGTCCCACGCGGCGGCCGACGCGGCGGAACCGAGGAGGAACACGACGGTCCCCGCCATGAGCACCGGCTTGCGGCCGACGAGGTCGGCGAGCTTGCCGTAGATCGGGATGGTGACCGTCTGCGCGAGGAGGTAGATCGAAAAGGCCCAACTGAAGTAGGACAGGCCGCCCAGGTCGCCGACGATCTGCGGGATCGCCGTCGACACGATCGTCGTATCCATCGCCGCCAGCATCATCGTGCACATCAGTGCCGCGAGGATCCAGCGGCGCGGCGGCGCCGCCCCGGATGGCGCTGCGCCAGTGACAGCGCCGCTCATCGTCCGAGCGGACGCGCGGCAAGCGGTGGTGCGGGCGGCAGTCCGGTGGCAGCGAGTATCTCGCGCTCGTCGAGCGTCTCGTGCTTCAAGAGCGCTGCGACGAGCGCGTCGAGTTCGCGTCGATGCTCCCGCAGGAGGCGCGTCGCCTCCGCATGGCACTCGTTCAGGATGCGCAACACTTCCTCGTCGATCACCTGCGCGGTTTCTTCGCTGAAGGGTCGCTCACCGCCCATGCCGCCCCACGCCGGCGCGCCGAGGTAGGCATTCTGGCGCGGCGCGAGTTGCACGGCGCCGAGCCGCTCGCTCATGCCCCAGCGCGTGACCATGCTGCGGGCGAGTTCGGTGGCCTGCTCGATGTCGTTCTCGGCACCGGTCGTGCGCGTGCCGTAGACGATCTCCTCCGCGGCGCGGCCGCCCAGCATGCCGACGATCTTCGCGCGCAGGTATGCCTCGGGGTAGTTGTAGCGGTCGTCATCCGGGCGTTGGTAGGTCACGCCGAGTGCGCGTCCATGCGGCACGATGGTAACGCGGTGCACCGGATCCGCACCGGGGACGACGAGGCCCAGGATCGCGTGACCGCCTTCGTGATAGGCGATGCGCTCGCGATCGGCGTCGTTCAGGAGAAGCGGGCGCTCGGGGCCGAGCACGATCTTCTCCAGCGCGTCGGTGAAGTCCTTCGCGCGGACCGCATCGACCTCGCGGCGCGCGGCAAGGAGCGCCGCCTCGTTCACGAGATTCTTGAGATCCGCGCCCGACAGTCCCGGCGTGGCGGCGGCGATTTCGCCCAGCGCAACGTCGGCGGCGAGCGGCACCGTGCGCGTGTGCACCTTGAGGATCGCCTCGCGACCCTTGCGATCCGGAAGATTGACGACGACGTGCCGGTCGAAGCGGCCGGGACGCAGCAATGCCTTGTCGAGGACGTCGGGCTGGTTCGTCGCGGCAAGGACGATGATCCCTTCGCGCCCGGAGAAACCGTCCATCTCGGTCAGGATTTGATTGAGCGTTTGCTCCTGCTCGCTCGCGCCGCCGATCGCCACCTGTCCGCGTGCACGACCGATCGCGTCGAGTTCGTCGATGAAGATGATCGCCGGCGCGCTCTCGCGCGCCTGCTTGAAGAGGTCGCGCACGCGCGCCGCACCGACGCCGACGATCATCTCGACGAACTCGGCAGCACTCATCGAAAAGAACGGAACGCCCGCCTCGCCGGCGACGGCGCGCGCGAGAAGCGTCTTGCCGGTCCCCGGCGCACCGACCAGCAGCACCCCCTTCGGCGCGGTGCCGCCCAGTCGCTGGTACTTGGTCGGATCCTTGAGGAAATCGACGATCTCGATCAACTCGTTCTCCGCCTCGTCGATGCCCGCGACGTCGTCGAAGGTCACTTTCTGCGTGCTCTCCTGATCGTAACGACGCGCCCGACTCTGGCCGATGCCCATGATCCCGCCCAGCCCGCCCATGCCGCCCATGCCCTGCTGCGCGCGTCGGAAGAGCCAGACGTAGAAGGCGATGAAGAGGATCGCCGGGCCGAAGCCGAAGAGGAGCGTCGCGAGCGGGCTGTTGCCCGTCTGGATCGACACCGCGCTGATCTCGACCTTGTGGTCGATCAGGAACTGCTCGAGGCCGCTGCCGACGAAGGTCGGCAGCACGGTCGTGAAGGTGTCGGACGTGCGCGGTTGCTCGCGCAGGCGCTGCTCGGCCTTGCTCGTCCCTGGCGGTGCCGGTACCAATTCGCCGGGAATGGGCCAGGTGATCGCCTTGCGCAGGCGTCCCTCGATCGACTGGCCCTGGTTGTAGATCGCCTCGACGTTGCCCTTGGCGACCTCGTCGCGAAAGGCGGTGTACGGCAGCGCAATCGACTCCGGCGCCGGCGGAAAGAGCGTGCGCATGAGGAGGTAGTTGGCAAGCAGCATCAGCGCGAAGAAGAGCCACGTCCGGCTGGGCGGCATGTGGCCAAAGCGCCCCGGTACCGGCCCCTCGCCCGCAGGTGCCGCCTTCGTGCCGCCGGGACCCGGCGCCGGGCGCGGCTCGCTCGCTCTCGTCTTGGCGGTGTCGGGCACTGCGAGTCCTTTCTCGAGGTACGGTCGGGCGTCGCCCAACGGCGTGACGTCGCCGCGCCAGGCGGCGCGTCACGCCCCTACGTCACTGCGCCTACTTCGCGACGAAGCGCTCGACCCAGCCGACGTAGGCGTCGACGAATCCCTGCAGGAATTTGCGCGTCGCGTCGTTGGCGATCGTGCCGTCGGGCGCGATGATCTCGTCGTGAAAATGCAAGTACACCTCCGGCTGCCCCAACGTCGGGACGTCGAGAAAGTGCAGCGAACTGCGCAGGTGATGCTGCGCGATCGCGGTGCCGACGGCGCCGATCGAGGCGCCGATCACCGCCGCCGGCTTGCCCTTGAACGAATTCGTCCCCCACGGCCGCGACGCGATGTCGACGGCGTTCTTGAGCACACCCGGGATCGAGCGGTTGTACTCGGGGGTGACGAAGAGGAGCGCCTGCGCCGATTCGATATCCTGTTTCAGGCGCCGCGCATTCGGCGGATAGTCGGCGTCGAAGTCCTGCGAATACAGCGGCAGGTCGTCGATGCGAACGTGCTCGAAGCGAAGATGCGCCGGTGCGAGCTTTTCGACCGCGTGCAGCAAGCGCTTGTTGTACGAATCCTTGCGCAGGCTGCCCAGCAGCACTGCCACCTTGCATGTATTCATGATCCTGCCTCCGTGCTGACCGTCTGCCGGTCCGAAAACGTGAGTTGAGTCGACGCCACGGGATCGCTCCCGAAAAGGTTACCGAAAGATGCGTTGCAGGTCGGCGTAGCCGAACTCCGCGTCGAGGTTGTCGACGCGGCCGCTCGATTGCACCGTGCGCGCCGCCGCGCGCGCCGCCGCGTAGGCCAGCGCTGCCAGCCGCGTGGCCGTGCTCACGCGCGCCACGCCCAGACGCGCGAGCGCGGCAAGATCCGGCAGTCCGCCACGCGCGCCGACGTTGACGGGGGCATCGATGCGCGCGCACAGCGTCGCGATCGTCTCGGGATTCGCGAGCGCGATGGGATAGATGCCGTCGGCGCCGGCCGCGAGGTAGGCACGGGCACGCGCGAGCGCATCGTCGATGCGCTGCGCTTCGCTGGCGTTGCCGCCGATGATCCAGGCGTCGATGCGCGCATTGATGAAGATCGGCACGCCCGCGGCATGCGCGGCGGCGCGCGCGGCGGCGATGCGCCGCGCCGCCTCGTCGATGTCGCGCAGCGTCTCGTGGCGAACGCCGTCTTCCAGATTGATGCCTATCGCGCCGGTGGCAATGAGCGCACGCACGTTGGCGGCGACATCGTCGGGTGTTGCGCCGTAGCCCGCCTCGAAGTCGACGCTGACCGGCAGCGCGGTGACACGCACGATACGCCGGATCGCGGCGAGCACCTCGTCCAGTGGCGCCCGCTCGCCGTCCGCATGGCCCAGCGACCAAGCGATACCGCCGCTGGTCGTGGCGATGGCGTCGAAACCGAGGTCGGCAAAGATGCCCGCGCTGCCGGCGTCCCAGGCGTTGGGAAGGAGGAGGACCCGCCGGCGATCGTGCAGCGCGCGAAAACGCTGCGCGCGTTCGACCTGCCCTGGCCCGTCCATGCCACACCTCCCGTCTGCTGCTCCGGCAGGGCCTACTCTACCCCCGATTCGTCAGCGGCTCGCGTAGCCGGGCATCGGGTGCGCGGCGCGGACCGTACCGGCGGCGGAGAGGGCGGGCTGCCCTCCCCCTCCGCACGCGCAGTCACGTTGCCGGCTGCGTCACCGCAGCGAGTCGCAACCCGTCGCCGCGGCTCAGGTAGTACTCGCCTTGCGGACTGATGACGACGGCTCGGTGCGCCGCGCGATCCGAGAAATAACGCCACCCGAAGCCGGGCTCGCCCGCGCCCGTCGTGTGCGATACCGCCTGCATCCCGCTGTCGAAGCTTGCGCGCGCACGCGCCGGTGAGCCGTCCCGGCGCTCACGCCGATCCGATTGGTTCACGCGCTGGTCGTGCGTCCCGGAGACGGATGCAAGCATGCCAGCCGGGATCCGGGCAGCGGATTGCGTCACCGTCCCCGCTGCCGATGGCGAAGCGGCGTGACCCGCCCAAAGCGGCGCGCTCGCGACCGCGACTGCGATGCCGATCGATGCTGTCAGTAGAGTTGCGTTCATGGTCGAATCCTCGTCTTGTCGGCCCAGTCGACATTGACTGTGCGTGCAGTGTGGGCGTACCCCGGTGTACTCCTGCTGAACGGGGCGTTCACCTGCCGTTCACCCGGCATGACGCAGCGGGTGCAGGCGCGCGGGCCATCGCCGGCGGCGCAGCACGGGCGATGTCGTACACTTTCCCTCTTTTCGACGCCTCGCCCACGCCGTTCCGGAACGACCGGCAGCGATCGCTGGGCGGAGCACGAAGCCATCGCATCGAGCGGCACACGAGGAGACTTCACCATGACCCGAGCACGACCCCCCATCGATCGTCGACGCCGCGCCTTCGCGCTGGGCGCGCTGGGACTGGCCGCCAGCCCATGGGCGACGGCCGCTCCCGCACCGATCGCTATCGAGGTGTGGAAGGACCCCAGCTGCGGCTGCTGCAAGGATTGGATCGCGCACGTCGAGCAGCACGGCTTCAAGGTCACCGTGCGCGACGAAGGCAACAATGCGGCGCGCAGCCGGCTCGGCATGCCGCCGCAATACGGCTCGTGTCACACCGCGCTGGTGCGTGGCTACGTGATCGAGGGGCACGTGCCGGCGGCCGACATCGCGCGGCTCCTGCAAGAGAAGCCCGTCGCGCTCGGGCTCGCGGTGCCGGGGATGCCGATCGGCTCGCCGGGGATGGACGGACCTGCGTACCGCGGCCGGCGCGATCGGTATCAGGTACTGCTGATCGGCAAGGACAGCAAGGCGACGAGCTTCAGTTCATACGCATAGGCACGGCGACCGGCGTCATCGCCCGGCGCTCCTCCGTCGGGCCAATCCAGGAAGTCCACGTGGGCGCGTCATGGCGCCGTCGGCAGGCGGCGCTCGCCTCGCGACCGCCGGCACGCTGCGTACACCGTGCTGGCGAGGCGTCTGTCCCATTTCTCGAGTGCCCCCCGCAACCATGGGCTTTCCCTGTTCGATCGAGGATTCACGCGTGCACACGCCCGCATTCTTCGAAGACCTCATCCCCATCGTCGTGACCGATCCGCTGGTGGCGCGCACGCCCAGTGCGCTCGGTCGCCCACGCCGCCGCGAGCGTGCTCTTCCCGGCGCCGGGCTCGGCCGCGATCCACGCGACGGCGCGGCGTCGCATCGAGGAGGCGATGCAAGCGCGCGCGCCGCACCCAGTCGCTTGCCCGCGGCGGCGACAGCTTGGCGAGGCGGCTTATCGCCATGCGAACGAAAGCCGGCGCTCACGCCGGGGCATGGCAGGCGTCTTCGCACTGGGCTCGCAGGAGGAATCGCGGTTCACGGCAACACGATATGCCCGGCTTCACCACGGGGACATGCGGCGCAGCGTATTGTCGCGCATGACGTGGTGGTGGAACAGCGCCGCCAGCGCGTGCGTGCCGATGAGGAAGTAACCAAGGGTGCCGATCACCTCGTGGATGTCCTTGAGGTTCCGCGCGAGCGGCCGGTCGCGGCCGATCAGCGCCGGCAGTTCCCAGCCGAAGAAAGCGACCGGCGTCCCCTTGGCGCTCAGCGCGAGCCAACCCAAGAGCGGCATCGCGATCAGGAATGCATACAGCGCGACGTGCATCGCACGCGCCGCGCCGCGCTGCCACGGTGTAGGCTCGGGCACGATCGGCGGCGTGCGCGTGAACGGCAGAAGCACCAGCCGCAGCCCGGCGATGGCGAACACCGTGAGCCCCACCGCGTAGTGCCAGGTCTTCATCGCGTCGCGCAGTTCGCCGCCCTTCGGAGCGAGGCCGCGCAACTCGATCAGTGCGTACGCGGCAAGGAGCAGGATGAGCGTCAGCCAGTGGGCGCCAATGGACAGCGGGTGGAAGCGGTTGCGAAGGTCGTGGGTGAGCATGGCGTATCCAGTGCAAAATGGAATGATGGGCAACTCGACAGCGCTCGCATGATCGACGGCGCGAGGTGAACGTCGCTTGAACCGACCGTTCATCCCCGGTTCACCCCGCACCGGCGACACTGCAATCATGAAAATATCCGGAGTGACCCCGTGGCTGGGCGTCGTCGCCGGCCTGGCATTCTTGCTGGCCGCGCTGCCGCTGGCGCGCGCCGACGCTGCGCGCGATCATGACCGCGCCCGGGCCGCGCTGCAGGCCGGCGACGTGCTGCCGCTCGCGGCGATCCAGGAGAAGCTGCAGCGCACGTACCCGGGCGACATGCTCAAGGTCGAACTCGAGCACAAGGAGGGGCGCTGGATTTACGAGTTCAAGCTGCTGCAAGCCGACGGCGCGCTTCTGCGTCTCGACGTCGACGCCCGGACCGGTGAAGTCCTGAAGAGCAGGCAACGCCCGTTGCCGACCCCGGGGCACGGTACGGCAAGGACGAGCGCGACGCGATGAGGGTCCTCGTCGTCGAAGACGATCCCGTCCTGCGAGCCCAACTGAAGGCGACCCTCGCCGACGCGGGCTACGCCCCTGACGAAGCGGCCGACGGCCGCGACGCGCTGCATCTGGGCCTCACCGAGCCCTACGATGCGGTGATTCTCGATCTCGGCCTGCCCGTCCTCGACGGCCTGACCGTTCTGCAGCGGTGGCGACAACAGGGTCGCAGCGTGCCGGTGCTCATCCTGACAGCGCGCGACAGTTGGCACGAGAAGGTCGCCGGCATCGATGCCGGCGCCGACGACTATCTCGCCAAGCCGTTCCATACCGAAGAGCTGCTGGCGCGCTTGCGGGCGCTGGTGCGTCGCGCGC
>JBDHRR010000122.1:0-10518 GCA_039807685.1 Burkholderiales bacterium
GCCCCGACTACGTGCGTCCCGCCATCGACGCACCGGCCGCGTTCCTCTATGCGCCGAAGGATGCCGCCGCCACCGTCAACGTCCGCTGGTGGCAGCAGTTCGGCGACCCCGTCCTCGATGCGCTCATCGCCGAAGCCCTCGCGCACAACCAGAGCGTGAAGGTGGCGGCCGGCAACGTCGAGCAGGCCGCGGGCGTGCTCACGCAGACGCGCTCGGCAGCCTTCCCGCAGGTCGGCTACAACGCGAGCGCCGGCCGCGCGCGCAGCAGCGAGCCGAACGTCGGACCCGAGCTTGCCGCGCGCATTCCCAATCCGCAGAGCGCGTACCAGGCGCTGCTCTCGGCGAGCTGGGAGATCGACCTGTGGGGTCGCATTCGCCGGCTCTCCGAATCTGCCCGGGCGAACCTGCTCGCCACCGACGAGGCGCGCAAGGGGGTGATCCTCTCGCTCGTTGCCGGCGTCGCCTCCAACTACCTCACGCTGCGCGGGCTCGACCAGGAACTCGTCGTCGCGCAACAAACGCTCGCCGCCTACGGCGAGTCGTTGCGTCTCTTCGAACTGCAATTCCAGTACGGCCAGATTTCGCAGATGAACGTCGCGCAGGTGCGCTCGCAGTACGAGACCGCTGCCGCGCAGATTCCGCAGATCGAGCTGCAGATCGCGCAGACCGAACTCGCGCTATGCGTCCTCCTCGGCCGCGATCCAGGCCCGATCGCCCGCGGCAAGTCGATCTACGACCTCGCGCTGCCGGCGGTGCCCGCCGGCGTGCCCTCGGAGCTCCTGACGCGCCGGCCCGATCTCGTGCAGGCCGAGAACCAGCTGATCGCCGCCAATGCGCAGATCGGCGCCGCCCGCGCGCTGTACTTCCCGACCATCTCGCTCACCGCGGGCGGCGGCAGCGCCAGCGCCGCGCTCGCCGATCTCTTCACCGGCCCGGCCCGGGTGTGGAGCTACGCCGGCGCCCTCGTCGGGCCGATCTTCACCTTCGGCGCGGTGAGCGGCCAGGTCGCGCAGGCCGAAGGCGCGCGCGAGGCGATGCTCGCCAACTACCGCTACGCGATCCAGAGCGCCTTCTCCGAGGTCGACACCGCGCTGGTGACGAGCCAGAAGGTGCAAGCGCAGCTCGCCGCGCAGGAGCGCCTCGTCGCCGCGCTCAAGGACTACGCGCGGCTCGCGCACCTGCAATACGACGGCGGCTACACCTCGTATACGACGGTGCTGCAGGCCGAGCAGCAACTCTTCCCGGCGGAGCTCAATCTCGCCGCAGCGCGCGCCGCGACGTTCAGTTCGAGTGTCGCGATCTACAAGGCGATGGGTGGGGGCTGGGTGGTCGATGCCGCGCAGATGACCGGCGATACGGCCCCGCCACCCGCGACCCGTGATCGCGGCGTGCCGTCGCCGTTCTGAACGCCGCCCGGAACGTCTGCCGGCGCAGCGCCGGACGCGACCCGCTCGGTCGCGTGGATGATCTGCCGCCCGGCGCTTCCGAGCGTGTCGCCGCGGATAGTGCCGCCGATCAGCGGCGCGCGATCACCTGCACGACATGACCTTCGCCGTGGTGCGCGTTGCCCTCCTGCACCATGCGCATGCCGGTGAACCGGTGTTCGATGGTGCAACCCTCGAGGTCAGCGACGACGTCGTCGAGCGAGTGCAGCAGCGCCTGCTCCGCCGGGCCGCCGGTGCCGTAGGTGAGCTGCTCGGGGCCGTAGGCCTCATAGATGAACACGCCGCCCGGCTTCAGCGCCTCGACGATGCGCCGATGCGTCGCGCGTCGCGCCTTCGCCGGCAGGTGCAGGAAGATCGACACCACCGCGTCGTAGCGCGCGCTGCCGTAGTCGAAACGGGTGACGTCGGCGACCGTCGCGTCGACGGCGACGCCCTCGCGTGCGGCGAGCGTGCGCGCCTTCGCGACCCCTTCGTCGGCGACGTCGATCGCGCTCACGACGAAGCCCTGCCTCGCGAGCCACACCGAGTTGCGGCCCTCGCCGTCGGCGATACACAGCACCGCTCCACCCGGCAGGATTTTTCCGACCGACGCCGCGAGGAACGCGTTGGGCGCGGTGCCGTAGACGAAGTCCTCACCCGCCTTCGCGTAGCGCGCATTCCAGAAGGTCTTGAGCCGCGAGAGCGGATCGGCGGGCGGCGCGGTTGGCGGCGATGCGGGTCCCGCCGCGCCGGGCCCTGCGCTGACAGCGAGCGGTCTGTCGTTACGTGCGCGTCTCGCGGCTTTCATCCAGAATCGCCCTCGCCTTCAGGATCACCGGCTTGTCGACCATCTTCCCGTCGACCGCCACCGCCGCTCCACCCGATCGCTCGGCAGCTTCGAGCACGCGCCGCGCCCAGTCCACTTCGGCCGCGCTCGGCTTGTACGCGGCGTTGACGACAGCGACCTGCCTGGGATGGATGCACAGCTTCGCGCCGAAGCCCAACTTGCGCGAACGCTCGACGTCGGCGCGCAGCGCATCGGCATCGTCGATCGCCGTGGACACGCCGTCCACCGGCGAGGCGATGCCGGCGAGGCGCGAGGCGAGCACGAGGCCGGAGCGGAACATCAGGAGTTCGTCGCCCTCGCCGTCGATACCGAGATCGACCTGGAAGTCGATCGATCCGAAGACGAGCCGCTCCACGCCCGGCGACGACGCGAGATCGCGCGCCGCATCGTACCCGGCCGCAGTCTCGATCAGCGGATACAGGCGCTTGCCCGCCGCAACCGTGCCCACGCGGACGAGGTCCGCGCGACGCTCGGCCTTGGGCAGCACGACGCCATCGATCGCCGCATGCCCGCATAGCGCGAGGTCGTCGCCGAACCAGTCGGTGTCGGCGGCATTCACGCGGACCAGCACGCGGCCTTGCGCCTGCGCGAGCCAGCCGGCGAGCGCCTGGCGCGCCTCGACCTTGGCGTCCGGCGCCACCGCATCCTCGAGGTCGACGATCACCGCGCCGGCACCGGCGGCGAGCGCCTTGCCGATGCGCTCGGGCCGAGTCGCGGGAACGAAGAGGTAGGAGCGCACGGTCACGATCGGCATGGCCTTCACATCAGCCGAGGAGCCGTCCGACGCGCGGCGCACCCGCCAGCGCGCGAATCGTCGCGATCGCGCGCCGCATCTCGTCCGCGGTCGCGCCGTCGCGGTAGCGTGCGAGACGCACCGCCTTGTCTTCGATCTCATCGGCAGTGAGCGTGTTGCCCGGATCGCCCTTCGGCTCGTCGACGCGACCGTCGAACCTGCGGCCGTCGTTGGTCTCGACCGTCACCTTGCCGATCCAGCGCGCCGGGTACGCGCGATCGACCTCGTCGTCGAGCTCCATGGTGACGCGCTCGCGGAACGCGGCCACGCGCGGATCGCGCCAGTCGCGGTCGAACTCGGCAAGACCGGCGCGATCGTCGACCGCGATCAGGCCGAGCACCGTGCCCATCGAGAACTTCGACTGGTGCACGGTCGCCGGATCGACGACCGGCCCCAGCACGTCGATCGCGCCCTGGTGGACGCGCGCGGTCACGTGCTTCACGTCCTCCGCACGGAGCCCGTGCGCCCGCATCACCTGCTGCAACGCATCCGCCGCGGGGTGCGTATGCCGGCACGACGCGTGGTACTTGAACGAGGTTTCGGCAAGCGTCCAGCGCGCGCGAAGACCGTCGACGAGCCGCGCCGGATCGGCGTCGCTCGACATGCCCGCGGCGAGCCCCTGCCGGCCCTCGAGGATGCGCTTCGCGCCGGTGAATCCGTCGCGCGCGAGGTAGGCCGCCGTCAATCCCGCTGCCGACGCGTGCGCGGTGTGCAACTGCTTCGAATCCGCGCCGTCGCGCAGGAACTCCCACAGGCCGGCGGACTGCGTCCCGGCCGAACCGAAGGCATCGACCATCTGCGCCGCGCTCAAGCGCAGCAGCCGACCCACGGCGGCGGCCGCGGCGAGCGTGCCCGCAGTGCCGGTGGTGTGGAAGATCCTGTAGTGCGAGCGCCCGAGGAATTCGCCGATGCGGATGCCGACCTCGTAGCCGGCGATGCACGCGGCGAGCAGATCGGCGCCGCTCGCCCCCTCCGCCTGCGCAACCGCGAGCGCCGGCGGGAAAACGACGGCGGCGGGATGGAACACCGAGCCGTTGTGCACGTCGTCCTGCTCGGCAAAGTGCGATGACGCACCGTTGGCCATCGCCGCCATGAGCGGACTCGTGCCGCGGCGGTGGATCAGGATCTCGGACGGCCCGTCCGCCGGACCCATCGCTTCGGCGAAGCGCACGATCGCCTCGACCGGCCGCGCGCCCTTGCCGGCGAGCGCGGAGCCGAGCCAGTCGATCATCAGTTCCTCGGCACGCCGCACCACCGGGGCCGGAACGTCGCCGAGCGCGAGCGTCGCGGCAAAAGTCGCGAGCGTCGCTTCGTGGGTCGTCGCTGCATCAGCGACCGGCAATCGTGCGTTCATCGTCGCGCTCCACTCATATCGCTTTTTCTGCCGCGAGCCGGGCGATCGCCGCTTCCGCGTAACCCAGCTCCTCGAGGATCGCGTTGCTGTGCTGGCCCAGCGCGGGTACGGCGCCGATGCGCGTGCTCGCCGCGTCGGGAACGCCGGGCGGCAGCAGCGCGGGAATCGGGCCGGCGGGCGTGTCGACCTGCAGCCAGCGCCCGCGCGCCTTCAGTTGCGGGTGCTCCCAGACGTCGGCCATGGTGTTCACGCGCGCGTTGGCGATCTGCGCCTCGTCGAGCCGCGCCACGACCTGCTCCGCAGTGAGTCCCGCGAACGCGGCGACGATCAGCTCGCGCAGCGCCTCGCGCGAGGCGGTGCGCTTCGCGTTGGAGGCGAAGCGCGCGTCGGTCGCAAGCTCGGGCTTGCCCATCACCTTCGCGCAGAACACCTGCCATTCGCGCTCGTTCTGCAGCCCCAGCATCACGGTCTTGCCGTCGCCGGTCGGGAACGGGCCGTAGGGGTAGATCGTCGCGTGCGCGGCACCCGCGCGCGGCGGCGGCTCGGCGCCGTCGAACGCGTAGTACAGCGGATAGCTCATCCACTCGACCATGCTCTCCAGCATCGACACGTCGATGCCCTTGCCGTGGCCGGTGCGACCGCGCTCGATCAGCGCCGCGAGGATATTCGTGTACGCGTACATGCCCGCGGCGATGTCGGCGATCGAGCAGCCGGCCTTGGCGGGTTGGTCCGGCGAACCGGTGATCGAGACGAAACCCGACTCGCTCTGGATCAGGAGGTCGTAGGCCTTCTTGTCGCGATACGGGCCGTCGGCGCCGTAGCCCGAGATGTCGCAGACGATGAGTTTCGGGTGCTTCGGTGCGAGCGCCTCGTACGAGAGCCCCAACCGCGCCGCGGCGCCGGGTGCGAGGTTCTGGACGAGCACGTCGGCCCGGGCGAGGAGCTTGTCGAGGATCGCGGCGGCCTCCGGGTGCTTGACGTCGAGCGTCAGGCTCTCCTTGCTGCGATTCGTCCAGACGAAGTGCGAGGCGAGCCCGCGCACGCGCCCGTCGTAGGCGCGGGCAAAGTCACCCACGCCGGGACGCTCGACCTTGATCACGCGCGCGCCGAGATCGGCGAGCTGGCGCGTGCAGAAGGGTGCGGCGATCGCGTGTTCCAGCGTGACGACGGTGACGCCTTCCAGTGCGCGCATGGCGGCCCCCGTCAGAACGATCGCGGCAGCCCGAGCGTGTGCTCGGCGATGTGCGAGAGGATCAGGTTGGTCGAGATCGGCGCGACCTGGTAGAGGCGCGTCTCGCGGAACTTGCGCTCGACGTCGTACTCGTTGGCGAAGCCGAATCCGCCGTGGAACTGCAGGCAGACGTTCGCGGCCTCCCATGACGCCTTCGCCGCGAGGTACTTCGCCATGTTCGCCTCGGCGCCGCAGGGCTGGTGCGCGTCGAAGAGCTCGCAGGCCCGAAAGCGCATCAGGTTCGCCGCCTCGACCTCGATGTAGGCCTCGGCGATCGGGAACTGCACGCCCTGGTTCTGGCCGATCGGGCGCCCGAACACGACGCGGTCGTTGGCGTACTTGGCGATGCGGTCGATGAACCAGTAACCGTCGCCGATGCACTCGGCGGCGATCAGCGTGCGCTCGGCGTTGAGGCCGTCGAGGATGTACCTGAAGCCCTTGCCCTCCTGCCCGATCAGGTTCTCGGCCGGGATCTCGAGATTCTCGAAGAAGAGTTCGTTGGTCTCGTGGTTCACCATGTTGGCGATCGGACGCACCGTGAGCCCGTGGCCGATCGCCTGGTGCAGGTCGACGATGAAGATCGACATGCCCTCCGACTTCCGGCGCACCTCGGGCAGCGGCGTGGTGCGGGCGAGCAGGATCATGAGGTCGGAGTGCTGCACGCGCGAGATCCAGACCTTCTGGCCGTTGACGACGTAGCGGTCGCCCTTCTTCACCGCCGTGGTCTTGATCTTGGTCGTGTCGGTGCCGGTCGTGGGCTCGGTGACGCCCATCGACTGCAGGCGCAGATCGCCGCTTGCGATCCTCGGCAGGTACTGCTGCTTCTGCGCCGCCGATCCGTGCCGCAGCAACGTTCCCATGTTGTACATCTGGCCGTGGCAGGCGCCCGAGTTGCCGCCGGAACGATTGATTTCCTCCATGATGACCGACGCCTCGGCGAGCCCCAACCCCGAGCCGCCGTACTCCTGCGGGATCAGTGCGGCGAGCCAGCCCGCCTTGGTGAGCGCATCGACGAATGCCTCGGGATAGCCGCGCGCCTCGTCGACCTTGCGGTGGTACTCGTCGGGGAACTCGGCGCACAGCGCGCGCACCGCTTCGCGGATCTCCTGGTACTGGTCGGGCTGGTGCTTGATCATGGGCGTGTCCCCGGTCGACGTCAGGCGAGTTCGGCAGTGGCGTCCATCGCGAGCGCGCCTTCGTGATTGCGCGCCCACAGCGCGTGGTGCTGCGGGTCGTCCGCGCGCCCGCAGACGGTGAAGCGGTGGATGTCGAAGAGCGGGCTCATCGCGCGGAAGCGAAACGCCGTCACCCGCGCCTTCGGATGGTGACGGCGCAGGTTGTCGAGCAGCAACGTGGCGATGAGCGGACCGTGCACGACGAGGCCCGGGTAGCCCTCCACCCCGGTCACGTAACTGCGGTCGTAGTGGATGCGATGGCCGTTGAAAGTCAGCGCCGAGTAGCGAAAGAGGAGCACCGGGTCGGGGACGATCTCGCGCCGGTACTGTTCGTTGGTGGGGGCTGCCGCCGGCCTGGCGGCGGGCGAGGCCGCACCCGGCGATGGCAGGTCGCGGTAGACGATGTCGTGCTCCTCGGCGATCGCCACGCCGCGCGCGTCCGCGTACTCGTGCTGCACGGTCACGAAGACGAGCTGCCCGGTGCGCCCCTCCTTGACCGTCACGTCGGCGATGCGCGAGGTGCGCGCGACCTCGTCGCCGACCCGCAGGGCTCGGGAAAAGGTGAGTCGGCTGCCCGCCCACATGCGCCGCGGCAGCGGAATCGGCGGCAGGAAGCCGCCGCGCTTCGGGTGGCCGTCGGGACCGAGATCGCGCGCCTTGGCGAGCGGCGCGAAATAGACCCAGTGCCATAGCGGCGGCACCTCGCCGCCGGAGACGGGTCGCGCATCGTCGCGATCGAGCGTGGCCGAGAGTGCGGCAAGCGGCGTCGCGGTCACCAGATCGGCATACGTCTCGGTGCGGCCGATCCAGTCGCGCCAGGGATTGGGTTCGGGTGGCATGGGGAGAGGTCCCGAAAGCGACAGCCTCGTCTCAACGGGCGAGCGCGATGGATCGGAATGGGTTGGGCAGCGCGCGGATCCGATCAGCCCAGCAGGTTGGGTAGGGCCAGACTGATCACCGGGACGTAGGTGATGACGATGAGGAACGCGAGGAGCACCAGCGTCCACGGCAGCGCGGCGCGCACCACCGCGCCAATCGACATCTTGGTGATCCCAGCGGTCACGAACAGGTTGAGGCCGACCGGCGGCGTGACCATGCCGATCTCCAGGTTCACCACCATGATGATCCCGAGATGCACCGGATCGATCCCCAGCTTGGTGGCGATGGGAAACAGGATCGGCGCCATGATCAGGATGATGCCGGTGGGCTCCATGAACATGCCGGCGATCAGGAGCAGGACGTTGACGACGATCAGGAACTGCCACCCCGACATGCCCCAACTCACGATCGTCTCGGCGATCTGCTGCGGGATGCGCTCGGTGGTCAGCACGTGTGCGAACAGGAGCGCATTGGCGATGATGAACATCAGCATCACCGTGACCTTGCCGGCGTCGACGAGCACCTGTGGCACCTGGCGCATGCCAATGTCGCGGTAGACGAACACGGCGATCACGAAGGCATAGACGGCAGCGACGGCCGCCGCCTCGGTCGGCGTGAAGATGCCGCCGTAGATCCCGCCCAGGATGATCACCACCAGCAGCAGGCCCCACAGCGAATCGCGACCCGACGTCAGCACCTCGCGCAGCGTCGCTCGCTCTTGCCTTGGAAGGTTGGTCATGCGGGCGCGCACGTAGATCACGACCATGAGCAGGACGCCCAGGAGGATTCCCGGGATCACGCCGGCCATGAAGAGCTTGCCCACCGAAGTCTCGGTGGCCGCGCCGTAGACGACCATCACGATCGACGGCGGAATCAGGATGCCGAGCGTGCCTGCGTTGCAGATGACGCCGGCGGCGAACGACTGCGGATAGCCAGCCCGAACCATCCCGGCAATGACGATCGAACCGACCGCCACGACCGTGGCCGGCGACGAGCCGGAGACTGCCGCAAACAGCATGCAGGCCATCACCGACGCCATGGCGAGGCCACCGTGCAGGTGACCGATGCAGGCGGTCGCGAAGCGGATCATCCGTTTCGCCACCCCGCCGGTCGTCATGAACGCGCCGCCGAGGATGAAGAACGGAATCGCCAGCAGCGTGTAGTGCTCCGAGGTCTCGAAGAGCTTCAGCGACAGCGAAGCGAGCGAATCCTGCGCGAAAAACAGGATCGTGAGCAGCGACGACAGGCCGAGCGCGATCGCCACCGGCATGCCCAGGAACATGAACACGAACAGCAGGACGAACAACGCCAGCGTGGTCATCGGCGCGCCTCCTCGCCCGGCTCCTCATAGAGCTTGAGCGCGTCCTCGACCTCGTCGCCGATCAGGTGCGCCTCCTTGCCGGTGGCGAGCCGGTACAGCGCCTGAAGGTAGCGAAACGTGAGGAGCAGGAAGCCCAACGGCAGGATCACCCGCGGGATCCACTGCGGGATCGGGACGTCCTGCATCAGGATGCCCACATCGTAGATCTTGTGCACGTAGAGGTAGCCGCCGGCGGTGAAGATCGACGCGTAGACGATGCACAGCAGCGCGACCACGATGGCGACCGCGCGCTGGGTGCGGGCACCCAGCGTCTTGACCAGCGCGTCGATGCCGATGTGGGCGCCGACGCGCACACCGTACGCCATGCCGACGAAGATCAGCCACGCGAACAGCACGCCGGTGACCTCGAGCGCCCAGACGAAGCTGTAGTTGAAGACGTAACGCGCGACCACCTGTACGAAGGTGATCACGGTCATCGCGGCCATCAGGAAGGCGACGAGGCCTTCCTCGAGGTGCTCGAGCCAGCGCATGAGTTGGCGAGGGCGGGGGCCGGCGTTGCGGTCCCCGCTCCCGTCGTCACTTGTTGGACTTGAGGGCCGCGTCGATGAGATCGCGGCCGATGTCGCCCTCGAATTTCTTCCAGACCGGCTCCATCGCCTTGCGCCACGCGGCGACGTCGTCCTTGGTCAGCTTCTGGATGCGCGCCTTGCCTGCCTCGGCGATCCGCTTGCGGTCGGCTTCGTTCAAGTCGCCGGCGAGCTTGTTCGCGTACGCGGTCGCCTCGGCCATCGCCTCGGCGAGGCCCTTGCGGATGTCGGGCGGCAGCCCGTCCCACCACTTGGCATTGGTGACCACCATGTAGTCGATCACGCCGTGGTTGGTTTCGGCGATCGTCTTCTGCACCTCGTAGAACTTCTGCGAGTAGATGTTCGACCAGGTGTTCTCCTGGCCGTCGACCACGCCGGTCTGCAGCGCCTGGTAGACCTCGGAGAACGCCATTTTCTGCGGGTTCGCACCGAGCGCCCGGAACTGCGCCTCGAGCACGTCGGAGGCCTGGATGCGGAACTTGAGGCCCTTGACGTCCTCTGGGCGCTCGAGCTTGTCGCGGTTGGTCGACAACTGCTTCATGCCGTTGTGCCAGTACGCGAGGCCCTGGAGTCCGCGGCCCTTGATCGAGTTGAGGAGTTCCTGACCCTTCGGGCTCGACTGGAAGCGATCGACCGCCTCGACGTCGTCGAACAGGAACGGCAGGTCGAAGAGCTGGATCTTCTTCGTGTAGCGGTCGAACTTCGACAGCGACGGCGCGATCAACTGGACGTCGCCCAGGAGCAGCGCTTCCAGCTCCTTCGCATCGCCGAAGAGCTGGGAATTCGGAAAGACCTGGACCTGGACCTTGCCGGGAAGCTTCTTCTCGGCCAGTTCCTTGAACTTCAGCGCACCCTGGCCCTTCGGCGTGTGCTCGGCGACGACGTGGCTGAATTTGATGACGATCGG
>JBDHRR010000123.1:0-10457 GCA_039807685.1 Burkholderiales bacterium
GCGTCTCTTTGTGAAGCCTTTCGTCGGTGACGCTTCAAGTGCGGATCACAGGAGACGCAGAGGCGCCGAGAAAGAATGCCTTTGCTCCGCGTCTCGGCGTCTCTTTGTGAAGCCTTTCGTCAGCGCCCGGCGGCTTCGGCCTCGCGCCGCAACGTGTGCAGGAGCGCGAGGCGATACGGCGCGATCGCGCCGGCCGCGACCGCGGCGACGAGCGCGCAGCCGGGCTCGGCGTCGTGCCGGCAATCGCGGAATCGGCAGTGCCCGAGGTACGGCCGCATCTCGACGAACGCGTCGGCGAGCGTGGCCGGATCGAGATGCGCGAGCCCGAAGACCTTGACGCCGGGCGAGTCGACGAGCCAACTCTCGCGATCGCTGCCCGGCAGGAAGTGCAGCGTGGTCGCGGTCGTCGTGTGCCGCCCGCTGCGCAGCGCCGCCGATACTTCGGAGGTTCGTGCGTCCGCGCCCGGGACGAGCGCGTTCACGAGCGTCGACTTGCCCATCCCCGACTGGCCGACGAGGAGCGTGCGCTGCCCCTCCAGCCACGGCAAGGCGCGTGTGGCGTCGTGTCGCGCGCACAGCGCCACGACGGCGTAGCCGCGCGCGGTGAATGCATCGAGTTGCGCATGCAGCGCGGCGAAGCCCGGCAGGTCCGACTTGTTGGCAAAGATGACGAAGCGGCACTGCGCCGTTTCGGCGGCAATCGACCAGCGCTCGACGAGTTCGTGATCGACGCCGACGTCGGGGGCGACCACCGCCGCGACCTGCGTCAGGTTGGCGGCGAGCAGCTTCTCGTTGAACGCATCGGAGCGAAAGAAGAGATTGCGCCGCGGCACGATGTCGACCACGATCGTCGTCCCCTGCCGGCGCTCCAGTTCCACCTCGTCGCCCACCGCGATGCGCAGCGCACGGCCCTTCACCGTGGCGGTGACGGGCGTGCCGTCCGACAGGACGAGCGCGACCGCGCGCCGGTGCGCGGCGACCACCCGAGCCCGCAGCGGTGCCGCCATCAGTCGAGCAGGCGCTCGACCTTCGCCGCGCAGATCGCGTCGTTGAGCGTGACGCCGCCGGCACTGTGCGTGCCGTAGGTCACGGTGCACTCGGCGTAGCCTACGCGCAGGTCGGGGTGGTGATCCTCGCGCTGCGCGACGTAGGCGACCGCATTCACGAAAGCCATCGTCTCGTGATAGCTCGTGAAGGGGAACGTCTTGACGATCGCTGCGCCGGCCACCCGCCAGCCCGGGAGATTGGCAAGATGCGCCGTGAGTTCGTCGTGGCCGAGTCGCGGCGCGCCGGGGCGACAATGCATCGCGGCGAGGGCCAGCGTTGGAGTGGACGGGGTCATGGGTTGGTCCTTGGTGCGGGTCGACTCGATCATGATCGGTGCGGCAGCGTCAGGCGGCAAGCGCGAGTGGCGCCTCACCGGCCCGCGCGCGGATGCGTTCGATGCGCGCGGCAGCCGGCGGGTGCGAATCGTAGAACGCCGAATGCACGGGATCCGGGGTGAGTGTGGCGGCGTTGTCCTCGTAGAGTTTGACGAGCGCGTTGGCGAGCGCATCGGCCGAGGCGTGCCGGGTGGCGAAGGCGTCCGCCTCGAATTCGTGCCGTCGCGAGTAGGCGGCGATCGCGGGCTCGAGGAGGAAGGTGAACGGGGGCAGCACGAGGAGAAAGAGTGCCAGCGCCACGCCGGGACGGGCGAGCGCCACCGGCAGCAGCGCCGGCGGCACGCCCAGTCCGGCGTAGAACCACGGCGCCTGCGCGAGCCAGGCGAGGAGCGCGAGGAAGCCGAGCGAGAGCGCTGCCGACCACGCGATGCGTTTGCCGACGTGCCTCAACTTGAAGTGACCGAGTTCGTGCGCGAGGACGGCCTCGACCTCCTCCGGCGCAAGGCGCAGCAATAGCGTATCGAAGAAGACGATGCGCTTGGCGCGACCGAGGCCCGTGAAGTAGGCGTTGCCGTGTCCGGAGCGACGCGAGCCATCCATCACGAAGAGACCGGCGCTGCGAAAGCCGCAGCGGGCGAGCAGCGCTTCGACCCGGTCGCGCACCGGCGTGGACTCCATCGGCGTGAAGCGGTTGAAGAGCGGCGCGATGAGCGTCGGGTAGAGCACCAGGACGAGGAGTTGGAACGCCATCCACGCCGCCCACGCCCATAGCCACCAGCCGGCACCCGCACTGCGCATGATCCAGAGCAGGAGCGCGGCGAGCGGCGCGCCCAGCACCACCCCCACGGCGAGTGCCTTGGCGAGGTCGCTCAGCCACAGCGACATCGTCAGCCGATTGAAGCCGAAGCGCTCCTCGATGCGGAACGTGTGCCACCACGTGAACGGCAGGCTGACCGCGCCCAGGATCGCGATCAGGAGCGCGAACAGCGCGAGATCGCGAACGAGCAGGCCGCCGGGCCACGCTTCGGTCCAACCGACGAGCGTCGCGAGACCGCCGCCGATGGTCAGCAAGAGGAGCGCCGCCGCATCGACCACCGCGTGGAGGATGGCCAGACGCTGCCTGGCAACGGTGTAGTCGGCGGCCTTGTGGTGCGCCGCGATGCCGATGCGCGCGACGAACGCCGCCGGTACCTCTGCGCGGTGTGCGCGCACCCAGGCGATCTGCCGCCACGCGAGCCAGAGGCGTGCGCCGAGCGAGGCGGCCAGCGCGGCCACGAACACGAGCGAGAACGGGGAAAGTGCCGGCACGACCGCAGATGGAGGCAACATGCGAAAATACGTCGTTGCATTCTACGTCACGACCATGCCGCAAGACGCCAACCACCTCATCTGGATCGACATGGAGATGACCGGCCTCGTCCCCGAGCGGGATCGGATCATCGAGGTGGCGCTGATCGTCACCGATAGCGAGTTGGTGACGATTGCGACGGCGCCGGTGTGGGTGGTGCACCAGGACGCTGCAGTGCTGGCCGGCATGGATGCCTGGAACACCGCCACCCACGGACGCAGCGGGCTGGTCGACAAGGTCAAGGCGTCGACGTTGGCCGACGCCGACGTCGAGGCGCAGGCGCTCGCCTTCCTCGCCCAACACGTTCCGGCGAAGGCCTCGCCGATGTGCGGCAACTCGATCTGTCAGGATCGGCGCTTCCTCGCGCGGTGGATGCCGCGGCTCGAGGACTGGTTCCACTATCGCAACCTCGACGTGTCCACGCTGAAGGAACTCGTGCGCCGCTGGAAGCCGGATCTCGCCAAGGGGATCCCGAAAGAGGGGAAACACGAGGCGCTGGCGGACGTCGAGGAGTCGATCGCCGAACTGCGCTACTACCGCGAGCACTTCTTGCTGCCGTGAGCGCGGTCACGCCACGTACCGCCGCGCGATGAGTGCAGCATCGTTGCCGCGCGCCGGGCTGCCGGCGCCGCTGACGCTGCATTTCTGCAGCCACTGCGGATCGGATCGGCTCGATTTCCGGGTGCCTGACGGCGACAGCCTGCCGCGCTACATCTGCGCCGCCTGCGGCTCGATCCACTACCAGAATCCGCGCGTCGTCGTGGGCTGCCTGCCGGTATGGGACGACGGCCGCGTCTTGCTGTGCAAGCGCGCCATCGAGCCGCGCCTCGGCCTCTGGACACTGCCCGCCGGCTTCCTCGAGAACGGCGAGAGCGTTGTCGCCGGCGCCGTGCGCGAAACAATGGAGGAGGCCGGCGCGCGGGTCGAGGTGCAGGATCTGCACACGCTCATCAGCCTGCCACCGATCCATCAGGTGTACATGATGTTCCGCGCGCGGCTCCTCGATCTCGACTTCGGCCCGGGGCCGGAGAGCCTCGAAGTGCGACTCTTCGACGAGGCCGACGTGCCCTGGGACGCGCTCGCCTTCCGTACCATCGTGCGCACGCTGCGCAACTTCTTCCTCGACCGCAAGCGCGGAACGACCGGCCCGCACCTCTCCTCGATCGAGCGGCGTCCACCGCTGCCGCCCGACCTGCGCGGCGCGGCGTGAGGTGAATGCCAAGGTACGGTGCCGGCCGACGCGAGTGAGGGTCGTGGCGAGCGGGCCGCGGCCCGCGGTCAGGCGTCGTCGCGCGTCGTCACCACGACTTCGAGATACTCACCGGGCACCACCAGCGAACCGCCGCCGCCGTGATCGCGCGCGTCGAGCAGGGCGACGAGATCGCGCTCGAGTTCGGTTGCCTTGCCCGAATCGAGCGTTGCGAATGCCTTGTGCGTCGGTCCGTAGAAGTCGCGGAAGACCTGCACGAAGTGCGCGGCCGAACGGTAACGGAAGACGAAGTTGCGTCGTTCGCTGTGGATGGTTGCCGCGGCCGGGCTGAAGAGCGCATCCAGATGCGCCTCGGTGCCCCACAGGAGCGGTGAGGACACGCCCGCCGGCGGCGGCACGTAGCGGCCGACGAGTCGGAGCAGTTCCCCCACGAAGCCGTCGGGTGTCCAGTTCGCGAGGCCGATGCGTCCGCCCGGACGCACGACCCGCAGCATCTCGCGCGCGGTCGTCTGGTGATCGGGCGCGAACATCGCCCCGTACGTCGACAGCACGACGTCGAAGCTCGCGTCGGCAAACGGCAGTGCCTCGACGTCGGCGACCTCGAAGACGACCGTCGAGGTGAGGCCCTCGGCCGCCGCCCGCGCGCGTCCCCGTTCGAGGAGCGCCGGGACGTAGTCGGTCGACGTCACCTCGGCCAGCCGATGCGCCGCGGCGAGCGTGGCGTTGCCGTTGCCGGCAGCGACGTCGAGGACGCGCTCGCCGGCGCGTACGTCGACCGCCTCGGCGAGCATCTCGCCGACGATGTCGAGGGTGGGACCGATTACCGCGAAATCGCCGCTCGCCCACGTCGCCTGCTGGCGCGACTTGATGGTCGCGAAATCAGGGGTGATACCGGGATGTGTAACGGTGGTGTGCATGCTTGCCCCCTTTCGGTGCTCCGAGGGCGGCCGCGACCGCGGCACGCGCCGAACACTGGTTAGGCAACGCCGCCCGGGCCGCGTTCACTCGCGTGACGGCGCCGACGCGGGCGCAGGCGTGCGCCGCTTCTCGGATGCAGGGACATCCACGGTGCACGGGCGGATCGTCACTCGCGCCGTCGTGTCGGGCGCGAGATCGACCCACGCGTGGAGCGTCCGGCAGCGGCCGGCAGCGCAGACCTCGTAATCGGCGGTGTACGGTGAGAGCGTCAGCGCGATCTCGCGCTGCGGGGGAAGGGCGGGCGTCCAGCGCCAGCCGCGGCCGTCGAAGCGCGCGTCGGCACCGGCGTCCATGCCGGCGCCCGAGCCCTCGATCCACGCCTCGGCGAGCACGATGCCGTCGGTGGTGACCGCGTAGCGCTCGCGCCAGCGCGTGTGCTCGATCGAATGTCGCCACTCGACGGTGAATTCGGGCGCGGGCAGCGTCGCGCGCAGCGTGCCCGCGACGAGCAGGCAGGCAGCGAGCATCGGGGCCTCAGCCGGCGACGACGGCGTTGGCCGTGCGTCGCACGTGCCAGAGGTGCCACGCGATGAAGATCGCCGACAGCGCGAAGCCGACGTTGTCGGTCCACTCGGCCGCGGCGACGAGGAAGCCGGCGGCGACGAAAGCGAAGAGGCGCTCGAACCAGGACAGCGGCCCCTTCAGGAAGCCGATCGCGGCGCCGCCCCACAGGCCGATCGCAAGCAGCGCCTTGGCGACGACGTAGATCACCGCGAGCGGTGACAACGTCGCGCCCACCGCCGTTTGCAGCATCAGCGCCGGGTCGTATACCGCCATGTACGGAATGACGAAGCCGGCGATCGCGATGTGCGTCGCCTTCCAGCCGATGCGCATCGGCGATGCCTTGGCGATCGATGCCGCGGCAAA
The DNA here is from genome assembly GCA_039807685.1 of Burkholderiales bacterium. Taxonomy (GTDB): domain Bacteria; phylum Pseudomonadota; class Gammaproteobacteria; order Burkholderiales; family Casimicrobiaceae; genus VBCG01. The sequence goes on from JBDHRR010000123.1 coordinate 5,786, forward strand.
GGCGGCGAGCGCCACCGGCGGCGTGAGGTCGGCCATGATCCCGAAATAGAACACGAACATGTGCGAGACGAGGAGCGGCACGCCGAGCTTCAACAGCGCCGGCGCGGCGATCGCGCTGGTGATGATGTAGTTGGGGATCGGCGGGATGCCCATGCCGAGGATGAGGCAGACGACCATGGTCAGGAGCAGCGACAGGAAGAGGCTCTTGCTGCCCACGGTCAGCACGAACTCGGCAAAGCTCGAGGCGGCGCCGGTGAGCGTCAGCACGCCGATGATCACGCCGACGATCGCACAGGCGATCCCCACCGGCACCGCCTGCGTGGCGCCGGCGATGAGGCTCTCGCGCATGAGCGCGAGCGTCGCGTAGCCCCCCTTGATCACCAGGTTGATGGCGACGAGGATGGCGATGGCGATCACGATCGGCCACACGCCGACCTTGAAGAAGGCGGCCACCACCAGCCCGAGCACGATCCAGAATACGATGCGGAAGGCCATGCTCGAGAAGCCCTGCGCGATGCCCACGCCGAGGATCAGCATCGCGGTCAGCGCGAGCCCGATGATCCCGGCGAACATCGGCGTGAAGCCGTCGAAGAGCATGAACACGAGCACGGCGAGCGGCAGCAGGAGATACCACTTCGCCTTGATCGCGCGCCACGGATTGGGCAATTGGTCGGGGGGGAGTCCTTCGAGCTTGGCGCGTCCCGCCTCGAGGTGCACCATCCAGAAGGCCGTCGCGTAGTAGAGAAGCGCCGGGATCACCGCCGCCTTCACCACCGCGATGTACGGGATGTTGAGCGTCTCGGCCATGATGAAGGCGACGGCACCCATCACCGGCGGCATGATCTGCCCGCCCATGCTGGAGGTCGCCTCCACGGCGCCGGCGAATACCGGCGAGTACCCGAAGCGACGCATCAGCGGGATCGTGAACTGGCCCACCGTCAGCACGTTCGCCACCCCCGACCCCGAGATGGTGCCCATCATGCCCGAGGAGACGACGGCGACCTTGGCCGGTCCCCCGCGCGCACCGCCGACGAAGCCCAGCGCGATGTCGTTGAAGAGGCCGATCATCCCGGCGTGCTCGAGGAAGCTGCCGAAGAGGATGAAGAGGAAGATGTACGTCGCCGACACCAGCGTCGGGATCCCGAAGATGCCCTCGGTGCCGAGGAAGAGCTGGCCGATGATCTGGTCGTAGCCGTAGCCGCGGTGTCCGAGGTCGGCCGGCAGGTACTGTCCGAAAACGCCGTAGGCGAGGAAGGCGCCGCAGATGATCGGCAGCGCCAATCCGAGCACGCGGCGCGCGCCCTCGAAGAGCAGGACGACGAAGACGACGCCGACCACGAGGTCGGCGACGCTGGGATCCCCGGAGCGTTGCACGAGTTCGGCCTCGAAAATCAGGTGGTACGTCGACAGCACGAAGGCGACGAGCGCGAGCAGCACGTCGTACCACGGGATGCGAGTGCGCGCCGCCCATTTCCCGGCGGCGTTGATCATGAACGCGAGGGTCAGCAGGAAACCGACGTGCAGCGAGCGCGTCGGCAGGCTCGACAGCGGCGCGAATGCCGCGATGACGAGCTGGTAAGTCGAGAAGGCGAGCGCGACGGCGGCGACCGCCTTGGCGGCGAGCCCGGTGAGGTCGCGCCGGACCCCAGTCTCGTCGAAGCTGCCTTGGCTGTCCGACGAATGCGCCGGTACGGGCTCTGCGGTGCTCATTGCCATGCCCTCCGCTGGCGGCCGTGCCGGCGCGTGCTGGTCACTTCAGGAGCCCGACTTCCTTGTAATAGCGCTCGGCACCGGGGTGCAGCGGGACCGGCATGCCTTCGAGCGCCTTCTTGAGAGTGATCGCCTTGGCGGCGGCGTGCGCGGCCACGAGCTGGTCGAGGTTCGTCCACAGCGCCTTGGTCATGAGGTAGGCGGTCTCGTCGGAGACGCCTTCGTGCGTGACGAGATAGTTCTGCACGGCCGCCGTGGGCACGTCCTCGGTCTGGCCCTGGTAGGTATTCGCGGGGACGGTCGCCGGCAGGTACGCGGGATCGCCCGTCTTCTTGACGATCTCCGGGGGGATGGCGACGACGACGATCGGCAGCGATACCGCGAGGTCGCGCAGCGACGACACGCCAAGCCCTGCGGATTGCAGCGTGGCATCGAGTTGGCGGTTCTTCATGAGCTCGACCGACTCGCCGAACGGCAGGTACTCGACCTTGGCGAGGTCCTTGTAGTCGATGCCGGCCGCCTTGAAGATCGCGCGCGCATTGAGCTCGGTGCCCGACTTCGGCGCCCCCACCGAGACGCGCTTGCCCTTGAGGTCGGCGAGCGTCCTGATGCCGGAATCCTTGCTGGCGACGATCTGGATGTAGTTGGGATAGATCGCCGCGATGCCGCGCAGCTTCTTGAGCGGCGCATTGAAGCCCGCCTCCGGATTGCCGCGCCAGGCGTCGGACAGCGAATCGCCGAGCGTGAAGGCGATCTCACCGCGCCCGGCTTGCAGCAGGTTCAGGTTCTCGACCGACGCCTTGGTCGCCTGCGCCGACGTCTTCGCCGAGGGAATCGCCTTGCCGATGACGTTGGCGAGCGCTACGCCGAGCGGGTAGTACACGCCGCTGGTGCCGCCCGTGAGCACGGTGATGAACTGCTCGGCGGCAAGCGCCGGCGTGGTCAAGGCGAGCGATGCGGCAACGGCCAGGGCGCGCGCCGACAGGATGCTGATCTTCATGGGTGTGGACCTCCTCGAGAATTCGACTGTGCCGGCAGTTTCCGGTGTCGTGGCGCGCGGCACGCATGGTCGCCGCACGGGTCCCGGGTCGTGCCGGGGCGATTATAGGGGTATCGGCAGGCCCGAGCAGCGTCAGGGCGCACCGTCGAGCGGAATGCGCCGGTCGACGTCGAAGACTTCGCTGCGGATGCCGGCGGGGCGACTGTCCGCGCCGAAGGAGCGCTCCTCGAAACGGGCGGTGCCGGCGCGGTCGATCGTGAGTACCGTCGAGCAGCGCGTCCCGTAATCGGCGCTGACGATGAACGGTGCCGCGAGGATCCGCTCCCAGGCGAGCGACACGCCGGTAGCCGGAAGGTCGGCGTCCGCCGCGCCCGTGCGGTCGGCGAGCGCGATGAACAACGCCTCGACATCGTCGGTCCCGCGCGCGCACCAGTCCGCCAGCGCCGCCTTGGTCCGCAGGACCTTGGGCCACGGCGTGTCGAGCGCCGCATTCGACAGGCCGTGGATGCCGGGGGCGACGGCGTGGACCCCGGCGGTCCGGTTCGACACCCATGCGGCTTCGGCGACATCGGCGGCGAGGAGGTTGAAGCCGTTGTAGGACGCGCCCTCGTGGGCGATTGCGGCGAGCGTGTCGCCGAGCGGGGCGTGGGCCTGGAGCACGCGGAGTGCGAGCTCACCGCGGGAGCGGGCCGCCGGGTCACGCCCCGTACCCTGGCGCACGTTGGTGACGAAGGCGACGCGACCGCGGCGATCGACACCGAGCCAGGTGCCGCCTGCCTGCTCGTCGCGGCCGGCGAGGATGCCGGCGAAGGCGCCATCGCTGCCCCAGGTGGCGGGGGTGGCCGGTCGCGCATGGAACTCGTCGCGGTTGGTCGCGACCACGAGCGCATAGCGAGGATGGGCGGCGAGGGCGATGACCGCGAGGCACATGGGCGCGACCTACAACTTGACGCGCGGCGCGGTCGTCGGCGCCGGAATTGCATACGGCAGGTCGAGTCGCACTGCGAGCGGGCCATCGACGGTATCCAGGCGCAATTCGCCGGTGGTGACGGCGTCGTAGTTGGCGACCGCGAGGAATTCGCTGCCGCCGGCGGTTGCCGCGACATTCACGACGGTGCCCGCCGGCGCATCGGGTGCGCCGGTCGCGACGAGCCCGGTTCCGACCGCCGGCGGTGCCGCGGCGGTAGCGAAGGCGAAGAGCCGTTCCTTGAGCCGTCCGAGATACTGCATCCGGGCGACGATCTCCTGGCCCGGGTAACAGCCCTTGCGGAAGTTCACCGCACCGAGGAGGTCGCCGTTGAGCGCCTGCAGGACGAAGCGGTCCTGGGTGGCGCGCGTCACCCACGGCACGCCGGCGCGGATGCCGAGGCGAGCGAACGCCGCCGGCGTCGCGTCCGGCAAGCCCAGACGCACGCGCAGGTCCGCCGCCGTGGCGGCGCGGGCGATGACGAGCGCTCGCCCATCCGGGAAGACCATGGCATCGCCGTCGGCACCGACCACACCCCGGCCGGGGGCGAGCGTCGCCCCCATCGCCGCCGCGAGTGCGGCCACGGCACCGTCGCCGCCGACGCCGAGCAGCACCGCCTCGACACCGGCGTCGCGCACCGTCACCTTGGCGCGCAGCACGAACATGGCAAGCCGCTTGCGCAAGGCGGCGGCGAGGTCGGCGGCGACGATCGCCACGAAGGACTCGGTGTCGCGCCGCAGGAGCATGAGGGTCGCCAGCACGCGCCCCTTCGGCGAGTTGTACGTGGTCAGCGCCACCGCGCCGATCGGCAGCACTTCGACATCGGTCGACAACTGGCCGTGCAGGAACGCGGCCGCGTCGGCGCCGTCGAAGCCGATCGCCGCGACGTCGTCGAGCATGGCCACGAAGGCGGGAACGGATGGTAGAGACGGGTGCAGGGTCATCGGGATCGAAGGCGAGGCGCGACGCGCCGATACAGTGGGGCCGCCCCGTCG
>JBDHRR010000124.1:0-10395 GCA_039807685.1 Burkholderiales bacterium
GATCGTGGACGAGCACGGCGGCGTCCCGCGCGAGGGTCGCCGGTGCGCAGCTCACGTAGACGAGGCGGCGCAGGCGGGCGGGCGAGTCCGCGGCGGGCAGCGCCTTGACGAGCTCGATCGCCCCTTCGCGCGGCGGGTCGATGAGGGCCGCGGTGAACGGATCCAGAGCGGCGAGCGACGGCGCGCCGGGTTCGAAGAGGTTGGCGACGACGAACGCCGTCCGCCCGGAGAGACCGTTGCGGGCGGCGTTGTCGGTGGCGCGCTGCACCAGCGCGGCGCTGCCCTCCACCCCGACGACCCGCGCACCGCGGCGGGCGATCGGCAGCGTGAAATTGCCGAGGCCGCAGAAGAAGTCGACGACGCGTTCGTCGGGCTCGGGGGCGAGCAGCGCCAGCGCGCGGCGCACGAGCACGCGATTGATGGCGTAGTTGACCTGCGTGAATTCGGTCGGGGCGAACGGCAGCGTGACGTCGAACTCGGGGAGCGCGTAGGCGAGCGCCGTCGCCTTCGGGAAGAGTGGGGCAACGGTGGCCGGTCCGCCGGTCTGCGTCCAGAATTCGACGCCATGCGTCGCGGCGAAACCGGCAAGACGCTCGTGGTCGGTCGGCGTGAGCGGAGCGAGGATGCGCAGCACGAGCGCGTACACGAGTGCCGCATCGTGCTCGCCGACGGCAAGCTCGATCTGCGGCAGGCGATCGCGCACCGACAGCGCCGCAACGAGTTCGCGCAGGTGCGGCAGGAGTGCCGAAATTTTCGGCGGCAGGATCGGACACTGCGTCATGTCGGCGACGAAGCTCGACTTGCGTTCGTGGAAGCCGACGAGGACGCTGCCCTTCTTGACGACGTGGCGCACCGACAGCCGGGCCCGGTAGCGGTAGCCCCAAGCCGGACCGCCGATCGCGGGCAGGATGGTGGCCGCGCGCACGCGCCCGATCCGTTCCAGTGCATCCTCGAGCGTGCGCTGCTTGGCAGCCAGCTGGAGCGCGGGCTGCGCGTGCTGGAGGGTGCAGCCGCCACACACGCCGAAGTGCGGGCAGTGCGGCACCACGCGAGAGGCACTCGGTTCGTGGACGCGCAGGACGCGCGCAGTGGCGTAGGTCGGCTTGTCGCGCACGATCGCCGCGTCGACGCGTTCGCCGGGGAGAGCGCCTTCGACGAACGTCGCCTTGCCGTCGTGGTGCGCGACACCGCGCCCCTCCTGGTCGAGCGATTCGATGGCGAGCGCGGACAGCGTGGCTGGGGGTGCGGCAGTGGAAGGCATGGTGCGGCGGGATGCCGGCCGGGGCGGTGCAGACCGACGGGAGGACCATTGTACCGACCGCGCGCGGCTGCCTGGTCGCGTCGCTCCGGTAAACTCGTGGTCGTGAAGATCCTGGCCTTCGACACTTCGACCGCGTGGCTCTCCGTGGCGGTCCAGGATGGGACGCGGCTTGTCGAGCGCGAAGAGCACGTAGGCAATGCGCATTCGTCGCGGCTGTTGCCACTCGTCGACGAATTGCTCGCTGAAGCGGGCCTCGCACTCACCGATCTCGACGCCATCGCCTTCGGGGCGGGTCCGGGTTCGTTCACCGGCGTACGCATCGCGTGCAGCGTCGCGCAGGGTCTTGGTTTGGGCGCCGGGCGTCCGCTGGTTCCCGTCTCGACGCTCGCCGCACTCGCGCAGACCGCGTGGCGAGCGCGCGGCTGGTCGCGCGTCGTCGCCTGCCTCGATGCGCGCATGCGCGAGGTCTACGTGGCGAGCCTGGAGCGCGTGGGCAGCGACTGGTGCGAAGCCGTGTCGCCGGCGGTATCGCCGCCATCCGCCGTCGTGGTCCCGTCGCCGTCAGGCGAGTGGTTCGGTGCCGGCGATGGTTTTGCCGCGTATCCCGAACTCGCGATGCAACTCGCCATCGGCGGTTGCGATGCGGCGTTGCGTCCGCAGGCGACGGCGATCATCGAGCTCGCCCAGGCGGACGTCGCCGCCGGCAAGGGGGTCGCTGCCGCCGACGCGCTACCCGTGTACGTGCGTCACCGCGTCGCGCTCACGACTGCCGAGCGCAATGCCGGGCAACGCCTGTAGGCCCATGGCTGCGCTCCCGCGGATCGTGGCGTCGGCTCGTGTCGACTGGCGGCCGATGCGCAGCGACGACGTCGGCTACGTGGCGGCGCTGGAGGCGCACATCCACGCTGCGCCGTGGAGCGCGGGCAATTTCCGCGACGCGCTCGCCGCCGGGTATGCGGCGCAGGTCGCCGAGCGCGACGGTCGCATCGTGGCGTATGGCGTGATGATGGTGGCGCCCGGCGAAGCGCAGATCCTGAATGTCTCGGTGGTCCCCGACGCGCGTCACGAGGGCTTGGGTCGCGCGCTCGTCGTGCGCTTCGTCGCGGCGGCGACACAGGTCGGCGCGGAACAGGCGTTCCTCGAAGTGCGCGCGAGCAATGCCCCGGCGATCGCGCTCTACGAGAGCGTCGGTTTCGCGCACATCGCGCGCCGCGTCGACTACTATCCCGCCGGCCCCGGTGGCCAGCGCGAGGACGCGCTCGTGATGCGCAAGGACCTCGCGTGAGGCCTGGCGCGGCAAGTCGCTGCAGTCGATCCGCAGCCGTCGCGATCGGGAACGGACGGTGAGCGCATCGCGCAGCGACGTCCTCGCCGAACTCGGTCTTGCACCGCGGTGGGTCCGACGGCATCTGCCGGTCGCTTCGGTACCCGAGGCGACGCCCGTGCACGGCACCGACGATGTCGCCACGGCCGATGCGGCGCGGCAGGCGCGCATCGCCGCGCTCACCTGGGATGAGTTTGCGACGGACGTTGCCGCCTGCACCGCGTGCAGGCTTTGCACCACGCGCAAGAAGGTCGTGCCCGGCATCGGCGACCGGCAAGCCGATTGGCTCTTCGTCGGCGAGGCGCCCGGGGCCGAGGAAGACGCGCGCGGCGAGCCGTTCGTGGGCCAGGCGGGCCAGCTTCTCGACAACATGCTGGTGGCGCTGGGACTCTCCCGTGCCCGCCACGTCTACATCGCCAACGTGCTGAAGTGTCGTCCGCCCGGCAATCGCGCGCCGGAGCCCGCGGAAGTCGATGCCTGCCGGCCGTACCTCGCGCGCCAGATCGAGCTCATCCGTCCCAAGGTCGTGGTGGCGCTGGGCAAGGCGGCGGCATCGTTCCTCCTCGACACCGATGTCAGCATCGCGAGCCTCCGCGGGCGGGTGCATCGTTATCGGGGCCTCCCCGTCGTCGTGACCTATCATCCCGCTTACCTGTTGCGCACGCTGCCCGACAAGGCCAAGGCGTGGGAGGACCTCGTCTTCGCGCGGACGACCGTCGAGGCCCAGATGCAGGTGATGCCCCGGTAGCCGCAGTTCGTCGCATCGGCGCCACGCACGGCTTGCGCGCGAGCGTCCCAGCACGCATATTTCGCGTCGCGGGTCCGTGTCGGTCCGCGCTTCTCGTTCCAGGGAGATATCGATGATCAGAAAGCTCGCCGCGCTGCTCGCCGCCATCGTCGCCCTTTCGCTTGGCGGCTGCGGGTACAACGACCTGCAGCGGCAGGATGAAGGAATCAAGGCGGCGTGGTCGGAAGTGGTGAACCAGTATCAGCGCCGCGCCGACCTCGTGCCGAACCTCGTCAACACGGTGAAGGGTTACGCGGCGCACGAGAGCGACGTGCTGACGGCGGTGACCAACGCGCGCGCCAAGGTCGGGGCGATCCAGGTAACGCCTGAACTCGTCAACGACCCGGCCGCTTTCGCCAAGTTCCAGGCGGCGCAGGGCGAGCTCACCGGCGCGCTGTCGCGCCTGCTGGTGGTTGCCGAGAACTACCCGAACCTCAAGGCCGACGGCGCGTTTCGCGATCTGCAGTCGCAACTCGAAGGGACGGAGAACCGCATCACCGTCGCTCGCAAGCGCTATATCGACACGGTACAGACGTACAACAGCACCGTGCGTTCGTTCCCGACCAACCTGACCGCGATGCTCTTCAAGATGGAGGTGAAGCCCAACTTCACCGTCGAGAACGAGGCTGCGATCAGCCGGCCGCCGACCGTGGACTTCGGCAAGACGCCGGCCGCCCCTGCCGCGCCGCCGCCGCCACCCAAGACGTCGGGCCTGCGCACGCTGCCGCAGGCGGGCTGATCCGGGCGAGAGGTTGCCGGTCATGGGTCGCACGCGCCTGGCGTGGGGTCTCGCCTTCCTGGCGTTGGCGCTGACCGCCACGCTCGCCCAGGCATGGCAGGGGTGGCAGGCGGGCAGCGACGGGCTGGCGCCGATCCCGGCCCTGCGCGAACGGGTCACCGATCTCACGCAGACGCTTTCGGCGCAGGAGACGCAGGCGCTCGTCGCCAAGCTCGCGGCGTGGGAGGCGAAGACGGGCAACCAGCTCGCGGTGCTGCTGGTGCCGACCACGCAGCCGGAGTCGATCGAGGCGTACGGCATTCGCGTGGCGGACGCCTGGAAGATCGGACGCAAGGGCCGCGACAACGGCGCGCTCCTCATCGTCGCCAAGAACGATCGCAAGCTGCGCATCGAGGTCGGCTACGGCTTCGAGGGAACGCTCACCGACGCCGTGTCGCGGCGGATCATCGGTGACGTGATCGCGCCGTATTTCCGGCAGAACCAGTTCGGCAAGGGTGTCGAGGCCGGGGTCGACGCGATCATGGCCACCATCGACAAGGATCCGGGCGCCGTGGCGCCCACTGCGGCGAAGGCGCCGCCGGCTCATGATGCGGGCGACGTGCCGGTCGTCCTGCTCTTCGTGCTGTTCGTCATCGTGCCCGCGCTGGGCGGCATGCTGCGGCGGATGTTCGGCACTGCGTTCGGCACCATTCTGGGCTCGGGCCTCGCCGGCGTCGGTACCGGGCTCGTCCTCGGCTCGGTGATCTTCGGCATCGTCGCAGCGGTACTGGCGCTGGTCGTGCTGCTCTTCACCGCCGGAATGGGGTCGGGGCTTGCATCTCGCGGTGGCGGGGTGTGGCTCCCTCCGGGCGGCTGGCGGGGCGGCGGAGGCGGGTGGGGCGGAGGCGGCGGAGGTGGCGGATTCTCCGGCGGTGGCGGCGGCTTCGGTGGCGGCGGTGCCTCGGGGAGTTGGTGAGGTGGTGGCGCGCCCCCACCCTTCGCTGCTGCGGCGCCTGTGGCGTCACTTCCGCATCGATCGCGGGCACCTGCGCCGGCAGTTTCCGGCAGCGGCGCTCGCGCGGATCGAAGCGGCGATCGGCGAGTGCGAGCGCCGGCACTCGGGACAGATCTGCCTTGCGCTCGAGGCCTCGCTGCCGCTCGCTCGCGTGTGGCGGGGTCAGACGCCGCGCGAGCGGGCGCTCGAGGTGTTCGGCGCGCTGCGCGTGTGGGATACGGAGCACAACGACGGCGTCCTCATCTACCTCCTGCTCGCCGATCGTGACGTCGAGATCGTGGCCGACCGCGGTATCCACGCGAAGGTAGGCACCGACGGCTGGCAGGTGATTTGCCGCGCCATGGAAGAGGGATTCGCTGCCGGCCGCGAGGTCGATGCCGCCGTGGCCGGCGTCAATGCGGTCGGGGCACATCTGGCTACGCATTCACCTCGCTCGGCCGGGAGCGCGAACGAACTTCCGGATCGGCCGGTCATGCTGTAGCGGGCTGTCTCCCTCCGGCCAGAGGGGGGCGACGTCCTGGCGCCGAGCGCTTCGCGGAATTTGCTAGTGCGTCCGCCCGTCGCCTTCCTCGGCGATGAGCCGCAGGGCGTCGCCCTTCGACTGGTTGTACATGAATCGCCACAGCACGAGCAGCATCGCCGCCGACATGAAGACCCCGAACATGACGATCGAGCGATTGACCGAGGCACCGGTGTAGGTGAGGTACGCGTAGAGCCCCAGCATCACCAGGATGCCGAGGTTCTCGTTGAAATTCTGCACCGCGATCGAGTGTCCCGCCCCCATGAGCACGTGACCGCGGTGCTGCAGGAGCGCATTCATCGGGACCACGAAGAAGCCGGCGCAGGCGCCGATCACGATCATGAGCACGGCGGCCACCACCGCGCTGTGCGCGAAGACCATGGTGATCACCACGAGCCCCATCGCGACCCCGATGGGCAGCACCTGCACCGACTGGCGCAGCGAGACGAAGCGCGCTGCGAGGACCGCGCCGACGGCGATGCCGACGGCGACGACGCCTTGCATGATCGATGCCTGCGACAGGTCGAAACCCAGCGCCTTTTGCGCCCAGGCGAGCACGATGAACTGGAGCGTGGCGCCGGCACCCCAGAAGAGCGTCGTCGTGGCGAGCGAGACCTGCCCCAGGCGATCGCGCCAGAGCAGCATCACGCAGTGCGAGAACTCGCGGATGAGGAAGAGCGGGTTGCGGCTCGGCACGCGGTGGTCGACCCCGGTGTCCGGGATGTACCAGTTGAAGATCGCGGCGATGACGTAGATGACGGCGATAACGGCGATGGCCGCGTCCGGCGGGGTATTGATGCCGGTGTCGATCATCGGCACGTCGAAACCGAGGAGCATCGCCGACACCTTGGCGCTGATCAAGGCGCCGCCCAGGAGAACGCCGAGCACGATCGACGCCACCGTGGTGCCTTCGATCCAGCCGTTGGCGGCGACGAGTTGCTTGGCGGGCAGGAGTTCGGTGAGGATCCCGTACTTGGCCGGCGAGTAGGCGGCGGCACCGAGCCCGACCACCGCGTAGGCGGCGAGCGGATGCAACGTGAACAGCATGAGCAGGCAGCCCACCACCTTGATCGCATTGGTGATGAGCATGACGCGGCCCTTGGGCATGGCGTCGGCGAAGGCGCCCACCAGCGGCGCCAGCACGACGTACGACACGACGAACGATTGCTTGAGGGCCGGGATCATCCATCCCGGAGAGTTCGAGTCCTGCAGGAGCGCAATGGCGGCGATGAGGAGCGCATTGTCGGCGAGCGACGAGAAGAACTGCGCCGCCATGATGGTGTAAAAGCCGGGCTTCATATCCTCGATGCCCGCACGGCGGGCGGCCTTCGCGTCCACTTGGGATGACGCCCTGTCGTAGCGTACAGGGGCGCTGGTTATAATGGGTGACGTCGTGGCCCGCGATTTATACCATGGCCGGGCCGGATCGCTGCTGCCGCACGCGTCTTGCCTGCCGTTGACCGCACCCTCGACGCCCGTATGGCGCGACCGCTCTACGCCCAAATCAACGTCGCCGCGTTGCGCGGGAACCTGGCGCGCGTGCGCGACCAGGCGCCTGGGGCGCAGGTGCTGGCGGTGGTCAAGGCCAATGCCTACGGACACGGTCTGTTGCGCGTGCTGCCTGGCCTCGACGACGCCGACGGTCTCGCCCTCGTCGAACTGGAGGCGGCCTGCCTCCTGCGCGACCAGCGCTATTCGCGGCGCATCCTCCTCCTCGAAGGGTTTTTCACCGCCGACGAACTGCCGGAATTCTCGCGGCGGCGTCTCGCGACGGTCGTTCACGACGAGGGGCAGGTGCGCGCACTCGAAGCGAGCATCCTCGAGCGGCCGCTCGAAGTGTTCATCAAGGTCAACGTCGGCATGAATCGCCTGGGGTTTCGCCCCGGGAAGGTCGCCGATGTCTGCCGTCGCCTCGCCTCGTCACCGGCGGTCGCGGCGCTGCGCCTCATGATGCACTTCGCGCGCGCCGACGAGGACGACGGCGTCGCCGAATCGCTGGCCGAGTTCGAGCGTGCGTGCAAGGGCTTGCCATACCCGCGCTCGCTCGCCAACTCCGCCGGCATCATCCGCTACGCCGAAGTGGGCGGCGACGTCGTGCGCCCGGGGATCATGCTCTACGGTGCCACGCCGCTGCCCTACGATACCGCCGAGATGCTCGGCCTGCGGCCGGCGATGACGCTGCGCAGCGCGCTCATCGGGGTCCAGGATGTAAGGCCCGGCGAGGCGGTGGGTTATGGTGGCACCTACGTTGCGGCGCGGGCGCAGCGCATCGGTGTCATCGCCGGTGGCTATGGCGACGGCTATCCGCGACACGCCGTGAACGGCACACCGGTACTGGTCTGCGGCAAGCGGGTACGGTTGGCTGGTCGGCCATCGATGGACATGCTGACGGTCGACTTGAGCGATGTGCCGGAGGCGACGGTGGGCAGCCCGGTCGTCCTGTGGGGGGAAGGGTTGCCGGTCGACGAGGTCGCGTCGGCGGCGGCGACGGTGGGGTACGAGTTGCTGTGTGCGGTGGCCCCGCGCGTACCGTTCGTGACGAGCGAGCTCGCCGGCGTCGATCTCGCCTTATAGGAGCACGGCAAGTGCATATCGTGGTCACCGGCGCCGCCGGATTCGTGGGCTCGAACCTCGTGCGTGGTCTCAACGATCGCGGCGAGACCGACATCATCGCCGTCGACAATCTCGCGCGCGCCGAGAAATTCCGCAACCTCGTCGATTGCGATTTCGCGGAGTACCTCGACAAGGACGAATTCCTCGCTCGCCTCACCGCCGGCGATTTCGAGGACGATATCGCCGCCGTGCTGCATCAAGGCGCCTGCTCGGACACGATGGAGACCGACGGCCGCTACATGATGCGCAACAACTACCGCTACTCGATGGAATTGCTCGAGTACTGCCAGAACAACGACATTCCGTTCCTGTACGCGTCGAGCGCATCGGTCTACGGCGGCGGGAGGACGTTCGTGGAGGAGCGGATGCACGAGGCGCCGCTCAATGTGTACGGCTATTCGAAATTCCTTTTCGACCAGCACGTGCGTCGCGTGCTCGCCGAGCGCATGGCGCCGATCGTGGGCTTCCGTTACTTCAACGTGTACGGCCCGCGCGAGGCGCACAAGGGGCGCATGGCGTCGGTCGCGTATCACTTCTTCAACCAGTATCGCGCCGAGGGTCGCGTACGGCTGTTCGCGGGTTCGGGCGGCTACGCGGCCGGCGAACAGCGCCGCGACTTCGTCGCGGTGCGCGACGTCGTCGCCGTCAATCTCGATTTTCTTTATCGCGGCGATCGCTCGGGAATCTACAACGTCGGGACCGGGCGCGCGCAGACCTTCAACGAGGTGGCGGTCGCCGTCGTCAATGCGTGCCGCAAGGCAGCCGGCGAGCCGGCGCTCGCCCTCGCCGATCTCGTGCGCGCGGGCGTCATCGAGTACGTCGAATTTCCCGCCGCACTGGTCGGCAAGTACCAGAGCTTCACGCAGGCCGATTTGGGCGCACTGCGCGCGGCGGGATACACGGCGCCGATGCACTCGGTCGAAGAAGGCACCGCGACCTACGTCGAATGGCTGATGGCCCAGGAGGCGGCGCCCGCCGTAGCGTGACGGTACGCCGCCTCGCGCGGCGTCCATCCATCAACACGCACGGAGGTCGTCATGAAGAAACTCACCTGGGCACTGGTGCTCCTGGCCTGGCTTGCAGGTCCCGCGCTCGCCGCCGTCAACATCAATACCGCGACCAAGGAAGAGCTCGATACGCTGCCCGGCATCGGGCCGGCCAAGGCGCAGGCCATCGTCGATCACCGCAAGCAGAACGGGCCGTTCAAGAGCGTCGACGAGCTCAAGAACGTTCGCGGCATCGGCGCGAAGCGTCTGGAGAAGATGCGCGCCGAGATCACGGTCGGTGCGCCCGGCGCTGTGGCAGCGCCCGCCAAGGCGGTTGGCGGGTCGGGAGGTGGCGGCGCGAACGCGGCGGCAGGTGGTGCCGGGAGCGGGGTCAAGGGCGATATTCGCCCCGGCGCGGCGCCGGCCAAGCGCTAGCCAGCGGTCGCCGCTCTGGTGGTCACCCTGGTCTGGCGGGCTGACGGTCAACGATCTCCGATAGCGCACGTTATGGGTTCGGTCGCCGCCATCATGGCCGGCGCGAATGCCTGCACGCGTCCGCGTGCGCTATCAGAGAGATCTCGATGCTCAAACGTCTATTCGTTGGCCTCGCGCTGCTGTTCGCTGCCGGCCTCGCGTTGGCTGCCGTCAACATCAACACCGCCACCAAGGAGGAACTCGATGCGTTGCCGGGGATCGGGCCGGTGAAGGCCCAGGCGATCATCGACTACCGCAATGCGAACGGCCCGTTCAAGTCGCCCGCCGACGTCATGAAGGTGAAGGGCATCAAGGAAGGCGAGTTCGGCAAGATCAAGGATCCGATCAGCACCACCGGGGCGAGTTCGGCGCCGGCGGCCAAGGCGGCACCCGCGAAGGCAGAGCCGAAGGCTGCCGCCGCCGCGCCAGCCGCTGCACCGGCACCGGCACCGGCATCCGTGCCGGCAACGGCGGCCAAGACGGCGACCACCGAATCCAAGGCGGACGCGAAGGCCGAGAAGGCCGAGAAGGCCGCCAAGACGAAGGAAGAGAAGGAAGCCAAGGCGAAGGCGAGCGAAGAGAAGGCCGCGAAGGCCAAGGAAGAGAAGGCGGCCAAAGCCAAGGCGAAGGAAGAGAAGGCGGCCAAGGCGAAGGAAGAGAAGGCGGCCAAGGCGAAGGAAGAGAAGGCGGCCAAGGC
>JBDHRR010000125.1:0-10193 GCA_039807685.1 Burkholderiales bacterium
GATCCGTGTCTCGCGGTAGACCAGCACGCCGACGATGAGCGCGTAGAAGACAGCGACGACCGACGCCTCGGTCGGCGTGAATACGCCGCCGTAGATGCCCCCCAGCACGATCACCGGCATCAGCAGCGCCAGCGCGGCGCGGCGCGCCGCGGTGAGGAACGGCAGGCGCCCGTCGTGGTCGCCCTTGCCGTACCCCTTCCAGCGCGCGTACAGCACCACGAAGAGCATGAGCGCGCCGCCGATGAGGAGGCCGGGGCCGAAGCCGGCGATGAAGAGTTCGCCGATCGAGACCTCGGCGGACACGCCGTACAGGATCATCGGGATCGACGGCGGGATGATGACGCCCAACTCGGCCGACGTCGCCTGCAGCGCTGCCGCGTAGTTCGTCGGATAGCCATGCCGGATGAGCGCCGGGACGAGGATCGAGCCGATGGCAAACGTCGTCGCCACCGACGAGCCCGAGACCGCGGCAAAGATCATGCAGGTCAGCACACAGGTGGCGCCCAGTCCGCCCTGGATGCCGCCGACGATCGATTTCGCGAACTCGACGAGCCGCGCCGAGATGCCGCCCGACTCCATGAGATTGCCGGCGAGGATGAAGAACGGGATCGCGGCGAGCGGAAATTTGTCGATCGCCGAGAACATCTCCTTGACGACGGCGATCAGGTTGAGGTTCGCCTGCCACGCGCCGACGAGGCTCGCGAGCCCGATCGCCACCGCGACCGAGATCGACAGCGCGAAGGCGACCAGCATGGTGACGAGCATGGTGGTCGGCATGGCGTCTCCTACTGCTGGGTGTCGAGCTCGAAGCGTCGCGGATCGAGAAAGCAGGCGATCACCGCGAGGCAGGAGAACACCGCACCGACCGGAATCGACAGGTACGCCCAGGTCATCGGGACCGATTCGAGACCGGCGATCGTCTGGAACCGACCCACCCACGAATAGCGGCTGCCGAACCAGAGCATGACCGCGAGGATGACGAGGGCGCTGGTCGCAGCGAGGAGGTCGAGGATCCGCTTGCCCAGCGGACCGGCCAACCGGTGCGCGAGATCGACGCAGACCATCGCGCCCTGCCGGAACGCCATCGGCGCCCCCAGGAAGACCATCCAGATGAGGCTGAAGCGGATGAGCACCTCGGACCACTCGGCCGGCTGCAGGAAGACGAAGCGGGCGAGGATCTGGTACATGCCGAGGCACGAGGCCACGGTGAGCATCGCGCAGGCGAGCGCCATCGCGAGCGCCGTCGTGCGGCGCTCGAGCGCGAGAAAGGCGCTACGCATGGGGAGGGTTGAACGCAGGAGCGCGGCTCGGCCAGCCCTTCCGGGCCGCCTCCTGCCGAGGGTGGACTACTTGTAGTTGCGGATCTTGTCGATGTTGGCCTGGCCGAACTTCTTGCCGAATTCGATGAAGGTGGGACCCAGGACTTCCTGGAACTTCGCCTTGTCGACCGTGGTGACGACCTGCATGCCCTTCGCCTGCAGGTCACCCACCGCCTTGCGCTCGTCCTCGTCGATGCGCGCACGGTTGGCCTTGACGCCTTCCTTCGCGGCCGCGAGGAAGATCTGCTTGTCCTCCGCCGAGAGCTTGTCCCACGCCGACTTGCTCATCAGGATGAGCGCCGGCGAGTACACGTGGCCGGTCAGCGTCAGGTACTTCTGCACCTGGTCGAACTTGGCGGCCGAGATGACCGACAGCGGGTTCTCCTGTCCGTCGACGGTGCCTTGCTGCAACGCGGTGAAGAGCTCGGTGAAGGCCATCGGCGTCGGGATGATGCCGAACGCCTTGTACGCCTGGATGTGCACCGGGTTCTCCATGGTGCGCATCTTGAGGCCCTTCAGGTCCGCGGGCGTGTTCACCGGGTGCTTGTTGTTGGTCATGTTGCGGAAGCCGTTCTCGGCCCAGGCCAGCGCGATGATGTTCTTCGGCGGGAATTTCTGCAGCAGATCCTGGCCGATCGGGCCATCGAGCACGGCGCGGGCGTGCGCGTAGTCGCGGAAGAGGAACGGGATGTCGAGGATCGCGACCTCGGGGACGAAATTCGGCACCGGACCCGTCGACGTCAGCGTGAGGTCGAGCGTGCCGAGTTGCACCGCCTCGATCGACTCGCGCTCGGCGCCGAGTGCACCCGAATAGAAGTTCTGGATCTTGTAGCGGCCGTTGGTCCGCTTCTCCACTTCCTTGGCAAAGGTATCGACCGCCGCGCCGTAGTGCGAGTTCTGCGCGACGGAGATGTTCATCTTGAGGGTCTGCTGCGCGAACGCGGGCAGGATGAAGGCGGCGCCGAGGGCGAGCCCGGCGGCAAGACGGGTAAGACGCATGATTCCTCCTGGCTGACGGCGAAGGCGGGTGGTTGGTATTGGTATGGGCCCGCGTCCGCGGATTCTAGGGAACGCCGGCTTCGCTGTATAGCGTCCTGATCGATCGGCCCGGCGGCGTGGGGTGACGGGGTTGTAGAATGGCCGCACCGGTTCCCCCTGCGGCGCGCGCCGTGGGCGCCGGTTCCGTACGCGGATTTTTCATGTCCCATGCTCGATAGCGCCGTCCATGCCGAGCTCGCGGCGATCGTTCCGGCGACGTCGCTGCTCACCACGCCCGAAGAGGTGAAGCCGTACGAATGCGACGGCCTCACCGTCTACCGGGCGCTGCCGGCCGCCGTCGTCTTGCCGGACACCGAGGCGCAGGTGGTGGCAATCCTCAAGGTCTGCCACGCGGCGAAGCTGCCGGTCGTCGCGCGCGGCGCGGGCACCAGCCTGTCGGGCGGCGCGCTGCCGGACTCGAACGGGATTGTCCTCTCGCTTGCCAAGTTCAAGCGCATCCTGGGCGTGGATACGCTCGCGCGCACCGCGGTCGTCCAGCCCGGCGTGCGCAATCTCGCGATCTCGGAGGCGGTTGCCGCGCACGGCCTGTACTACGCGCCGGATCCTTCGTCGCAGATCGCCTGCACCATCGGCGGCAACGTCGCCGAGAATGCGGGCGGCGTGCATTGCCTCAAATACGGCCTCACCGTGCACAACGTCCTGCGGGTGCGCGGCGTGCTCATCACCGGCGAGGTCGTCGAGTTCGGTGGCGACGCGCCGGACAGCGCGGGCTACGACCTCCTGGCACTCCTGATCGGCAGCGAAGGGCTGCTGGCGGTGATCACCGAGGTCACGGTGCGCTTGCTGCCCAAGCCGCAGGTCGCGCAGGTGGCGCTCGCCGCATTCGACGCGGTGGAGACGGCGGGGGCCGCCGTGGGGGCGATCATCGCCGCCGGTATCATCCCCGCCGGCCTCGAAATGATGGACCAGCCGGCGACGCGGGCGGTCGAGCAGTTCGTGCACGCCGACTATCCGCTCGATGCGGCGGCGGTCCTCCTGGTCGAGACCGACGGCACCGCCGACGAGGTCGCCGCGGAGATGGCCGAGATCCGCGAGGTCCTCACCAAGGCCGGGGCGACGGGCATCCGCGTGTCGCGCGACGAGGCGCAACGGCTCCTCTTCTGGTCGGGGCGCAAGGCCGCCTTCCCGGCGGTGGGTCGCATCTCGCCCGACTACTACTGCATGGATGGCACCATCCCCCGCAAGGCGCTGCCGCGCGTGCTGCAGGCGATCGCGCAGTGGTCCGCCGAGTATGGCCTGCCGTGCGCCAACGTCTTTCACGCCGGTGACGGGAACCTGCACCCGCTCATCCTCTTCGACGCCAACAAGCCGGGCGAGATCGAGCGCACCATCGAGTTCGGCGATCGCATCCTGGAGTTGTGCATCGAGGTCGGCGGCACGGTCACCGGCGAGCACGGCGTGGGGGTGGAGAAGCTCTCGCCGATGTGCCGGCAATTCGGGGCGGCGGAGTTGACGCGCTTTCACGCGATCAAGGAGGCCTTCGACGAGTTGCGCCTCCTCAATCCCGGCAAGGCGGTGCCGACGCTGCATCGCTGCGCGGAGTTGGGTCGCATGCACGTTCACCATGGCGAGCTCCGCTTCCCGGACTTGCCGCGCTTTTGAAGGACAGGGCGATGATCGTCGATACGGAGCACCGACCACGGGTGAGTCAGGAGCAGGTTGCCGGTGTGGTCACGGCGCTCGTGCGCGACTTCGGCGAGCGTGCGAAGCTGAGCGAGGCGGTTCGCGCGCAGCACGCGCACGGCGAAGGGCTGCCCGATCCGGCGCTGCCCGACGTCGTCGTCTATCCGCACAGCAACGAGGAGGTGGCGGGAATCGTGCGCTTGTGCCATGCGGCGCGCGTGCCGGTGATCGCCTTCGGTGTGGGTACCTCGCTCGAGGGACACGTGGCGGCGCTCTACGGCGGCGTGTGCATCGACCTCTCGGAAATGAGCAAGGTCCTCGAAGTCAACGCCGACGATCTCGACTGCCGCGTGCAGGCGGGGGTTACGCGCGAGCAGCTCAACGCCGAGCTCAAGGGGACCGGACTCTTCTTTCCCATCGACCCGGGCGCCAATGCGACGCTCGGCGGCATGGCGTCCACGCGCGCTTCCGGCACCAATGCGGTGCGCTACGGGACGATGCGCGAGAACGTGCTGGGCCTCACCGTGGTGACCGCCGACGGGCGCATCGTGCATACCGGCGGGCGCGCGCGCAAGTCGTCGGCGGGTTACGACCTCACGCGCCTTTTCGTCGGTGCCGAAGGCACGCTGGGCGTCATCACCGAGGTGCAGCTTCGCCTGTACGGCGTTCCCGAGGCCATCTCCGCCGCGGTGTGCCAGTTCCCGGACCTCAAGACGGCGGTGGGCACGGTGATCGCGGCGATGCAGGTGGGCATTCCCGTCGCGCGCATCGAATTGCTCGACGCCTTGCAGATGGAAGCGTGCATCCGCTACTCGAAGCTCGAAGGCTACGAGGCGAAGCCGACGCTGCTCTTCGAATTCCACGGCAGCGAGGCCGGCGTGCGCGAGCAGGCCGAGGTCATGGAGCAACTCGCCGCCGAGCACGGCGGCAGCGCCTTCCAGTGGGCGACGCAGGCCGAGGATCGCTCCCGGCTGTGGAAGGCGCGCCACAATGCCTACTATGCCGCGCTTGCGCTCTCCCCCGGTCGGCAGGCGTTCTCGACCGATGCCTGCGTGCCGATCTCGCGGCTTGCCGATTGCCTGCTCGAGACGCGCGCGGAACTCGATCGCGAGGGGGTCATCGCGACCATCGTGGGCCACGTCGGCGACGGCAACTTCCACGTCCTCCTGCTCTTCGATCCGGCGAGCAAGACGGAGCGTGCCAAGGCCGAGGCGATCGCGCAGAGCGTGTCGCTGCGGGCGATCCGCATGGGCGGCACCTGCACCGGCGAGCACGGCATCGGCATCCACAAGCTCGGTGCGCTCGTCGCCGAGCACGGCGAGGCGGTCGAGCTCATGCAGGCGATCAAGCAGGCGCTCGATCCGCTCGACATCATGAATCCGGGCAAGACCGTGCCGCCGCAGCGAGGCGTCGCATGAGCTACACCCTGTACGTCGGCAACAAGAACTACTCCTCGTGGTCATTGCGCGGCTGGCTCGCGGTGAAGCTCACCGGAGCCCCGTTTCGCGAGGTGAAGATCCAGTTGCGCGGCACGTTCAATCCCGACAATCGTTCGTTCTCGCCGAGCGCGATGGTGCCGGCGCTCCATGACGGCAACGTGCCGGTCTGGGATTCGCTCGCCATCGCCGAGTATCTCGCCGAGCGTCACCGCGGCCTGTGGCCGGACGATCCGGTGGCGCGCGCCTGGGCGCGCTCGATCGCCGCCGAGATGCACGCTGGTTTCGCAGCGTTGCGTAGCGAGATGACGATGTGCATCCGCGAGCGCGTCGACGTGCGACCCTGGTCCGCGGGCCTTGCGGCCGACGTCGCGCGCGTCGAGGAGATCTGGAACGAGACGCGGCGGCGCTTCGGCAAGGGTGGCCCGTATCTCGCCGGATCGTTCGGCCTTGCCGATGCGTTCTACGCGCCGGTGGCGTTTCGCTTCCGGACCTACGGCGTGACGCCGAAGGGCGCGGCCGCGGACTACCTTGCGGCGCTGCTCGCGCATCCGTTCGTCAAGCTGTGGGAGGCCGAGGCACTCGCCGAGACCGAAGTGATCGACGCCGACGAGCCGCGCGTCATGTATCGCGACAAGCTCGCGCAGCGCGGCTGACCATGCACTGTCTCGGCGACGAGGGCCGCGTTCGATGACCGCCATGGATCCGGCGCTCGAGGCGATGTGTGCGCGCATCCGCGAGGCCGCGGCTCGCGGCAGCGCGCTGCGGATACGCGGTGGCGGGACCAAGGACTTCTACGGCGGCACTCTCGACGGCGAGCCGGTCGACACGACGGGCTATGCGGGCATCGTCGACTACGAGCCCACCGAGCTCGTGGTGACGGCGCGCGCCGGAACTGCGCTGGCGCTCATCGAGAGCGAGATGCGCGCCCGCGGGCAGATGCTCGCCTTCGAGCCGCCGCACTTCGGCGTCGGCGCGACGCTCGGCGGCACCATCGCGACGGGGCTCGCGGGGCCGCGCCGGCCCTACGCCGGGGCGGTGCGCGACCTCGTGCTCGGCGTGAAGATCATCGACGGTACGGGTGAGCCGCTCGCCTTCGGCGGCCGGGTCATGAAGAACGTCGCCGGCTTCGACGTTTCGCGGCTCATGGCGGGCGCGCTGGGCACGCTCGGTGTCATCACCGAGGTGTCGCTCAAGTGCCTGCCGCTGCCCAAGCACGAGGCGACGATCGCCTTCGCCGTTTCCGCCGACGAGGCGATCCGCCGCGTCAACGAGTGGGGAGGGCAACCGCTCCCGCTGTCGGCGACGGCGTATCACGGCGGCCAGCTGCACGTGCGCCTGTCTGGCGCGCAGCCGGCGGTCGAGGCGGCGCTGCGCAAGCTCGGCGGCGAGCCGGTCGCCGCGGCCGACGCGTACTGGAGCGGGGTGCGCGAGCACACGCACCCGTTCTTCGCCGGCGCCGGCGAGCGCACGCTGTGGCGCCTCGCGGTGCGCCCGACGACGCCGTTTGCCGATCTCGGCGGCGAGCAGTTCGTCGAATGGAGCGGGGGGCTGCGCTGGCTCGTCGGTGGCGAGCGCGTCGATGCCGGCAAGCTGCGCGCGTGGGCCGCGGCGCACGGCGGGCACGCGACGCGCTTTCGCGGCGGCCCGCGCGGCGACGTCTTCCACCCATTGTCCCCGACGCTCGCCATGCTGCACGCGCGGCTCAAGGCGGTGTTCGATCCGCGTGGCATCCTCAATCCCGGCCGCTTCGTGCCCGTTCGCTGATGCAGACCGACCTCGCCCCCGAGTTCCGCGACACCCCCGAAGGGCGCGAGGCCGACGCCATCCTGCGCACCTGCGTCCACTGCGGCTTCTGCACCGCGACCTGTCCCACCTACCAGCTCCTGGGCGACGAGCTCGACGGTCCGCGCGGACGGATCTACCTCATGAAGCAGGTTCTCGAGGGTGCCGCCGTGACGCAGACGACGCAGCTCCATCTCGATCGCTGCCTCACCTGCCGGAATTGCGAGACGACCTGTCCCTCGGGCGTCCGCTACGGGCGCCTGCTCGACATCGGACGCGGCATCGTCGAGGCCAAGGTCGGTCGCAGCACCAGCGAGGCGCTGCGCCGGTCGGCGCTGCGCAAGGGCCTGCTCGCACGGCCGCTCTTCGCCGGCGCGGTCATGGCGGGGCGCTTCGCCAAGCGGTTTCTGCCGCGCGAGCTCGCCGAACGCATTCCGGTCGCGGCACCGGCCGGAGCGTGGCCCGCAGCGCGTCACGAGCGCCGGATGATCGTCCTCGAGGGCTGCGTGCAGCCGGTGCTGAAGCCGGGGATCGACGCCGCGATGGCGCGCGTGCTCGATCGCATCGGCATCTCGGCGCTGCGGGTGGCGGGCGGCGGCTGCTGCGGCGCGCTCTCGCACCACCTCACCGCCGAGGAGGAGGCGCGCGCCATCGTTCGCCGCAACATCGACGCCTGGTGGCCGCACGTGGAGCGTGGCCTCGAAGCGATCGTGGTGACGGCGAGTGGCTGCGGCGTGATGGTCAAGGAGTACGGCATCTTCCTCGCCCAGGACGCGGCGTACGCGGCGAAGGCGAAGCGCATTGCCGAACTCGCGCGCGACCCGGTCGAGGTGGTGGCCGCCGAATGGAAGCGCATCGCGCCGCTGGTCGCGCTGGATCGCGGCGCGCTGCGCATCGCCTTCCATGCGCCGTGCACGCTGCAGCACGGGCAGCGCATTCGCGGGCAGGTCGAGGAGATCCTGCAGGCGATCGGGCACTCGCTGCTGCCGGTCGCCGATGCGCACCTGTGCTGCGGCTCGGCGGGGACCTACTCGGTGCTCCAGCCCGAGCTCGCCGGCAAGTTGAAGGTCAACAAGCTGCGCGCGCTCGAGGCCGCGCGGCCCGATCTCATCGCCAGTGCGAACATCGGCTGCATCACGCATCTCGAATCGGGGACGCGCACCACGATCCGTCATTGGATCGAGCTTCTCGACGAGCGCATGCTCGGTGGGGAGCGGTCGCCTTGATCCGGGACCGCCGCGGCCATAGCGCGCACCGGCTGCGCCCCGGATGCAAGACGCGCTCCCGATGAGCGAGCGGGGCGAGGGCGCCGCGCCGACGCGCGCCGACTATCCGCATCACCTCGCGATTCCGACGCGGTGGATGGACAACGATACCTACGGCCACGTCAACAACGTCACGTACTACTCGTACTTCGACACGGTGGTCAACGAGCACCTCATCCGTGCCGGGGGCCTCGACATCCGGAGCGGCGCGCAGGTCGCCTTCGTGGTGGAGACGTCCTGCCGCTTCCACCGCTCGCTGACGTTTCCGCAGACGGTGGAGGCGGGACTCCGGGTGCGTCGCCTGGGCCGCAGTTCGGTGGTCTACGAGATCGCGCTCTTCACGCACGGCGAGACCGCTCCCGCCGCGACCGGGCGCTTCGTGCACGTCTGGGTGGAGCGCGCGAGCGGCACGCCCGTCGACATTCCCGCGCCGATCCGCGCCGCGTTGGCGCTGCTCGTGGTGGGTGAGGCGGGCGGGTGAGCGATTCCCAGCGACGGCCGGCTCGCCTGCACGTCGTGGTGCCGGCGGCGGGCAACGGCACGCGCTTCGGCGGCCACAAGCAGTACGCCGACCTTGCCGGATGCTCCGTCGTCGTGCGCACGCTGGAGCGGTTGCGGACGGGCCTTGCTCCGCACGCGCTGTACGTCGCGGTCGCCCGCGACGACGTCGAATTCGAGCACTTGTCGGGCTGTCCTCCCGGGGTGCACGTGCTGCGCTGCGGAGGCGCCACGCGGGCGGCCACGGTCGCCAACGCGCTGCACGAACTCGTGCCCGACTGCGCGGACGACGACTGGATCGCCGTGCACGACGCGGTGCGCCCTTGCGTGCCGCTCGACGCCCTGGCGCGGCTCGTGCAGCACCTCGCCGATGGCGACATCGTCGGCGCGTTGCTCGCGGTCCCGGTCGCCGATACGCTTAAGCGTGCCACCCGCGCCGCCGCGCCGCCCACGGTAGTCGCGACGGTCTCGCGCACGGACCTGTGGCAGGCGCAGACGCCGCAGGTGTTCCGCTTCGGCGTCCTGCGCCGCGCGCTCGCGCAACCGGGCGCGCTCGCCGCCACCGACGAGGCGCAGGCGGTCGAGGCGCTGGGCCTCGCGCCGCGCCTGGTGCGCGGCAGCGACGCCAACATCAAGATTACCCACGCCGAGGATCTCGCGCTGGCCACCGCGATCCTCGCCGCGCAGACCAACGGACGCGTTCCCGCATGATCCCGCGCATCGGCATCGGCTTCGACGTCCACGCGCTGGTCGCCGGGCGCCCGCTCGTCATCGGCGGGGTGACGATCCCGCATCCGACCGGCCTCGCCGGGCATTCCGATGCCGACGTCCTGCTGCACGCCGTCATCGATGCGCTGCTGGGTTCGCTTGCGCTGGGCGACATCGGGCGGCACTTCCCCGACACCGACGCGGTCTACGCCGGCGTGGACAGCCGCCTCCTGGTGCGCCGGACGCTGGATCTCGTCACCGCCCGCGGCTACGAGGTCGGCAACGTCGATGCGACGATCGTCGCGCAGGCACCTCGCCTCGCGCCCTTCATCGACGCGATGCGCGCGAACCTGGCCGCCGATCTGGGCTGTCCGCTCGACCGCGTCTCGATCAAGGCCACCACCACCGAGCGCCTCGGCTTCACGGGACGCGAGGAGGGGGTCGCCGCGCAGGCCGCGGCGCTGGTCGTGCCGGCGACGGCTGCGCCCTCGCAATAGGCG
>JBDHRR010000017.1:0-41905 GCA_039807685.1 Burkholderiales bacterium
TTCCTTGGTGATCGCCGCCTGCCGCGACTTGTTGTAGATGAGCTGCAACTCGCCGATGATCTTGCCGGCGTTGTCGGAGGCGGCCTTCATCGCCACCATCCGTGCCGACTGCTCGGAGGCCATGTTCTCGTTGACCATCTGGAACACCGCGCCTTCGAGATAGCGACGCATCATGCCGTCGAGGAGCTCGCGTGCGTCGGGCTCGTAGATGTAGTCCCACGTGCCCTCGCCGATGTCCGCCTTGCGCATCTCGCCGCTCGCCGCCCGGAACTGGTGCGGGATCGGCACGATCCGGCCCTGCCGCGGCTCCTGCTTCATCGTGTTGATGAACGTCGTGTAGAAGACGTGTACCTCGTCGACGTTACCCGCCATGTATTCGTCGATGAGCGACTTCACCGGCCCCACGAGACGGTCGAGGCGCGGGCGGTCACCCAGTTGCACGACGCTCGCGACGATGTTGCCGCCCATCCGCTGCAGGAAGCCCTGCCCCTTGCTGCCGATCGCGACGTAATCGACGTCGATCCCCTGCGCCTTCCAGTCCTTGTGCGCCTGGAGCACGGCACGCAGGATGTTGGTATTGAGTCCGCCGCACAGACCCTTGTCGGTGGTCACCACGATCGCGCCGACGCGGCGCACCTTCTCGCGGCGCACGAGGAACGGGTGGCGATACTCGGTATTCGCCTTCGCGATGTGCATCACGATGTTGAACACCTTCTCCATGTACGGACGCGACGCGCGCATGCGGTCCTGGGCCTTCTTCATCTTCGAGGCCGCGACCATCTCCATCGCCTTCGTGATCTTGCGCGTGCTCTGCACGCTCTTGATCTTGTTACGGATTTCCTTGGATCCCGCCATCGCTATATCCGCTTCGCTCTATCGAGGCCCGGCGCTCGATGCGCCGCCACCGAAATCGCCGCCGCCCCTGATCCCCGATCCCTGATTCCCGATCCCTGGATCAGTACGTTCCCGTCTTCTTGAAATCCTCGATCGCTGCAGCCAGCGCCTTCTCGTCGTCGGCCGACAGGTCGAGCGACGTGGCGATCTTGTCCATGACGGCCGCATACTTGGTCTTCATGAACTGGCGCAGCGCCGCCTCGAACGCCGACGCCTTGTCGACCGGGACGTCGTCGTAATAGCCCTTGTTGACGGCGAACAGCGTGAGCGCCTGGTCGGCCACCGACAGCGGTGAGTACTGCGGCTGCTTCATGAGCTCGGTGACCATACGGCCGCGATCGAGCTGCTTGCGGGTGGCCTCGTCGAGATCGGAGGCGAACTGCGCGAACGCCGCGAGCTCGCGGTATTGCGCGAGTGCCAAGCGCACGCCGCCGCCGAGCTTCCGGATGACCTTGGTCTGGGCCGCACCGCCGACGCGCGACACCGAGATGCCGGCGTTGATGGCCGGACGGATACCGGCGTTGAAGAGGTCCGACTCGAGGAAGATCTGGCCGTCGGTGATCGAGATCACGTTGGTGGGGACGAAGGCGGTCACGTCGCCCGCCTGCGTCTCGATGATCGGCAGCGCGGTGAGCGAACCGGTCTTGCCCTTGACCTCGCCCTTGGTGAAGCTCTCGACGTATTCAGGATTGACGCGCGCCGCGCGCTCGAGGAGGCGCGAGTGCAGGTAGAACACGTCGCCGGGATACGCTTCCCGGCCCGGCGGGCGGCGCAGCAGCAGCGAGACCTGGCGATACGCCCACGCCTGCTTGGTCAGGTCGTCGTAGATGATGAGCGCATCCTGCCCGCGGTCGCGGAAGTACTCGCCCATCGTGCAGCCCGAGTACGGGGCGATGTACTGCAGCGCCGCCGACTCCGACGCCGAGGCAGCGACGACGATCGTGTAATCCATCGCCCCGTACTCGGTGAGCTTGGTGACCACGTTCTTGATCGACGACGCCTTCTGGCCGATCGCGACGTAGATGCAGATGAGGTCCTTGCCCTTCTGGTTGATGATGGTGTCGACCGCCACCGCAGTCTTGCCGGTCTGGCGGTCGCCGATGATGAGCTCGCGCTGGCCGCGGCCGATCGGCACCATCGAGTCGATCGACTTCATGCCGGTCTGCACCGGCTGCGACACCGATTGGCGCGCGATCACGCCCGGTGCCACCTTCTCGATGACGTCGCGCTGCTTGGCGTTGACCGGACCCTTGCCATCGATGGGGCGGCCGAGCGAGTCGACCACGCGGCCGATGAGTTCGGGACCGACGGGCACGTCGAGAATGCGGCCGGTGCACTTGACCGTCTGGCCTTCGGTGATGTGCTCGTAAGCGCCCAGGATCACCGCGCCGACCGAGTCGCGCTCGAGGTTGAGCGCGAGCCCGAAGGTGTTGCCCGGGAATTCGAGCATCTCGCCTTGCATCACCGACGACAGTCCGTGGATCCGGCAGATGCCGTCGGAGATCGAGACGACCGTGCCTTGCGTCTTGACCTCGGCACCGGCATCGAGATGCTGGATCTTGGCCTTGATCAGTTCGGAAATTTCGGACGGATTGAGCTGCATGGCTTATCTCGCTAGAGGTTCATTCACAAAGAGACGCAGAGACCCAGGGAAACGCCTTCCTCGGCGCCAGTGCGTCTCTTTGCAAGAAGTGGGTCATCGGACCGGAACTCACGCCCGCAGCTGCGTCGTCATCGCCCGCAACCGCTCGGCCACCGTGCCGTCGATCACGTTGTCGCCAACCGTGATCCGGGCGCCGCCGATGAGCTCGGGCTTGACCACGACGTCGGCCTCGACCTTGCGCTTGAAGCGGCGCTCGAGCGCGGCGGTGAGTTCGGCGAGCTCGTTGCCTTCGAGCGGAAACGCGGTCTCGATCGTGGCCTTGGCCACGCCGTCGGCATCGTCCTTCAAGCTTTCGAAGAGCGACGAGATCACCGGCATGAGCCCGATGCGATCGGCGTCGACCAGCACGCGCACGAAGTTCCGGCCCTCGGCATTGAGGCGGTCACCGGCGATCGACAGCAGCAGCGACGACTTCGCCGGCGCATCGAGCATCGGATTGTCGAGGGCCGCGGTCATCTGCGGGTCGGCGACGATGCCGCTCGCGAGCCGGAGCATCTGCGACCACGCGGGCAGCGCGTTCTGGTCGCGCGCCAGCGCGAACGCCGCTTCGGCGTACGGACGGGCGATGGTGGTGAGTTCGGCCACGGCGTTACAGCTCGCTCTTCAGCTGCGCGAGGAGCTGCGCATGCACGTTGCGATCGACGTCGCGCTTCAGGATCTGCGTCGCGCCGGCGACGGCGAGGTCGGCGACCGAGTCGCGCAACTGCTCGCGGGCGCGGGCGACCTCCTGTTCGATCTCGGCCTTGGCGGCCGCCACGATGCGATCGGCCTCGACCTTGGCATCGACCTTCGCCTGCTCGATCGCGTCGGCCTTGTACTTCTCGCCCATCGCGACGATCTCGGTCGACTTGGCCTTGGCCTCGGCGATGATCTCCGCCTCGCGCTTCTGCGCGTTGGCGAGTTCCTTGCGGCCCTGGTCGCCAGCGGCGAGGCCGTCGGCGATCTGCTTCTGGCGCGTCTCGATCGCCCTCATCAGCGGCGGCCAGATGAAGCGCGCGCAGAACCAGATGAAGGCCGCGAACGCCACCGCCTGCATGATCAGGGTCAGGTTGATATTCATGACTGCCCTCGTGTGGGGTGGAGAATCGCGCGCCTTACTTGGGCAGGACCGACAGCAGCGGATTGGCGAACGCGAAGAACATCGCCAAACCGACCGCGATGATGTACGACGCGTCGATGAGGCCGAGGAGCAGGAAGACCTTGGCCTGCAGTTGCGGCATGAGTTCCGGCTGGCGGGCGGCGCCTTCGAGGAAGCGCGAGCACATGATGCCCACGCCCACGCACGCGCCCAGGGCGCCCAGCCCGATCATGAGACCGATCCCGACGCCGGTGTACGCCTGGATCATTGTCGCCAGTTGTGCAGCTTCCATTTTTACGATCCTTTCAGTTGCGGGGGTTTACGTCGATTGATGACAGACTCAGTGCGATTCCTCGGCCATCGCGAGATAGACGATGGTGAGCATCATGAAGATGTACGCCTGCAGGAGGACGATCAGGATGTGGAAGATCGCCCAGCCGAGATTGAGCACGCCGCTGAAGATCGTGCCGGTGAGGCCGCTCGCCGCCCACATCCCGAGCAGCAGGAAGATGATCTCGCCCGCGTAGATGTTGCCGTACAGGCGCAGGCTGTGCGACAGCGGCTTGCTCACGAATTCGATGAGATTGAAGAGGAAATTGAACGGCCAGAGGATCGGATGACCGCCGAACGGGGCGACGAAGAGTTCCTTGGTCCAGCCGCCCAGGCCCTTCGACTTGATGCCGAAGAGGACCATGAGTCCGAACACGACGAGCGCCAGCGCGAAGGTGGTGTTGACGTCCGCGGTGGGGACGCTGCGCCACTGGTGGATGCCAAACCAGCCGTAGATCGTCGCCATGATGTCGACGGGCAGGAAGTCCATCGCATTCATGAGCGTCGTCCACACGAACACGGTGAGCGCGATCGGCGCCACCCACTGGCTCGTGCCGTGATACATCCCCTTGACCTGGTCGTTCACGAAGCCGATGGAGAGCTCGACGAAGGCCTGCGTCTTCGACGGCACCCCGGTCGTCGCCTTGCGCGTGATGAGCCACATGAAGCCGATGCCGATGATGCCCAGGATCACCGACGTGACCACGCTGTCCAGGTGGAACGTCGAGCCGCCGACCTCCGATACGTTGAAGGCCAGGTGGTGCTTGATGTATTCGGAGGGGGAGTCGTACGTGGTCGCCATGGAAGTCGGTGAGGTCGGATCAGTTGCGATCGAGCAGGGCCAGGCGGAACAGCAATACCGTGATCACGAACGTGGCGAAGAACGCCACCGGGACGATCGCCTTGTAGGTCGCGAGGATCACCCCGAGTTGCCCGACGATCACGAGGATCTTCAATGCTTCAGCCCGAATGAGCGCCGCGACCGTCCCGCCGCCCGACACCGGCCGGGACAGCGTGTACACGACCGCGAACACCACCACGGCCGACACGTTGACGATCCCGCCCAGCGCCGCCGACAGCGCCGCATGGCCTCCGCCCAACCCCCACGCCAACGCCGCTCCCGCCGCCGTGACGATCGCCTGCCACTTGAGGACGCGACGAACCGCCGGGGTCGACAGGGGCGCCGGGGTGCGCCGGGGACTGGCGCGCGATTCTTGCAAAGCCTTCACGGCGCGCGCTCGAACAACGAAGCAAACCTTCGGATTCTAACCGGTTCAGGGGCCGCGCGGCAATCGAATGTTGCGGTGCAGCGTCGCACGGTCGTTCGGCATGCACCACGGTGCGACAGGTGCACGGCGAACCCGGGGCGCGTGCCCACTCGTGCTAGCCTTCGCGGCTCTCGCGGCGCCGCGTCCGGCGGCCGCACTTTTCCTGGAGGCACCATGACGATCAAGGTCGGCGACAAGCTGCCGGAGGGCACGCTGTCTGAATTCATCGAAGTCGAGGGCAACGGCTGCAGCGTCGGGCCGAACACGTTCGAAGTCGCGAGCCTCACCAAGGGCAAGAAGGTCGTGGTGTTCGGGCTGCCCGGCGCCTACACGCCCACCTGCTCGGCCAAGCACGTGCCCTCGTATCTCGCCAATTTCGACAAGCTGAAGGCGAAGGGCGTCGACGCGATCTACTGCATGGCGGTCAACGACGCGTTCGTGATGGGGGCCTGGGGCCGCGACCAGAAGGCCGGCGGCAAGGTGCACATGCTGGCCGACGGCAGCGCCGATTACACGAAGAAGCTCGGCCTCGAGTTCGACCTCACCGCCCGCGGCATGGGCATGCGCTGCCAGCGCTTCTCGATGCTGGTCGACGACGGCGTGGTCAAGGTGCTGAACGTCGAGGCGCCGGGCAAGTACGAGGTTTCCGACGGCGACACGATGGTCAAGCAACTGGGCTGAGCGCCCCTCACAAAGAGACGCCGAGACACAGAGAGGCTCGTTGTTCTCGGCGCCTCTGCGTCTCCTGTGAAACGGCCTTGAAGCCCGGGCAGGCTGGGCGACGGCGCGCCTACACCCCGAGGTAGCGCTGCAGGATCTCGGGTTCCGCCTTCAGCTGCGCCGCGGAACCTTCGTGCGCGATGTGCCCGTTGTTGATGATGTAGACGCGGGTCGCGAGCGCGAGCGTCGCCGCGATGTTCTGCTCGACCAGGATGATCGTCTGGCCGGCCTGGGCGAGCTCCCGGCAGGCGCGCACGAGGCCCTGCACGATGACCGGGGCCAGCCCCTCGAAGGGCTCGTCGAGCAGCACGATCTTCGGATCGCGCACCAGCGCGCGGGCGATCGCGAGCATCTGTTGCTCGCCGCCGGAAAGGTCGGTGCCGCGGCTCGTGCGGCGTTCCTTGAGCCGCGGAAACATCGCGTAGATGCGCTCCAGCGGCCACCGGTTCCCCGCGGTGAGCCCGGCGAGGATGATGTTCTCCTCGACGTTCAGGCTGCCGAAGATGCGTCGGTCCTCGTGCACGAGCTGCATGCCGGCGCGGGCGATGCTGTGCGCCTTCTGGCCGGCCACCTCGGCGCCGTCGAGCTTCACGCTGCCGGTCCGCGGTTTCACCACGCCCATGAGCGTCTTGAGCGTCGTCGACTTGCCGGCGCCGTTGCGGCCCAGGAGCGCCACGACCTCGTTCTTCTCGACGTGGAGCCCGACGTCGAACAGGATGTGGCTGTCGCCGTAGTAGCTGTTGAGGCCTTTGACTTCGAGCAAACTCACGACGCGATCCTCCACGCTCTCATGCCACCCCCGCTTCGTCGTGGATGCCGCCGAGATAAGCTTCCTGCACGTCGGCGTTGTTCTTGATCTCTTCCGGCGTGCCCTCGACGAGGACCCGTCCTTCCTGCAGGACGGTGATGCGCTCGACGAGTTCGAAGAGCGAATCCATGTCGTGGTCGATGACGATCATCGTGCGACCGCGGGCGATCGACTTCAGCAGCGCGACCGTCTCCACGCGCTCCTGCGGACTCATGCCGGCCAGCGGCTCATCGAGCAGGAGCAGGTTCGGCGACGTCGCGAGCGCCAGGCCGATCTCGAGCCGGCGCTTCTCGCCGTAGGCCAGCTCGGCGACCGGGGTGTCGAGCCGGTCGCCGAGCTGCACGAGTTTGGCGGTGCGGGCGATCTGTGGATCGAGTCCCGCGACCCCGGACAGCGACTTGAACAGATCGAGCTTGAACTTGCCGCGCAGCTCGCCCAGCGCCGCGATCGCGAGGTTCTGGCGCACCGTCAGGCGGTCGAAGAGCTGGTTGATCTGGTAGCTCTTGGTGAGTCCCAGCTGACAGGCATCGGCGACGCCGAGGTTCGTGATGTCGCGTCCGTCGAAGACGATCTTGCCCGACGTCGGGATGACCTCGCAGGTCAGCATCTTGAAGAACGTGCTCTTGCCGGCACCGTTCGGCCCGATGATCCCGCGAATCTCGCCATGGTTCACCGTGAAGTCGATGTCGCTGTTGGCGACGAGACCTCCGTAGCGCTTGGTGAGTCCCGTCACCTGCAGGATCGTGCCGGCGCTGCTGGCGGTGGCCTTGCGCCGCAACAGCTTGTCCTCGCCCGGATTGGGGGCGCTTGTGACCGCTGGCGCCGGAGCAGGCCTGCGCGGTCTGACCAGGCGATACAGGTCGACGATCGCGCCGACCATCCCGTGGCGCAGGAAGACGACCAGCAGCACGAAGACGATGCCGAGGATGAGCTTCCACGTCGCGCCGAGGTTGAGCGTCGTCTGGAAGAGATCGCTCAGGTAGAGCCACACCGTCGCCCCGAGCAGCGGCCCGAAGAGCCAGCCGGCACCACCGATGGCGGTCTGCATCACGATCTCGCCGGAGGTGTGGAACATGAACGCGTCGGGCGGCATGAAGCCCTGCAGCATGCCGAGCAGGCTGCCGGCAAAGCCGGAATACATCGCCGCGACGATGAAGACCGCGAGCTTGTAGCTGTGGATGTTGTGCCCGAGTGCCTGCGCACGCAGCGGGTTGTCGCGGATCGCGCGCAGCAGGAGGCCGACGGGCGAGCGCACCATGCGCAGCGCGAGCACCAGCCCGACGAAGTACCAGAACGCGAAGAAACCGTACATCTGCCAGGTGCCGCTCAAGTCGATGTTCACGAAACCCAGATTCAAGTTCGGTGGCGGCACACCGGGCAGGCCGTTCTCGCCGCCCGTGAAGGCCGACAGCGGATTGAACTCGAGGAAGAAGAAGACCTCGGCGATCGCCACCGTGATCATCGCGAAGTAGATACCGGTGCGCCGCAGCGCCAGCAATCCGATCAGGTAGCCGACGATGCCGGCGACGACCGTGCCGATCAGCGCGGCGGCGATGGTGTTGGTGAACGGGGTCTGCGTCAGCAGGTACGCCGCAAACATCCCGCCGGTCCCGAAGAAGGCCGCCTGCCCGAAGGACAGCAATCCAGTGAAGCCGAAGAGGAGGTCGAAGCCGATGCCGACGAGCCCCCAGATCAGGATGCGGTTGATCGTGGTCGGGTTGAAGCCCAGGTGCGGCAGGATGAAGGGTGCGGCGATCAAGGCGAGGAGCGTCAGGGCCTCGACGACGTAGGGGCGTTGTCTGGTCGGCATCGCGGAACGGCCCTTATTCGCGGCCGACCGTGCCGAGCAGTCCGTACGGACGGAGCACGAGCACGAGCGTCATCGCGACGAACAGCATGACGTAGGAGTAGGCGGGGTCGACCATCGACGTGAGGCTGATGATCTGACCGGCGATCAAGCCACCCAGGACTGCACCCGGGAAGGAGCCGACGCCACCGATCACGACGACGACGAAGGTCTGCACCAGGATGGCGTCGCCGACGTCGGGTGCGATGGCGACCACCGGCGCATTGACGATGCCGGCGAAGCCCGCCGCCATGGCGCCGATGCCGAACACCAGCATGAAGACGCGCTGCACGTTGATGCCGAGCGAATCGACCATCACCGTGTCCTCGATGCCGGCGCGCACGATCATGCCGATGCGCGTGCGATAGAGGACGAAGTACAGCGCGAGCAAGGCCACCGTCACGATCCCGAGCAGTCCCAGGCGATACGTGGGGTAGACCATGAAGCCCAGCGGCGTGATTCCCGAGAGCAGCGAGGGCGCCGGCACCGTCTTCGACAGGCTGCCGAAGAAGAAGCGGACGGTCTCGACGAAGACGATGCCGAGCCCGAAGGTCAC
This sequence comes from Burkholderiales bacterium, assembly GCA_039807685.1. GTDB lineage: Bacteria > Pseudomonadota > Gammaproteobacteria > Burkholderiales > Casimicrobiaceae > VBCG01. The sequence continues at coordinate 9,164 of JBDHRR010000017.1, forward strand.
GAGCAACTGGTCTTCGGGCGGCCGCGCATAGAAGTGACGAATGATGAGCCGCTCGGTCACGATGCCGACGAGCATGACGAAGAGCGCGCCCGCGATGACGGCGACGATGAACGACCCGGTCTCGGTGTACGCGACCCAGCCGGCGTAGCCACCGAGCATGAACATCGCGCCGTGCGCGAGGTTCAGCACGCCGAGCGTGCCGTAGATGATCGTGAGGCCGGAGGAGATCAGCGCCAGCAGGGCGCCCAGCACCAGCCCGTTGAAGCACTGCGAGATGAAATTGCCCAGGCTGAACACGTTATGCCGTCCCGATCGCAGGTGGATTCGAACGAGTCGCGGCCGGCGCAGGCATCCGCCGCTGGCAGCGGCGGCGAATCCTCGCCTCCGGCACGACCGCGGGCGCCGCGGCGACTGCCGCAACGCCCGCTCGTCTCGCCTCTTACGTGTAGTCGCCCAGCTTGCAGCCGAACTCGCCCGGCGGCTGGATCACCTTGTCGCCCGGCACGATGTCGATCACCTCCCAGAAGTCCTCGTCGTTCTTCATGTCCTTCTTGGCCTTGCCACGTACGAGGATGACCGGGCGCACCGCCTGATGGTCCTGCGGCCGGTAGTACACCTCACCCAGGAGCGACGGGATCTTCTCGCCCTTCTCCCACTGCTTGATGACGTCGGGCGGGTAGAAGCTGCCGGCCTCGGTCACCATGCGCGCCCAGTGGGCGAAGCTCACGTACGCGTTCTCCGCGCCCCACTCGGGTCGGTAGCCGTACTTCTTCTGGAACGCCTCGACGAACTGCTTGGCGAGCGGGTACTTGTCCTCCAGCGTCCACCAGAAGTCGGTGGCCGCGAGCACGCCGGCGGTGATGTCGACGCCGGCCTCCTTGGCCATGAAGGGGATCTGGTACGGCAGCACCAGCGTCATCTTGGGGAGCAGGCCGAACTGCTTCGCCTGCTGGCTGGAGAGCACGGCATCGCGCCCCCAGTTCACGTTGATCAGGAACTCGGCGCCCGAATTGGCGATGTTGGTGAGGTACTGGCTGAAGTCCTGCGTGCCGAGCGGCGACACCTGGTTGGTCACGACCGTCCAGCCGCCTTCCTTGGTGAGGTAATCCATCACCGACTTGGTCGTGGTGTGGCCGTAGGTGTAGTCCGGCGTCATGAACGCCGCCTTGCGGTTCTTGCCGAACTGCTTGAGCATCACCGGGCCGATCGCATTGGCCGCCATTTCGCCGTAGAACCCCTGGCGGAAGCTGTAGCGCACGCAGTCCTTGCCGGTGGTGTCGTTCGAGCCGGAGATGCCGGGCATGTAGAGGATCTTCTCGCGCTGCGCGAACTTGTTCATCGCCACCGCAACCGCCGACGAGGTCGAACCGGTCATCAGGATGACCTTGTCCTGGTTGATGAACGTCTGCGCGGCCTGCAGCGCCTGGTTCGGCTTGGCGGCGGAGTCGGCCGACTTCAGCACGACCTTCTTGCCGAGCACGCCGTTGTTGATCTTCGGCGCGATCGCCTTCATCAGCGGGTGGTTGGTGTTGATGTGCTCGACGGCGAGTTCCCAGCCCTTCAGTTCATCCGCACCCTGCACCGCGTAGGTGCCCGTCAGCGGCACGACCGCGGCAATGGAAACGGTCGAACCCTGCGAGCCCGCGGGCCAGGTGCCCATCGCCGGCTTGTCCTGCGCGTGCGCCGAGCCGATGCCTCCCAGACCGGGGATGAGCGTCGCGCCGGCGACCCCGAGGCCCGCGTGCAGCACGCGGCGACGCGATACGACGGGCGCCTTGCCCTTGATGGATTTGAACTGCGACATGCTGGACCTCCTATGGATAGACGATGCCATGCGTGGCATGGACGGGGCACGTCTTGGCGCGCGCTCCGGGGTCCGATCTGCCCAACGCTCGGGCGCTACCCGCCAGACCCCTGCGAGTCCGTCGCCGATCGCGCCTTGGGCGCGCTGCGGGCGTTTGCATTCGGAAGTGTGGAGGAGTATCCGTGCTGGCAGTCAACATCACAATAGTTGATTGACAAGATTGGATTATTTTGTAAATACTGCATTGGGATGATTGCAAATCAGTGTTTTTTTCACCTTGCGCCGCAACATCGGCGGTGACGACGCATGCGGCGCGCACTGATCGGCCCCATCCTGCGCGAGCGGCGCCGCGCGCTTGGCATCACGCAATCGAAGCTCGCCGGCGAGATCGGCATCTCGGCGTCGTATCTCAACCTCATCGAAGGTGACAAGCGCAATATCGGCGGCGCGCTGCTGAAGCGCCTCGCCGATGCGCTCGGGCTCGCGCTCGACGAACTCGACGGGGCGGCCGAGCGGCGACTGGTCGACGACCTCGCGGAGCTCGCCGGCGAACCGCTGCTCGCCGACCTGCGTCTCGAGGCCGCCGGCACGCAGGACCTCGCGAGTCGCCATCGCCATTGGGCGCGCGCACTGATCCGGGTGCACCGAGCCTGGCTCGACCGCGGGCAGACCGTGAACGTGCTGTCGGATCGACTCAATCAGAATCCGTTCCTGGGCGGCGCCGTGCACAGCATGCTGAGCCAGGTGGCAGCAATCCGCTCGTCGTCGGAAATCCTGGACACGGTGAGCGACCTCGAACCCGCGCAGCGCCAGCGTTTCGTATCGATCGTCGCCAACGAAAGCGCACGCCTCGCCGACGTCGCCAAGGCGCTGGCCGGATTCTTCGACAAGGAGACGACCGACGCCCGCTCGATCAGTCCAATCGACGAGGTCGACGACTTCATCTTTGATCGCGGCAACCACTTCCAGGAGCTCGAGCAGGTGGCGGGCGATTTTCGGACCGCGGCGGGGATTGCGGGAGACTGCAGCGAAGCCACCCTCGTCGACTACCTGCAGCGAGCGCATGCGGCGCAGGTCGTCGTGCGCGCCGCGGGCGGCGTGGACGCCGCCGAGGGGCGGCACCCCGCGACATTCGATCCCGCATCGCGAACGCTGGTGCTGGCCGAGGCGGCGCTGCCCCCGACGCGTCGCTTCGAGCTCGCCCGACTGGCTGCCGAGCTCTTCGACGGCGAGCGGTCCATCGGCACGATCCTGGCCGGTGCGCGCGAACTCACGACCGACGGCGCCCGTCGCCGCGCCCGCCGGGCGCTGGCGTCGTACCTCGCGACCGCGATCCTCTTGCCCTACGAGCCGTTCCTCGACGCCGCGGTGGGCGCGCGCTACCACGTCGACCGCCTCGCGCGCCGCTTCGACGCGAGCTTCGAGCAGGTCTGCCATCGCCTGGTGTCGCTGCGTCGACCGGGAGCCGCCGGCATTCCGTTCGCCCTGATGCGTGTCGACGCCGCCGGCTTCACCAGCAAGCGCTTCCCGCTGCCGCAGCTCGCGCTGCCCCGGCACGGCCACGCCTGCCCGATGTGGGCGATCTATCAGGCCTTCCAGACCCCGGGCACGGTGATTCGCCAGCTCGCCGAGTTCCCGACTGGCGATCGCCTGCTGCTCTTCGCCCGCACCGTCGAGAAGACGCGCCCCGAGTTCATCCTGCCGCGGCGCTTCTTTTCGATCATGCTCGCCTGCGATGCGCTGCACGCCGACCAGACGGTCTACGGCGATGGCCTCGACCTGTCGTCGGCCGCGCCGGCGGTCCCGGTAGGGCCGACCTGCCGGCTGTGCGTACGCCGCGATTGCGCCTACCGCGAAGAGGATCCCATCGTCGATGCCTGACCGGCTACACTGGCACGCTGTGGTCGCTTCGAGCAAGCGGGACGGCCGGCCCCGGCAACGCGGGTGGCGCGACCGGTCAGCGCGAGCCACGGGCCGGGAACCAGCCGGCGGCGACCGACGAGGATACCGGCCATGGCCACGCGCGTGCTGATCGCGGAAGACGAACCGCACATCGTCGAATCGCTGAGCTTCGTGCTGCAACGGGAAGGCTTCGCCGTCGTCTCGGTGCTCGATGGCGAGGCGGCGTTGCGACACCTGCGCAGCCACGCTCCGGATCTCGTGATCCTCGACCTGATGCTGCCCCGCATGAATGGCTTCGAGGTGCTGAAGGCGGTCAAATCGGATCCGACGCTCCAGGCGATCCCGGTGTTGATCCTCACCGCGAAGGGGCAGGCGCACGATCGGCGGATGGCCGAGGAGATCGGGGCCGACAGTTTCATGACCAAGCCCTTTTCCAATCGCGACATCGTCGCGCAGGTTCGCCGACTGACGGCGCGCTAGCAGGTACGGCGATGAAAGCTCCGCGCCCGGCCCCTGCGCGGTTGCGCGATGCGGCCGTGCTGCTGCCCGCCATCGGCACCTTCCTGTTCCTGCCGCCCGCGATCACGCTCTTCAGCGGCGGCGGGACGCTCGCCGGCGTTCCGCTCATCGTCATCTATCTCTTCGGAGTGTGGCTCGCGCTCATCGCCGGCGCCGCCTTCCTGGCCCGCCGGCTCGCCGAACCGGCGCCGCCGGTGGCCGAGACGCCCCCGGCCGACGAAACGCCGGCGCGCGGCCCCCCCGGCTGATGCTTTCCGCCAACGTCGTCCTGGTGACCGCGCTGCTGTACGTGGCGCTGCTCTTCGCGGTCGCCTTCGTGGGCGATCGGCGCGCCCGTACCGGCCGCCTGGGCTGGCTGCAATCCCCCGTCGTCTACACGCTGTCGATCTCGGTCTACTGCACCTCGTGGACCTTCTACGGCGCGGTCGGCTCGGCGGCGCGCAGCGGCCTCGAATTCGCCACCATCTACATCGGGCCGACGCTCGTCTTCGTCGGTTGGTGGCTGCTCCTGCGCAAGATCGTGCGCATCGCGCACACGCAGGGGATCACGTCGATCGCCGACATGATCTCGTCGCGCTACGGCAAGAGCGCGACCCTCGCCGCGCTGGTCACGCTGATCGCGGTGGTCAGCACCACGCCGTACATCGCGCTGCAGTTGAAGGCAGTGGCGACGAGCGTCCAGGTGATCAGCAACAGCGGTCCCGACACGCTGCTGGGGACACCGGAGGCGGCACCCGATTTTCGCGTCGGCTTCTGGATCGCGGTCGGGATGGCGGTGTTCACGATCCTCTTCGGCACGCGCAACATCGACGCCAAGGAGCGCCACCACGGCGTGGTGGCGGCGATCGCACTGGAGGCGATCGTCAAGCTCGTCGCGCTGCTGGTGGTCGGCGTGATGGTCGTGTTCGGCGTCGCCGGCGGGCCGGAGCGGATCTTCGCCCTCGCCTCCCCCGAGATGCTCCATGCGCAAGACGCGTTCGGCCCGCGCTGGGTGGCGGTCATCTTCCTGTCCGCCGCGGCGGTCATCTGCCTGCCGCGCCAGTTCCAGGTGACGGTCGTCGAGAACGTCGACGAAGGCCACTTGCGCACCGCGGCGTGGCTCTTCCCGCTGTACCTCTTCCTGCTGAGCCTCTTCGTGCTGCCGATCGCGATCGCCGGCGTCAACTACCTGCCGGCGGGGACCGATCCCGACATGTTCGTGCTGACGCTGCCGATCTGGGCGAGCCGCAACGACATCGCCTTGCTGTCGTTCCTCGGCGGCTTCTCGGCGGCCACCTCGATGGTGATCGTCGCCTGCATCGCGCTGTCGACGATGATCTCCAATCACATCGTCATGCCGGTGGCGCTGCGCCTGCGCTGGGTGTCGCACAGCGCGAGCGGCGAGATCCGCCGCTTCCTGCTGGTGAGCCGGCGTATCAGCATCTGCGTGATGCTGTTCCTCGGGTTCCTCTATTTCCGCTTCAGCGGCGATTCCGACGCCCTGGCGTCGATCGGCCTCATCGCCTTCGTCGGCGTCGCGCAGGTACTGCCGAGCCTGATCGGCGGATTGTTCTGGCGCCACGCCAATGCCGACGGCGCCTTGAGCGGGCTCGTCGTCGGGACGCTGCTGTGGGCCTACACGCTGTTCCTGCCGAGCTTCGGCAGCGACCTCATCCTCTCGCCGCAGGCGCTCGCCGATGGGCCGTTCGGTTTCGCGCTGCTGCGCCCGCAGGCGCTCTTCGGCCTCGACAGCTTCGATCCGCTGGTGCACGCGATGTTCTGGAGCCTGTCGATCAATACGCTGCTCTTCGTCCTGGTATCGCTGTGGCGCGAGCCGCGCCCGCTCGAGCGTCTGCAGGGTACCTTGTTCGTCGACGTCTTCCGTACCCCCGCCGCGACGGCGGTGGGGCTCCTGCGCCGGTCGGCGACGACCGACGACCTGCGCCTGCTCGCGCAGCGCATCCTGGGCGACGACGCCGCGCGACGCCTCTTCGAGCAGGCGGCGCAGCAGCAAGGCCACGATCGCGACATCCCGGTCGCCGACGACGCCTTCATCACCCAACTCGAGCGCACGCTGGCCGGGAGCATCGGCGGCGCCTCGGCGCACGCGATGATCTCGCAGGTCGTCACCGGCGAGACGATCAGCCTCGACGCGCTGGTGCGCATCGCCGACGAGACGCAGCGCATCCGCGAGTACAGCCATCAGCTCGAGCAGCAATCGCGCGAACTGGAAGCGACCGCGCGCCAGCTGGGCGACGCCAACGAACGGCTGCGGCGCCTCGACGTCGAGAAGGATCACTTCCTGAGCCAGGTGAGCCACGAAGTGCGGACGCCGATGACCTCGATCCGCTCGTTCTCGGAGATCCTGCTCGACGACCGCCACCTCGACCCCGCGCAACGCGAGCGCTTCCTGCGCATCATCCACGAGGAGAGCGTGCGGCTGACGCGCCTCCTCGACAGCACGCTGGACCTCAACCTGCTGGAGCACGGCGAGACGCCGTGGCAGCGGGCCGCCATCGATCCCGAACTCGCCCTCGACAACTCGATCGGCGTCTGCCAAGGGCTCGCGGCGGGCGCCCACGTGCGCCTGATCGAAGGCGAGCGGGCCCGTGGTGCGGTGGTCGAGGCCGAGGCCGACCGGCTGAGCCAGGTCTTCATCAATCTCATCTCCAACGCGATCAAGTACAACACCAGCGAGATGCCGTGGGTCCGGGTGAGCAGTCGTCTCGACCGCCAGGCCTACGAGGTGCTGATCGAGGACAACGGCCCGGGCATCCGCGCCGACGAGCGCGAGCTCATCTTCTCGAAGTTCCGGCGCGGCTGGGCGCACACGCAGACCTCGACGCCGGGCATCGGCCTGGGGCTTGCGATCAGCTGGCAGATCATGCGCCGCTTGGGCGGCTCGCTCACCCTCGTCGATCGCATCGGTCCGGGCGCCTGCTTCAAGGTGCGGCTACCATATCCGGGTGCCGCCGCCTGACCCGTCGTCGCCACTCCCGAATCCACCACTGCGAAGGCCACGTCCCATCATGTATACGCGAATCCTCGTACCCGTCGATGGCTCCTCCTTTTCCGAACAGATCGTCGCCCCTGCTGCCGAGCTCGCGCGCGGCACGGGCGCCACGCTGACGCTGCTGCGCGTCGTCGATGGCGCCGACGAGCGCGCGGCCGCCACCGATTACGTGAAGAAGCTGGCGACGCCGGTCGGAGCCACGGCGTTGTGCCTGCAGGCTCCCGGCGAAGGCGTTGCGGCAGCGATCCGCCACGAGGCGAAGCGCGTGCCCGCAACGCTGGTGGTGATGTGCTCGCACGGGCGCAGCGGCGCCATGCAGGCGATCTTCGGCAGCGTCGCGCTGCAGGTCCTGCGCGAACTGGGCGAACCGCTCGTCGTGTTCCACCCGCACCAGGACAGTCTTCCGGCGGTACCGACGATCCGCCAGGTGGTCCTGCCGCTCGACGGCAGCGAACTGTCCGAGACGATCGTGCCGCAGGCTGCCGAACTGGCGAAATGGCTCGGCGCCAAGGTCGTGGTCGTCTCGGTGCTCGATCCGGCTGCGCGTTCGGCGCTGGGAGCGCCGCCGAGCGACGTTCACGAATCGACGTACGTGCGGGCCCGGGCCCGCGAGATCGCCGACCGCTACGGTGTGGCGATCGGTTGGGAGGTGCTGCACGGCGATCCCAAGGAGGCGATCCCGCATTACGTGCGCGGCCTCGGCGATGCGATGCTCGCGATGACCACCCACGGCCGTACCGGCCTGCGCAGCGTCATGGCCGGCAGCGTGACCGCCCAATGCCTGCGTGATGCGAAGGTGCCGGTGTTCACCCGCCTCCCCTGACCGCCGGCAGCACGTTGAAAGACCCGACGCGCGAAGTCAGGTGCGCGTCGGGGTGGAGGAAATGGTCCGGCGCGGTCGGCGCCGGCAGTCGTCACGGTGCCGGCGTTTCGATCTCCATCGGGCGCACCATCGCCATCAGCGCATCGGCTTCGCGGCGGGCACGGATCGCCGCATCGCCCGACCGCTGCGCCTCGTAGCGCAGGCGACGTTCCTCGAAGACCTGACGGCGGTGCGCAGCGGCGCTGTCGGGGATGAAGGGGATGCCCGCGCCGATGTCCGCCGCGATGCCTGCGACGACGACCGGACGATCGCTTCCGCCGCGCGCGCCCAGAATCGCCGCGCCGACCCAGACCGCGCCGGCGATCAGGACGATGCCGACCAAGGAGCGCCCGAGCGTTCCGGCCAGCGATGGACCCGGTGCGACCCCATCCGGGAACAGATTTCTAGAGTGAGTGTTCACTTACGGGCTCCTTTCCTCTCGACATGACACCGATGCGGGAACGATGCGTGCTGCCAGCCGTGTCCCGAGGTGCCTTGCTCCCTCGTACGCCGGCGGATCGCAAAACCGGCCAGCGTTCGCCAGGTCGTGGTGTCGCCCGGTGGAAACCCCCATGGTTGAAACGATTGGCGTGCGCTACAGTGGCTTTCCCGCGTCGCGCGACGGGATCGTCTGCTTGCAGCCGACGCGATGGAGGTCGCATGCCTTTCGGTAGCGCGTCCGGATCCGGCACGACGCAGCAGTTGACCGTCCTGCTCGCCTCGGCACGCGCCGGCGACCGCGCCGCCGCCGGCACGCTCTACGCGCTGCTCTACGACGAACTGCACCGCCTCGCTCGCGCCAAGCTGCGCCCGCACGCGGGGCTCACCCTGCTCGATACGACCTCGCTCGTCCACGAGTCGTATCTGCGCCTCGTCGGCGCGAGCGTGCTGCCGATCGAGGACCGGCACCACTTCTTCGCCTACGCCGCACGCGTGATGCGGTCGGTGATCGTCGACTTCGCGCGCGCCCGCGCGGCGGCGCGCCGCGGCGGCGAAGCCGAGCACGTCGTCCTCGACACCGCGATCGCCGCGGAAGTGGCGGCACCGGAGACCGACGTCTTGCGCGTCCACGATGCCCTCGACGTGCTGGCGCAAGTCGACGAGCGACTCGCCCGCATCGTCGAGATGCGCTACTTCGGCGGCCTGTCGGAGGTCGAGATCGCGGAGGTGCTGGGCGTTTCCGAGCGGACGGTGCGCCGCGACTGGCTGAAGGCACGCCTGCTCCTCAAGGCGGCGCTCGAGTAGAAGGACGCGACGCCATGCCTGCGTCGCCTGTCCGTTTCGCGCACGCGATTGCGTATGTAGCCATGGAGCACGACACGTGACCATGGACGCCGCCACCCTGCAACGCCTCTCCGCACTCCTCGACCGCGCCTTCGAGCTCGATCCGTCGACACGCGAGGCCTGGCTCGACACCCTGGACGGCGCCGATGCGGCGCTCGCCCCGGTGCTGCGTGACCTCGTGGTGCCGGCGGCATCGAAGGAAACCGCGGATTTCCTGGGCGGCCCACCGGCGTTCACGCTCATCGGCGACGCGGCGCCAGCGACCGGGCTCGCGGCGGGCGCCGAGATCGGACCCTACCGGCTGGAACGGCGCCTGGGCTACGGCGGCATGGGCGAGGTCTGGCTCGCAGTGCGCCACGACGGCGCTGTCAGGCGCAAGGTCGCACTCAAGCTCCCGCACGTCTCGTGGTCGCCGGCGGTGGCCGAACGCTTCGCCCGTGAGCGCGACATCCTCGCCGCCCTCGAGCACCCGCATATCGCGCGGCTCTACGATGCCGGGGTCGACCGGCTGGGGCGCCCGTTCATGGTGCTCGAGTACGTCGAGGGCAAGCCGCTGGGCGAATTCTGTCGCGCCCGTGATCTCGCCATCACGGCACGGCTGCGCCTGCTGCTGCAAGTCGCCGACGCCGTCGCCTTCGCGCACCGTCGGCTCGTCCTCCATCGCGACCTCAAGCCCGGCAACATCCTCGTCACCGATGATGGAAATGTCCGTCTCCTCGACTTCGGGATCGCGAAGTTCATGGAAGGCGAGGCGGCGCAGGAGACGGCGCTGACGCAGGTCGCCGGCCGCGCCCTCACGCTCGATTACGCGAGTCCGGAGCAGATTCGCGGCGAGCCGCTCACCACGGCGAGCGACGTCTACTCGCTGGGCGTGGTGAGCTTCGAGCTCCTGGCCGGAACGCGGCCGTATCGCCTCAAGCGCGGCACCGCCGCCGAACTGGAAGCGGCGATCGCCGCCGCCGCGACGCCGCTCGCGAGTGCCGTCGTTGCCGATCCGGCGGCGCGTCGGCAGTTGCGTGGCGATCTCGACGCCATCCTGCAACAGGCACTGCGCAAGGAGCCCGCTGCGCGCTATCCCGGCGTCGCTGCCTTCGCCGAAGACCTCGAGCGCTACCTTCGCGGTGAACCGGTGCACGCGCGGCCCGATGGCAGGGCCTACCGGCTGCGCAAGTTCGTGCTGCGCAATCGCGTGGCCGTGGGCGCCTCGGCGGCGGTTGTCGTTGCCCTCGTCGCGGGCGCCGGCGTGGCCTGGTGGCAGGCGTCGCTCGCCCACGCGCAGAGCGCCGAAGCGCGCGCGCAAGCCGCGCTGGCCCGGAAGGAGGCACAGCGTGCGCAAGTCGTGCAAGGCTTCATGCTCGACCTGTTCCGCACCAATACGCACCAGCAGGCGAGCCCACTCAAGGCGCAACAGACGACTGCGCGCGAGTTGCTCGACATCGGCGCCGCCCGGGCGAGCGACGCGCTCAAGGACGCACCCGAGAGCGAAGTCCAGGTCCTCAACACGCTTTCCGACATGTACGTGCAACTCGGGTTGCGCGACCAGGCGATCGCGCTGCAACGGCGCGCCGTCGACGCGGCACGGCGCGTGCACGGCCCGCGCGATCCGGGGCGCGCCGATGCCATCCTGGGCTTTGTGGCGACGCTCCAGGACCGCGCCGAGCGCGCCGAGATTCCTCCTCTCCTCGCCGAAGCGAAGGCGGTGCTCGATGCCGCCGGCGAAACGACGACGTTCCTCCGTGGGGCGCTCCTCACCGAAACGGCGCGCTACGCGAAGCACGAAGGTTGGCCGGTCGCCCGCGACAGCGCCGATGCGGCGGTCGCCTTCTTCCGCCAGTACCACCCGCAGCGCGCGACGCTGATCACCGACTATCGGCTCGCGGGCCAGGCGCGGATACAGGCGCGCGAGCATGCGCCGGCCGAGGCGCAATACCAGGCGGCGGTCGATGCGGCGCGCTTGCGCGGCACGGCCGCCTCCGCGTGGCTCGTCGGCAGCCTCACCGATCTCGGCCAGGCACAGCAGGCGCAGATGAAGTTCGCCGCGGCCGAGGCGAGCCTGCGCGAAGCGCTCGCGCATTCGCTCGCGGTCAACGGCGAGGCGCATCGCGAGACGCTGCTGACGCAGTTGAAACTCGCAAACCTTCTCCTCACCACCGGGCGCGACGAGGAAGGACTCGCGACGCAGGCGGCGGTGCGGGCGACGATCGCACGCGCACCCGGCCGTTACGATGCGACGTTCCAGGCCAACGTCGCCGATCTCGTCGGCGCCACGGCGCTAGTGCGGGGTCGCCCGCAGGATCGGCTGGCGAGCCTTCGTGCGGATATCGAAGAAGTGCGCGCCGCGTATCCGCGGTCGACGTCGCTTGCCGCCACCGAACTCGCGCTCGCCGAAACCTTGCTGGCGCTCGGCCGCGTCGACGAGGCCGGTCCGCTGCTGCGCGACGCCGTCGCGCACCGTACGACGAGCCTCGGCGGCACCGGTGACGTCCGCGCGTGGCTGCCGTACTGGCGCGTGCAGGCGCAGTTCGCCCGGCTGACCGGGAACCCCGACGCTGCGCTCGCGATCCTCGCCGCGGTCCCTGCCGACGCGCTGCAAGGGGCGGACGTCGAGCCCATCGCCATCGAGGTCGAGCGTTCGCACATCCTGCGCGCCGCGGGACGCCACGACGAGGCAAAACTCGCCGCCGGTCGTGCGCACACCGCACTGCAGGCGCTGCCGGCGGACCATCCACTGCCGAGCCTGGAAGCCGCGGCTGCCGAGGCGCTGGCCGCGGCGGAAGCGGCACTCGGTCATCGCGACGAGGCGCGTGCCGCATATGCACGTGCCTTGGCGTTACGGCGCGCGCACGACGCGGCGGGAAGCCCTTTGCCCGCAGCCGACGAGGCCGCGCTGGCGATGCTTGCAAAGGCGCCCGCGACGGGCCGCCGCGTGGCCGCGCGGTAGCGAGGTCAGCGTTCCACCGTTCGCTGCGCGCGACTGCGCGCGTCACGTCGCCAGGCGTCGGGGCAGCGCGCCGTCAGCGGATGCGCGCGAGAATCCCGTCGAGCTCTTCGAGCGTGTTGTAACCGATGACGAGGCGCCCGGCGCCTGCTTGCCCCGGCTCGAGGCGCACCTTCGCGCCCAGGCGCTCGGCGAGGTCGGTCTCCAGCCGCGCGAGATCCGGGTCGCGCGCACTCGCCGACGCCTTGCGATCGTGGCGCTTGCTGCGCGCCTCGGGCGTGAGCAGCGTAGCGACGAGCCGCTCGGCGTCACGCACCGACAGCGCGCCGTCGGCGATGCGCGCCGCGACCCCACCCTGCTGCATGGCGGGCAGCGCGAGCAAGGCCCGCGCGTGACCCATCTCGATCGCCCCATTGGCGAGGTAGTCCTGCGCCGGCTTCGCGAGCTGCGTGAGCCGCAGGAGATTGGTCACGGCGCTGCGCGAGCGGCCGACCGCCTTGGCCACGGCATCGTGAGTGAGCTTGAACTCGTCGACGAGGCGCGCGAGTCCCTGCGCCTCTTCGAGCGGATTGAGGTCCTCGCGCTGGATGTTCTCGATGAGCGCCAGCGCCAGCGCGTGCTGGTCGGGAACGCTCTTCACGAGGGCGGGCACTTCGGTCAGCCCCGCCCGCTGCGCGGCGCGCCAGCGGCGTTCGCCGGCGATGATCTCGTAGCGACCGCCGTCGATGCTACGCACGAGGATCGGCTGCACGATGCCCTGCTCGCGGATCGACTCGGCGAGTTCGGCGAGCGCCGCATCGTCCATGCGCGTGCGCGGCTGGTACTTGCCGGGGCGCAGGCGATCGATCGCGATCGTCTTCAGCGCACTGGACTCGGTCGCCGGCGCGGCGTCGTTGCCGCCCGCGAGCAAGGCATCGAGGCCGCGTCCGAGGCCCTTGGGTCGAATCGCCATGGATGCTCCTATGCCGAGGGGGCGGCCGCCGCTTCGTGCCGGCGCAGCATCTCGCCGGCGAGAGCGAGATAGGCGAGCGCGCCCTTCGATTGCGCCTCGAGCTGCATCGCGGGGATGCCGTGCGACGGCGCCTCCGCAAGGCGCACGTTGCGCGGAATGATCGTGCGGAAGAGCTTGTCGCCGAAGTGCTTCTCGAGCTCGGCGGTGACGTTGAGCGCGAGCGTGTTGCGCGGGTCGTACATGGTGCGCAAGAGGCCTTCGATCGAAAGCGACGGATTGAGGTGCGCGCGCACCTTCTTCAGCGTCTGCACGAGGTCGGACAATCCTTCGAGCGCGTAGTACTCGCACTGCATCGGGATCAACACCGAGTGCGCGGCGCACAACCCGTTCAGCGTCAGCAGCGACAGCGACGGCGGGCAGTCGAGGAGGATGAAGTCGTACTCGGCGGCGACCTCGTCGATCGCCGACTTCATCTGCGACAGCGCCTCGTTCAACGCCTCCTTCAATCGCGTCTCGCGCTCGGGGAGATCGACGAGCTCGACCTCGGCGCCGGCGAGGTCCCGATTGGCGGGCACCACGTCGAAGCCGCCGGTAGGCGAGGTCACGCGAACGTCGGCGATGCGCCGCTCGCCCAGGAGCACCTGGTACACGGTGGCCGGCAGCGTGCGCTTGTCGAGGCCCGCGCCGGTGGTCGCGTTGCCCTGCGGGTCGAGGTCGACCAGAAGCACCCGTCGCTTCATCGCGGCAAGGCTTGCCGCGAGATTGACGGCGGTCGTGGTTTTCCCGACGCCTCCTTTTTGATTCGCGATGGCGATGATGCGCGTCACGGACGTTGCATGAAAACGAGGTGGCGGGCGGCGTCGAGGCCGGGCACGACGATGGCAGGCGTCGCGGTGACGGCGATCGACGCATCGAGCTCGGCGAGTTCTTCGGTGGGATGCACGCCCTTCAAAGCCACGAGGTGACCGCCCGCTGCGAGGTGGCGCGCGGCAGCCACGGCGAACGCCCCGAGTTCCGCGAAGGCTCGCGACACGATGAGATCATACGGCGCCTCCGGCACGAGATCCTCGACGCGCGCGGCGTGCGAGCGCACGTTGGCAAGCCCCAGTTCGAGAGCCGCCTGCGTCGTGAACGCCGTCTTCTTGTGAATGGGATCGACGAGGTCGACCTGCCAGTCGGGACGGGCGATGGCGAGGGGAATGCCGGGAAGCCCGGCGCCGCTGCCGACGTCGAGCACGCGCAGTGCGGGTACGGCGGGCAGGTGCGGCAGGACGGCGAGCGAATCGAGGAGGTGGTGCGTGACCATGCGCTCGGGCTCGCGGATCGCCGTCAGGTTGTACGTGCGATTCCACTTGGCGAGAAGCGCGACGTAGCGCACGAGCGTGTCGCGCTGCCGGGCGTCGAGCGACAGGTGGAGCGCGGCGAGGCCGACGTCGAGGCGAGCGCGCAGGTCATCCGCGGCCGCCGCGGGCGGCGCGGCGGGGGGTGCCGCGCTCATGCGCTCGCCTGCACCGGCAGGGCACCGGCGCGCCGCAGATGCACGAGGAGGAGCGAAATCGCCGCCGGCGTGACGCCCGAGATCCGCGACGCCTGGCCGAGCGTTTCCGGGCGCTGGGCGGCGAGTTTCTGGCGCACCTCGGTGGAGAGTCCGCGCACGCTGGCGTAGTCGAGCGTCGGTGGAATGGCGAGCGCTTCCTGAGCGGCGAGCCGGGCGACCTCGTGGCGCTGACGGTCGATGTAACCCGCGTACTTCACCGAGATCTCGACCTGCTCGGCGACCGCCGGGTCGGCGACCGCGACACCCGCTCCCGGCAGCGTGTGCAGGGTGGCGTAGCTCACGCCCGGTCGGCGCAGAATGTCAGTAAGCGCATACTCTCGCTCAATACCCTGCCCCAGAAGGGTTTCTGCATCTTCCTTGGAAAGAACACCGGGTCGCAGGAAGGTTCGGTCGAGGCGCGCACGCTCGGCATCGATCGCATCGCGCTTGCGGCAGAACGCGTCCCAGCGCCCGTCGTCGATCAAGCCGAGCCTTCGCCCCTGCCCGGTCAGGCGCAAGTCGGCATTGTCCTCGCGCAGTTGCAGGCGATACTCGGCGCGCGAGGTGAACATCCGGTACGGCTCGGACACGCCGCGCGTGATGAGGTCGTCGACCAGGACCCCCAGATACGCCTCGTCGCGCCGCGGGCACCACCCCTCCTCGCCCCGGATCTGGCGCGCCGCATTGAGTCCGGCGAGGAGACCCTGCGCCCCCGCCTCCTCGTAGCCGGTGGTGCCGTTGATCTGGCCGGCGAAGAACAGCCCGGCGATCGTCTTGGTTTCCAGCGTCGCGCGCAGCGCCCGCGGATCGAAGTAGTCGTACTCGATCGCGTAGCCGGGGCGCAGGATGTGCGCGTTCGTGCAGCCGGGAAGCGAGTGGACGAGATCGAGTTGCACGTCGAACGGCAGCGACGTCGAGATCCCGTTGGGATAGATCTCCTGCGTATCGAGACCCTCGGGTTCGAGGAAAATCTGGTGGCTCGCGCGCTCGGCAAAGCGCACCACCTTGTCCTCGATCGACGGGCAGTAGCGCGGCCCGGTACCCTGGATCACTCCCGAGTACAGCGGCGAGCGGTCGAGTCCGTTGCGGATGATGTCGTGGGTGCGCGCGCTGGTATGCGTGATCCAGCACGGAAGCTGGCGCGGATGCATCGCGCGCGTGCCGACGAACGAGAACACCGGCGGCGGATCGTCGCCGGGCTGCACTTCCAGTCGCGTGAAGTCGATCGTGCGCCCATCGAGCCGGGGCGGCGTGCCCGTCTTGAGGCGGCCGACCGGCAACGACAACTCGCGCAGGCGCGCGCCCAGTCGCTTGGCCGGGGGATCGCCCGCGCGGCCGGCCTCGTAGTTCTGGAGGCCGACGTGGATGCGCCCCGACAGGAACGTTCCCGTGGTGAGCACGACGGCCCGGGCGTGGAAGACGAGGCCGATCTCCGTAACCACGCCGATCACCCGGTCGCCGTCGAGGACGAGATCGTCGACCGGTTGCTGGAAGAGGGAGAGATTCGGTTGGTTCTCCAGGCGGCGGCGAATCGCGCTGCGGTACAGGACGCGATCGGCCTGGGCACGCGTGGCGCGCACCGCCGGCCCCTTGCTGGAATTGAGCGTGCGGAACTGGATGCCGGCTTCGTCGGTGGCGAGCGCCATCGCGCCGCCCAGGGCATCGATCTCCTTGACGAGGTGCCCCTTGCCGATGCCGCCGATCGACGGATTGCACGACATCTGACCGAGCGTTTCGATGCTGTGCGTCAGGAGCAGCGTGTCGCAGCCCATCCGCGCGCTGGCGAGCGCGGCCTCGGTGCCGGCGTGGCCGCCACCGACGACGATCACGTCGAAGCGATGCGCAAATTCCATGGATCAAGTCATCGGGGCGGTGCGGACTTCCATTGCTACGGGGGTGGATGCGCTGGGCGCGCCGCGTGGACCCGGAGATGCCGACACGGTGCACGGCGATCGCAGGGGCGGTCGAACCGAGCTGCGCCCGCCGATATGGGTACATTCTACCAGCCGGGTCCAGACGGCCTTACCGGCGACAGCGCGCTGTCTCGCTGCGGATGCGGCGGCGACGCCGCGCCTCCACCATGGTTTCACGTGAAACATGAGGCGGCGGCGGCGAGGCGGTCAGGTGCGAGGTTCCGCGTTCGTCCGGCTGGTTCCACGTGAAACGTCTGGCCGCCCCCCCGGGCGACGGTTTCACGTGAAACGTCCTCCGCTCCGACGCGCCCGCAGGTCGACGATCGCGCCGGCCGTGTTGTCGCCTACAACAACCGATCAGCGCAAACCCGCTTCCCGGAAATAGCGTTCGGCGCCGGGATGGAACGGCACCGCATTGCCGGCCAGCGCCTGTGCCCTGGTGAGCGCCGCGAGCGCCGGATGCAGCTTGCGAAAGTCGTCGAAGTTCTCGAATATCGTCCGGGTGATCGCGTACGCGACGTCGTCGGGCAGGTCGGCGCTGACGACGATCGACGCCATCGTGCCGATGGTCGGCTGCGGCAACGGATTGCCGCGATAGATGCCGCCCGGCACCACGGTTCGGAAGTAATGGGGATGACTCGCGACGAGCGCATCGATCCCGGGTCCGGCGACCGGCAGGATGTGTGCACGGCAACCCGCGGTCGCATCCTCCAGGATCGGATTGGGATGCCCGGCGACGAATCCGAACGCATCCATCCGGTTCTCGCACAAGAGCGGCGGCATCGCCACGATCTCGGGCTCGAGTGCTGCCTTCAATTGATCGCGGCGGATGCCCAAGGCCTCGAATACGAGATCGAGGGTGACCCGCGTTCCCGAATCGGGGGTGCCGATCCCCACCCGCTTGCCCTTGAGGTCGTCGATCGTGGTGATGCCAAGACCGTCGCGCGCGACGATCGTCAGCGTCTCGGGATACACGCTGAAGAGCGCGCGCAGCTTGGGCTGCGCCGCGTCCCGGAACGGACCCACGCCGGTGCGCGCCGCGAATTGCGTGTCACCCTGCGCGATCCCCATCGCGAACGTCCCCACGAGGACGCCGCGGATGTTGGCCACACTCCCCTGCGACGTCTCGACGGTGCACCGCAATCCGTGCGTCTTGCGGGTGACATTGACGATCCGGCACACGGCGGCGCCCAGCGGATGATAGACACCCATCACGCCGGCGGTGCCGATCGCCAGCGTCGGTCCCGCCCCCGCTTCCTGGACGAACGCCAACGCGAGCGCACACGCAACGGCGGCGACGCGGCGACCTGCCCGCCGCCATCGCTCGCGGGTCGTCCTCATGCGGATCGTCCCCGGGCGGCGGCGCCGACGACGAGGCCCGGCATCGAAACGCGACCGCTCGCCGCCGGCTACGGCGCGAGCCGGGCGGCGAGGCGCTCGCGCTCGGCGCGCAGTTCGGCGGGAAGCTTGCTGCCGACCTTGGCGAAGAGCTCGTCGTGCGCCGCGAGTTCGCGCGCCCACTGCTGCCGGTCGTGCGCCATCACGGTCGCAAACGCCTCTTCGTCGAACGTGCTGCCCGTCCAATCGAGGTCGCCGTAACCGGGAACGAGGCCAAGCGCATCCTCGTGCGCAAGCGCGCGGCCCCGACAGCGCTCCACGATCCAGCGCAGCACGCGCATGTTCTCGCCGAAGCCCGGCCATACGAAGCGCCCCTGCGCATCCTTGCGAAACCAGTTCACGGTGAACATCCGCGGCGGATGCGCAACCTTCTTCTCCATGGCGAGCCAGTGCCGGAAATAGTCCCCGACGTGGTAGCCGCAGAACGGCAGCATGGCAAAGGGATCGCGGCGCACCTGGCCGACCGCACCGACCGCCGCTGCCGTCGTCTCGGAGCCCATCGTCGCCGCCTTGTACACCCCCTCGACCCAGTTGCGCGCCTCGGTCACCAGCGGCATCGTATCCGCGCGCCGCCCACCGAACACGAACGCCGAGATCGGCACGCCGGCCGGATCGTCCCAGGCCGGATCGAACGACGGGCACTGCGTTGCCGCCACGGTGAAACGCGCATTGGGATGCGCGGCCTTCCGCCCGGCCGCACCGTCGGCGGGCGTCCAGTCGTTGCCCTGCCAGTCGACGAGGTGCGCGGGCGGGACCTTGGTCATCCCTTCCCACCAGACGTCGCCATCGTCGGTGAGGGCGACGTTGGTGAAGATCACGTTGGCGCGCAGCGTCGCCATCGCATTCGGATTCGATTCATCCGACGTCCCGGGCGCGACGCCAAAGTAACCGGCCTCGGGATTGATCGCGTGCAGGTAGCCGTCGGGGCCCGGCTTCAACCACGCGATGTCCTCGCCGATCGTGCTCACCTTCCACCCCGTCATGCCGGGCGGGGGGATGAGCATTGCGAGGTTGGTCTTTCCGCACGCGCTCGGGAATGCCGCGGCGATGTACGTCTTCTCCCCAACGGGCGACGTTACCCCGAGGATCAACATGTGTTCGGCGAGCCAGCCCTCGTCGCGACCCATCGCCGACGCGATGCGCAGCGCAAGGCACTTCTTGCCGAGGAGCGCATTGCCGCCGTAGCCCGAGCCGAAGCTCCAGATCTCGCGCGTTTCCGGAAAATGCACGATGTACTTGTGCTCGCGATTGCACGGCCACGCCACGTCGCGCGCGCCGGTGGCGAGCGGCGCCCCCACCGAGTGGACGCAGGGGACGAAATCGCCGTCGCTGCCGAGCACGTCGACCACCGCGCGGCCCATGCGCGTCATGAGCTTCATGTTGACGACGACGTACGGGCTGTCCGAGACCTCGACGCCGATCTGCGCGATGGGGCTGCCGAGCGGTCCCATCGAGAACGGGACGACGTACAGCGTGCGCCCGCGCATGCACCCTGCGAAGAGCCCCTGCAGCGTCGCGCGCATCTTCGCCGGCGCGACCCAATGGTTGGTCGGCCCCGCATCGTCGGGCGATTCGCTGCAGATGAACGTGCGATCCTCCATCCGCGCGACGTCCGACGGATCCGACCGCGCGAGGTAACTTCGCGGTCGCTTGTCGGCGGCAAGCCGGATGAGCGTGCCGGCGGCGACCATCTCGGCGCACAGCCGGTCGAACTCCTCGTCGCTGCCGTCGCACCACACGACGCGATCCGGCTCGGTGAGCGCCGCGATCTCGCCGACCCATTCGAGCAGGCGTCGGTGCTTGATGTAGTCGGGCGCCGCGAGCGGCGCGGTGGAGGTGCGTAGCGACGAGGCAGGTGTCATGCGGCGGATTCTACCCGTCCCCACCCGACCTCCCCTTCACCGCGGCCGGTGGCGGCGCTGCCGCTCGCGATACCACGCGCGGGCCCGCGGAAAGATGACCGGGGTCGCCAGCAGCAGGACGACGAGGCGCATGACGTGGAATGCGGTGACGAGCGGCACGCCCAATTGCAGGACCTTGGCGGTGATGCACATCTCGGCCATGCCGCCAGGGGCGGTGCCGAGAAGGAGCGTGGCCGGTGGCTGCCCGGCCGCCCAGGCGAGACCGATGCCGAAGGCCGCCGACAGCGCGACCGACAGCAGCACGGTCGTCACCACCGCCGTCACGAAACGGTGTGCGCCGTGCAGGAAGTCGTCCTGGAAGCGCGACCCCAAGGCGCAACCCAGGAGGCATTGCCCGGCATTCGATACCGGGCTCGGCATGAGCGAGAGGTCGATCGACAGGCCGGTGAGCGGAATCGATACCGCGAGGGCACCGATGACGAATCCGTTCGGTACCCGCAGCCGGAAGCAGACGACGCTGCCGGCGAGCGTGAGTGCGAGCAGGATCGCGAGACCGAGCGCATCGAAGGTCTTGGCGCCTTGCGCGTAAGCGTCGGCGCCATGCACTCCTGCCGCCGTGATCGCCGCCGGGACGATCGCCACCACGATGAGGATGCGCATGCTCTGCGCGGCAGCAATCCGATCCATGCGCCCGCCGAAGCGGTCGCCGAGGATCGACATCTCGGTCGCGCCACCCGGCACGCTCGCGAAGATGCCCGTCGTCCGATCGAGCCCGGCCATGCGGGCAAGCGCGATCCCCGCGACGTAGCCCAAGCCGATCGCGAAGATCGCACCGGCGGCGGGGAGCCACCACAAGGCACTCACCTCGCGCAGCACGTACGGAGTGAAGTACAGGCCGAGCGAGGTGCCGATGATCCACTGCCCGACGTAGCGCGACCAGCGCGGCGCCGCCACGTCGACGCCGCCAACGCGCAGGACGGCCAGCGTGAACAAGGGCCCCAGCATCCACGGGATCGGCGTATGCAGGAGCGCGCACAGGTATCCCGCGCCGGCGCCGATGGCGAGCGCCGCCGCGCCGCGGCGCACGCGCGCGACCGACCCGCGCAGCGACGACCCGTGTCCCGTCGACCTCAAGACGCGGCGATCAGAAGACCCACATGTCGTCCCGCGCGATCTCGAGCCAGTGCTCGCCCTTGGCCAACGGCGCGCGACCGTAGGCGCGCAGGCGCAGTTCGCCCGCGCTGAAGAGGTGCTCCCATTTCTCGCCGAGGTACATCGACGTCACCAGCGGCAGGCGTACGCGATTGTCGCCGGCGGCGTCGGCTACGCGCACGCGCTCGAGCCGAACCATGCCGGTGCCGGCCGCACCGGCCCTTGCCGTGCTGCGCGCCGCGCCCCACAGGCTCCAGCCGTCTCCCGCCAGCCGCGCGCTACCGTCGCGCACCTCGGCGACGGTGCCGCGCAGCGCATTGTTGCTGCCCATGAATTCGGCGGTGAACAGCGTCTGCGGGCGCGCGTACATCTCCTCCGGCGTTCCCTGCTGCTCGATCACGCCGTTGTTGAGGAGCAGGATCCGGTCCGACATCGCCATCGCCTCGTTCTGGTCGTGCGTGACGACGAGCGCCGAGAGTTCGAGGCGAAGGATGAGCTCGCGCAGCCACGCACGGGCCTCCTCGCGCAGCTTGGCGTCGAGGTTCGACAACGGCTCGTCCATCAGGATCACCGGCGGGTTGTAGACGAGCGCGCGGGCGATGGCCACGCGCTGCTGCTGACCTCCGGAGAGCTGGTGCGGCAGCCGCTGCGCGAGCGCATCGAGCCCGAGGTTGGCCAGCGCGGACGTGACCCGCTCCTTGGTTTCGCCCGCGCTGACGTTGCGCAGCTTCAGTCCGTAGGCGACGTTGTCGAACACCGTGCGGTGCGGCCACAGCGCATACGACTGGAAGACGAGGCCGAGATTGCGCTTCTCCGCCGGCACCTCGACGCTGCGCGCGCCGTCGAAGACGACCTTGTCCTCGATGGCGATGGTCCCGCGATGCGGCTGCTCGAGTCCCGCCACGGCGCGCAGCAGCGTCGTCTTGCCGCTGCCCGAGGGACCGAGGAGCGATACCACCTCGCCTTGCGCGAGTTGCATCGAAACCCCTTTGAGGATGGCGTTGTCCCCGTAGGACAGGTGCAGATCGCCGACGACGAGCTTAGTCATGGAGCTTGACTCCGAAGCGCAGCGCGACGGCGAGACCGACCGCCACCAGTGCCACGTTGATGAGCGAGAGTGCGGCGACGATGTCGGCCGCGCCGGTGCCCCACAGCGACACCAGAAGCGAGCCGATCACCTCGGTGCCCGGAGCGAGGAGGTAGACGCCGGTCGAGTATTCGCGCTCGAAGATGAGGAAGACGAGGAGCCACGCCGCGAGGAGGCCGTAGCGGATGAGCGGCAGCGTCACGTGGCGATTGACCTGTCCGCGCGTGGCGCCGGCGCTCCTGGCCGCCTCCTCGAGTTCGGGGCCGACCTGCAGCAGCGAACTCGAGACGAGCCGCATGCCGTAGGCGAGCCAGACCACGCTGTAGGCGAGCCAGACGCTGAAAATCGTGGTGCGCAGCGGCGAGAGGAACGGCACGAACAGGAATACCCAGAGGAAGGCGAGGCCGGCGAGGAGCCCCGGAATCGCGCGCGGCACGAGCACGAGGTAGTCGACGAAGCGCGACCAGCCGTCCGGCCGCCGGTGCGTGGCGAGCCCGATCGCGGTATAGCAGGCCACCGCCAGCGCGCCGCCGACCACACCGATGACGATCGTGTTGAGGATCCCGCGCAGGAGCGTCGGTTGGTCCCACACCTCGCGGAAGTGATCGAGCGTGAGCACCTCGGAGAGCACGACACCCTCGCCCCAGCTCGACACCACCGAGCGCAGCGCGATGCCCGACAGCGGCACCACGACGGTGACCACGAGCCACAGGACGAGCACCGCCGTTGCCGGCCAGCGCCACGTCCCCAGCGGCAGCAGGCGCTGGCGGCCCGCCTTGCCCTTCACGGTGACGTACTTGCCGGCATTGCGCAGGAGATGACGCTGCAGGAGCACCAGCGGAATGGTCAGCGCCACGATGCACACCGCCACCGCGGCCATGAGGTGATACGAAGGCGTGCCCAACTTGTTGGTGAGCTTGTAGAGGTACGTCGCCAGCACGAGATGGCCCTCGGGATCGCCCAGCACGAGCGGCAGGCCGAAGATCTCGAAGCCCAGGAAGAAGACGAGCACACCCGAGAAGAGGAGCGCGGGCATCACCATCGGCAGGCTCACGTCACGGGCGACGGCGAACGGCGAGGCGCCGGCCATGCGCGCCGCCTCCTCGACGTCGGAGCCCAGGCTGCGCAGCGCCGACGACGAATAGAGGTACACGTGCGGCACGTGCGTGAGCCCCGCGATGACCGCGATCGCGGTCAGCGAATAGACGTTCCAGGGCACGCCGCCGAAGAGGCTCTTGGCCCAGACCGAATAGAAACCCACCGGCCCCGCCGACACCACGTAACCGAAGGCGAGCACCATCGGCGAGACGAACACCGGCACCAGCAGCAGCGGTTCGATCCAGCGCCGCCCGGGAAGGTCGGTGCGCACCATGAGGAAGGCGAGGATCGCCCCGAGCGGCACCGCGATGATCGCCATGCCGGCGGCAATGACGAACGAGTTGCGAAGCGCGTCCCAGAAATCCGGGTCCGCGAAGATGAAGGCGAAGGCACCGAAGCCGAGCTTCTTGTTCGGATCGAAGAACGGCGCGGACAGCAGACTCTGGTAGACGATGAGCGCGAGCGGCGTCAGCACCGCGGTGGCCATCACCAGGATGACGGCCAGCCGCGGCAGGGGAATACGCTTCACTTACCGCCCTTGATCGCCGTCTGCCATTGCTTGAGGAATTCGAGACGCTTGGTCTGGTCGAGATAGGTGAGGATTTCCGGGCTCACCGGAATCGGGCGCAGGCTCGCCCCCAGCGTCTTGGCAAGCCCCGAGGCCGTCATCTCGCCTTCGACGTCGGTGCGCACCGAGCCCAGGAGCGCCTGGTCGGCGATGATCGTCTGGCCGCGCTTGGAGAGGATGTAGTCGGTCCACAGCTTGGCGGCGTTGGGATTCTTGGCCGTCTTGCTGATGAACATCACGCGCGACATGACGAGCGTGTAGTCCTTGGGCAGCACGTAGCCGATGCCGGGGTCCTTCTTCTGCCGCAGCACCGCGTACGACGCGAAGATGTTGAGCCCCAGGATGTTCTCACCGGAACCGATGCGCTCCATCATCGTGCCCGAACTCGACTGGAAGCGCGGCCCCACGCTGCCCAGCGCCCGCACGAAGTCCCAGAACGCCGGATTGTTCTTGCTGTCCTGCGTGATGAGGAGGAAGCCGACGCCCGACTTCTCGACGTCGTAGGTCGTGACCTTGCCCTTGAACTTGTCGGCGTGCGCGGCGAAGAGTTTCGGCAGGTCGGCGTGCGATTGCGGGATCTCGTCGCCGGTCAGCAGGCGCTTGTTGTAGACGAAGGCGATCGGTTCGTAGGTCGTGCCGAACGCCTCGTTGCGAAATACCGCCCACGACGGCATCGCCTTCAACTCGGGCGACTCATAGGTCAGTGCGCCGCCTTCGTTGACGAGCTTCAATTGCAGGTCCATCGCCGAACTCCACAGCACGTCGGCCGAGCCGCCACCCGCGGCCTTCTCGCTGATGAAGCGGTTGTAGATCTCGGTCGTGTTCATGTCGTTGTACTCGACGGAGATGCCGGGGAAGGCCGCCTGGAAGTCCTTGATGAGCGGAGTCGCCGCGACGGTATCGGTCGCGCTGTAGATGACGACCTTGCCTTCCTTCTTGGCGGCGGCGACGACGTCCGCGTAGTTGGCGGGATAGCCGGCCGGCACCTGCGCGGCGACCGTGGCCGAAAGCGTGGCGAACGCGGCAAGCGCAGCCCATGTGCGAATCATGATTCCTCCTGGCGGGTGTACGAAGAAGACGGCGGCATGGTATCGCTTGTTATCGAAGCCGGTGGCTTCCCGCCCGCCGCCCCGGCGGGGTACGAATACGCCGAAAAGCGGCAACTTTCAATCCGCGGTGACCCCGGAATGCGGCGGTGGCGCGTCCGCTGTGGGGACGAACACCGTGCCCGTGTCTGACGTCGTTGCGCCGACCGGAGCCGGTCGCAGCGCGTATCGGACCGCGCCGTCGAGACGGCGAAGGCTTGAGCTTCCATCGAATGCTTGGCATCCTCCCCTCTGGTCCACCGCGGCGCCCGGTGCGGCTCCGGTCGCGGAAGGCGCGCCGGTCCACCATCCGGGGTCGGTGGCCGGGCACCGCGCGATTGGCCGGCGCGATCCCGAGCGGAGAGCAGGACTGGCGGGGAGGGGGCGATGAAGATCAACGATATGCCGCCAGCCGGCGGCGGGCCGGTCCGGACCGAGACGCACCCCGAAACCGCTCGACTCACCCTCGTGTGGCGGCGCTACATCCTGCTGCTCCTGGCGCTCGCCCTCGCCTGCGCGGTGGCGCTCGTCGTGCCCAGGCAACTCTTCCCGGAGGGCGCCGTCGGGGCGCAGGTGCTACTCGGCGTGATCCTGTTCCTGCTGCTCGGGGCGCCGGCGATCTGGTATCGACTGCTCGTGCCGCTGCTGCATGACCAGCAGGAGCGCCTTGCCGACTACGCTGCCAAGACGCGCCTCGCCGAAGACCGCCTGCGCACGCACGAGAACAATGCTCGCCTCGAGCACGCGCTGGAAATCGCCGAGGACGAAGCCGCCGTCCTGCGCATCGCCGAGCAGGCATTGAGCGCGATGGCCAAGGACGGCGGCGCACAACTCCTCCTCGCCAACGACGCCGACGGCGACATCGAGCAGAACATCAGCGTCGGCGACATGACCCCGGCGGCGCGCTGCACGATACGCCGACCGCGCGACTGTCCGACCGTGCGTCGCGGACAGGGGCTCGTCTACGAGGACAGCATGGCGCTCAGCGCGTGCTCGGGACTGAGCGGCAAGATCGACTTGAGCTGCGCGGCCGCCTGCACGCCGGTATTCGTCGGCGGCCAGGGCTCGGGCATGCTGCGCGCGCTCGGGCAAACCGGCGATGCCGCGCTCTATCGCCAATTGCAGTCGCTCACCTTCAACGCCCATCTCATCGGCCGCCGCCTCGCCGCCATCCGCGCGATGGCCGCGTCGGAGGCCAAGGCCACGACCGATCCGCTCACCGGGCTGTCGAACCGCCGCGTCCTCGAGACCGGGCTCACGCGGCTCATCCACCAGCGCGCGCGCTTCGCGCTGGTGCTCGCCGACATCGATTTCTTCAAGAACGTCAACGACACGCACGGCCACGACGTCGGCGACCGCGCGCTCAAGCTGCTGGCGACCACGCTCAAGCAGTTCGTCCGCCGCGAGGACCTCGTCTGCCGCTTCGGCGGCGAGGAATTCGTCATGCTGCTCGCCGGCCTCGACGCGGACCAGGGCGTCACGCTGGTCGAGCGGGTGCGCGCCGAACTGCCGCGGGCGACCGCACGCGACAAGGTGCCTGCGTTCACCATCAGCGCCGGAGTCGTGGATGAACGCGACGGCAGCGATGCCGAAGCGCTGTTGCGCGTCGCCGACGGCCTGCTCTACGAGGCCAAGGCGCGCGGCCGTGACCGCGTCCTCGTCTCGTCCCGCGCCGAGACCCCTGCGGAAGCACCCCCCGCGCCCGGCGTCGCGGCGAGGGGTTGACGCGCGCATCGCGACGGCGCGGCAAGCTGACGCTGGCGTTCGCGGGGGACCTGCGAGCCGGCCGCGAGCCGGCTCAAAGCTCGGTGTACTTGCGCGCGGTGCCCCGCGCCTTGTCGACCGGGTACTTCTGCGCATTCCGCTCGATCTTCCGTTCGGCCGCCCGGACGAGGTCGATCTGCAGCACGTCGGCGAGACGGATGAGATACAGGAATACGTCGGCGACCTCCTCGTCGATGGCGGCGAGCTTGTCCGCGGGCATCGCCCGTGAGCCCTCCTCCGACACCCACTGGAAATGCTCCAGTAGTTCGGCGGCCTCCACGCTCAACGCAATCGCGAGATTCTTCGGCGCGTGGAATTGCTCCCAGTCGCGTGCCGCGGCAAAGGCGCGCAGGCGATCGCGCAGCCGCGTCAACGCGAGCCGGTCACCGGCCGGGCTGGCGCTCGGAAGTCGAGCCTCTGGTTGCTGTGCCATCGAAGTGCTTGATGTAGACCGAATGCTCCGTCGTGTAGAAAGCCGCGGCGGAGGCGCCCACCGAGTATGCGCCTACTCCCGAGGCCTTGATGCCGCCGAAAGGCATGTGGATGTCGGGAATGGTCCCGTGATTGACGTGGATCATTCCATTCTCGCTCTCGTCGACGAAGCGCTGGATCACGTCGTTGTCACTGGAGAAAAGCGCCGACGTGAGGCCGTATTCGACCGCGTTGAGAATGGCGAACGCTTCATCGAGGTCGTCGTAGGCAAGCACTGAAATGACCGGCCCGAAAATCTCGTCGCGGGCGACGCTCATGCCCGAGGTGACGCCGGCAAGCACGGTCGGCTCGTAGAAGTACCCGCCTTCGAGCCCGGCCACCGCGGCGGGCCGACCACCGGTGATCGCCTGCGCACCCTCGCCGACGCCAGCCTCGACCATCTTCGCCACGCGCGCGTGCTGCGCCCCGTTGGTGAGCGGCCCCATCGTCGTGCGTGGATCCATGCCGTCGCCGAGCACGAACCTGCGGGCGCGGGCGACGAGTCCTTCCTCCACGCTCGCGAGCAGCGGACGATTGACGATGACGCGGCTGATCGCCGTGCAACGCTGGCCCGCGCACATGAACGCAGCAGCGACGATCTGGTCGAGGCACGCATCGACATCGGCGGCGTCGTTGACGACCGCTGCATTCTTGCCGCCGAGTTCGAGCGAGATCGCGGCGAGATTCGCGGCCGCGAGCGCGTAGATGCGCTTGCCGGTGGCGACCGAACCAGTGAACGTGACGCCGTCGATGCCGGGCGCGCCCACGAGCGCGGCGCCGACCGTCGCGCCGCCGTTCACGATCTGCAGCAGTCCGTCGGGAAGGATTCCCCGCGCGGCATCGGCGACGAGGCAGGCCGTCGCCGGCGAGAATTCCGACGGCTTCAGCACGATCGCATTGCCGAAGACGATCGCCGGCGCGATCTTCCGCATCGGCGTGAGGATCGGGAAATTCCACGGCGTGATCGCGGCCACCACGCCGCGCGGCCGATGCGTCACCAGGTTGCGGATGCCCGCGCGCGCCGACGGCAGGACTTCGCTCTTGCCGCGGGCAGCCTCGCCCACCATGAATCGGGATTCGGCAAACGACTTCCCGACTTCTCCACGCGACTCGGCGAGCGGCTTGCCTTGCTCGAGCGTGATCGAACGGGCGAGCGCCTCGGACCTCGATTCCAGCGCCGCAATGAATTTCTCGACGATCGCGCCCCGCTCGACCGACGGCACGGCCCGCCAGCGCCGCTGCGCTGCGTGCGCTGCGACGACGGCCTCGCGCACTTGTTCGACAGATGCAGCCGCATAGCGCCCGACGACTTCGGTGGGTCGCGCCGGGTTGCGCGTCACGAAATCGCCACCCTCGCCTCGCGTCCATTGGCCCGCGATCAGATTTCCGTACTCGAACATGTCGACTCCAGGTTATGGACTTCCGTGCAGCACCAGATGCGCGCCCTTCTCGCCGATCATCAGCGAAGTCGCGTTGGTATTCGCCGACGTCACCACCGGCATCACCGACGCGTCGATGACGCGAAGGCGCTCGACGCCGCGCACGCGCAGATGGGGATCCACCACCGCCGTGGCGTCGCCACCCATCCGGCAGGTGCCGACGCAATGGAAGACCGTACCGCCATGCTCGCGCGCGAAGTCGAGGAGGCCGCGGTCCGTGTCCGCTCCCGGACCGGGAAGCACTTCCGCATCCCACAGGTCGCGAAACGCCGGCTGCCGATAGATTTCGCGCAGCGTGCGAATGCCGGCAACGAGGGTCTTCCGATCGAGGTCCTCGCTGAGGTAGCGCGGCTCGATGCGCGGCGGATCCGTCGGGTCGGCCGAACGAATCGCGACGTTCCCGCGTGACGCCGGATGGCATTGCCACACCGACGCGGTGAAGCCGGAATACTTGTGCAACGGGTCGCCCGGCTTGTCGACCGACAGCGGCATGACGTTGAACTGGATGTCAGGACGCGCGTCACGCGCGAATTCGGTGCGCGCGGCACCGCCGACCTGTCCCGCGCCAACGGTGAGCGGACCGCAATTCCGGAACAGCCAGTCGAAGCCCATCCCGGCGAGCTTGAGCGGATTGCGCACGTCGTCGTTGAGCGAAACGTGCTTCCTGAGACGCACGATGGTGCGCGCCTGGTAGTGATCCTGCAGGTTCGCCCCGACTCCGGGCGAATCGGCCACGACCGGTACGCCGTGCCGTCCCAGCAACGCCGCTGGCCCCACGCCGGAAAGCTGCAGCAGTTGCGGCGACTGGATCGCGCCGCCGGCGAGTAGCACTTCGCGCGCCGCGCGCGCCTGCCGTCGCTCGCCGTTCTCGATCCACTCCACGCCGACCGCGACGGTCTTCTCGAACAGGACGCGGGCAACGAGCGCCTGCGTCTTCACCGTCAAATTCGGACGATGCCGTACCGGATGCAGGAAGGCCGTCGCCGCACTCGATCGCCAGCCGTCGCGAATGCTGAGCTGGTAGGCGCCCACGCCGTAGGTGCTCGCCGCGTTGAAGTCGGCATTGCGCGGCAACCCGTACTGCGTCGCGGCGTCGACCCACGCGCCGCAGTAGGGGTGGTCGTTGCGAAGGTCCGACACGCCCATTTCGCCGTCGGCGCCGTGGTACTCGCTCGCCCCACCCTCGTAGCGCTCGAGGCGCTTGAAGTGCGGCAGCACCGCGCGGTAGCCCCACCCATCGGCGCCCAGGCGCTCCCAGCCGTCGAAGTCCTCGTGCTGGCCGCGGATGAAGATCAGTCCGTTGATCGACGACGATCCACCGATGACCCGGCCACGCGGCCAGACGATGTTGCGCCCGCCCGACCCCTCACCCGGTTCGGTGTCGAACAGACGCGAGAAGCGCGTGTCGTAGATCGTGCGGAAATAGCCGACGGGCAGCCGGATCCAGAAGTTCCGGTCGGATCCCCCGGCTTCGAGCACCAGCACCCGGGTGGCGGAATCGGCGGACAGCCGGTTCGCGAGAATGCAGCCCGCGGAACCGGCTCCGACGATGATGTAGTCGTACTCTGCCATCACCCCTTGACGGTCTCGAGATAGAGCGACGGGTCGAAGTACTGCTTGGCGGGAACGGGCTTCTCGATCTTTCCGAACTGCACGAAGAAGTCGGTGACCTGCTGCAGCCACTTGGTGACCGTCCCGTCCGCGTAGAGCTTGCGCCATTCCGCCGAGGTGAAGTAGCGCGACGCCTTGAACTGCTCGCGGAAGTCGGCGAGCGGCACCTGCGGATAGTGTGCCTTCTGCACCGCTTCGACGGCCTCGGCGGACTTGGGGCCGATGAGGTGGTCGTTCGCCTCGACCCAGCCGCGAATCACCCGTTGGCACACGTCCTTGTTCTTGTCGAAGTAGTCGTTGCGCGCGGCCCAGCCGCCGACGATCGCGGCGTCCGGGTAGTAAGCCGACGCGTCGACGAGCTTCTTCGCACCGGGCGTCTTCTCGCGCACGGTCACGTCGAATGGAACCCAGAGTGCCACCGCGGGAACCGCGCCGGAGATGAACGACGTCACCGCCTCCGACATCCGCTGGTTGACGATCTCGACGTCCTTCGCGTCGATCTTGTTGGCGCGCAGCGCGGTGTCGAGGAAGACGTGCGCGGTCGTGCCCGTCGTGGTCGAGATCTTCTTGCCTTTCAGATCGGCGAAGCTCTTGATCCCCATGTCCTCGCGTACCCAAAGCTGCGCGGTCGCGAACTCGACGTTGTTGATGAGGAACGCCTTGCCCTGTCCGCGCGCCGGGAAATTCGAGATCACCGCGCCGGTGGCGAGCATGTCGAGGCTGCCGCCGATCATCGCCTGGAAGAGTTCGAGTCCCGTGGTGAACTGCACCATGTCGAGATCGAGACCATTCTTGGCAAAGCTCCCCATCGCGATCCCGGTCCAGATCTGCGCATCGACCGCCGGCGTGTGCAGGTAACCGACCTTCACCTTGGTCCGGCTCTGCGCAATGGCGGGGGCACCGACCACCGACAGGCCGACCGCCGCGCCGCCGGCCTGCAAGATCCTCCTACGCTTCTCCAGCATGGTTTTCTCCCTCCTGATTCAGTCCGACAGGCGGACGGTCTGACGAGCCTGGGCGGCGTACTCTTCCATCACCAGGTCACGGATGTGCGAGCGCAAAGCACCGAACCGCGGATCCTCGTGGAGCGAGGCCCCACGCGGATACGCGAATGGCACCTCCACGATCTCGCGAACGCGCGTCGGCCGCGCCGTCATGACGACGATGCGCGACGACAGGTACACGGCTTCCTCGACCGAGTGCGTGATGAGCATCACGGTCTTGCCCTCCGCGGCGAGCACCTCGAGGAGCAGGTCCTGCATGTTCGAGCGGGTCTGCGCATCGAGCGCCCCGAACGGCTCGTCCATCAGGAGGAATTGGGGTTTCACCGCATACGCACGGGCGAGCGCCAGTCGCTGGCGCATGCCGCCCGAGAGCATCTTGGGATACGCATCGGCGAATTCGGCGAGGCCCATGAGTTGCATGTAGCGGTCGCAGATCGCGCGGCGCTCCGCGTCCGCCACGCGATTCGCGCGGAGCTTCAAGCCGAAGGCAATGTTGTCGCGCACGGTCAGCCACGGAAAGACGCCGTATTCCTGGAAGATCACGCCGCGGTCGGGCCCCGGGCCGGTGACCGGCTGCCCGTCGAGCGACACCGTCCCTGCCGACGGCGTCACGAACCCGGCGATCATGTTCATCATCGTCGTCTTGCCGCAACCCGACGGGCCGATCACCGAGACGAACTCGCCCTGCCGGATGTCGTAGGAGACGTCGTCCACCACCTTGACCGGGCCGGCCGGCCCAGGGAACTCGAGCGAGACGTTCTGGAACGCGATGCGTACCGGCGCACTCGCCGGTGTACCGTCGCGCTGCGCGCTCGGATATTCGCGCTTGGAGCGGCCCGGCGCGCTCATACGATGCGCTCCTGCCACGACACCAGTCGCCGCGCCACCGCGCGCAGCGCGAGGTCCATGGCGAGCGCGATGAACCCGATGCAGATGATGCCGACGTAGATGATGTCGAGCTGGAAGAATGACGACGCGTTCTGGATGAGCGCCCCGAGCCCCTGTTGCGCGGCGATGAGCTCGGAAGCGACGAGCGTCGCCCACGCGACGCCCAGCGCCACGCGCAGCGCGGTCAGCATGTGCGGCACGGTCAACGGGAGGATCACCCGGCGAAAGATCTCGCCGTCGGTGGCACCCAGCGTTCGCGCCACGCGCACGTAGATGGGGCTGATCTGCGCGATGCCCTCGTACATCACGATGACACCGGCGAAGAAGGAAGCGTAGAAGAGGATCACCACCTTGGCGACCTCGCCGATGCCGAAATACACGACGGCCAGCGGGATCAGCGCGATCGGCGGCAAGGCGCGAAAGAAGTTGATGAGCGGGTCGACGAAGCTGCGGATCTCGCGATACCACCCGAGCACGAACCCCACCGGCACGGCGAGCACGATCCCCGAAAGCACGCCCAGGAACACGCGCTGCGTCGACATCCACATGTCGGTCGGCAGGCGCGCCTTGGTGAGGAGCTCCCAGAATCGCGCGGCGACCGCGTGCGGCGTG
>JBDHRR010000126.1:0-9880 GCA_039807685.1 Burkholderiales bacterium
CTCGCGCTGCCGATGGTCGCGGCGACGCGGGCGCGGGTGCGGGCCGGCCGCTCGCTGTGGCGCCGGCTGCTGCCGGCGGCGCGTGCCGGCAGCGACGAACCGTGGTGCCTGTGCGCCGACCTCAATGCGCTGCCGCTGCGCGCGCTCGCCTTCGACCTCGTGTGGAGCAATCTCGCGCTGCAGTGGGTGAACGACGTGCCGCGGGTGTTCGCCGAATGGCGCCGCGTGCTGAAGGTCGGCGGCCTGCTGACGTTCACCACCTTCGGTCCCGATACGCTGCGCGAGATCCGCGCGGCGTTTCGCAGTGTCGACGCGCACCCGCACACCAGCCGCTTCATCGACATGCACGACCTGGGCGACATGCTCGTCGGCGCGGGCTTTGCCGATCCGGTGATGGACATGGAGACGATCACCGTGACGTATCCGGAACCCGTCGCACTGCTGCGCGAGTTGAAGCTCATCGGCGCGACCAATGCGACGCACGGCCGGCCGCACGGGCTCATGGGGCGCGCGCGCTGGCAGCGGATGCTGGATGCCCTCGCCGAACTGCGCCGTGACGGGCGCATTCCGGCAACCTTCGAGGTCGTGTACGGGCACGCCTGGAAGGTCGAGCCGACGCGCACCGCCGAGGGCCACGCGATCGTCAAGCTCACGCGTCCGGGGCGGGCGCCGTAGCATCCGCGATGGCAGCGGTAGCGACCGCCACCCGCGGCATCTTCGTCACCGGGACCGATACCGGCGTTGGCAAGACCGTCGTCGCGGTGGCGCTCGTGCGTGCGCTTCGAGCCGCCGGCGTGCGCTGCGCCGGCATGAAGCCGGTGGCGGCCGGGATCGAACCGGGCGGGGCGTGCAACGCCGACGTCGCGGCGCTGGCTGCCGCCGACGGCCTCGCGCTCGCACTGCGCGACCGCAATCCCTACGCCTTCCCCCCACCGGTGGCGCCGCACCTCGCGGCGCGGCAGGCGGGCGCGCGCATCGACCTTGCGGTCATTGCCGATGCCTACGCGCGGATCGCCCGGGGCGCGGCGGCGATCGTCGTCGAGGGTGCGGGCGGCGCCCGCGTCCCGCTGGATGCGACGACCGACATGCTCGACATCGCGCAGCGGCTGCACTTGCCGGTGCTGCTCGTGGTCGGCGTGCGCCTGGGCTGCCTCAACCACGCGCTCCTCACCGCCGACGCCATTGCCGCCCGCGGCCTGCATCTTGCCGGGTGGGTCGCCAATCGCCTCGACCCGGCGATGGCGATCGCCGACGACAACGTCGCCGATCTGGCGACGCGGCTTGCTGCACCGTGCGTTGCCGATGTCGGCCACGGCGCGGCGGTGGCGCTCGCACCCGGTGCGCTCGCGAACCTCGGCCTCACCGCGGCGGCAGGAGGGTGATCGTCGCGCAACGACCGCGTCGACCGCAGGGTCATGCGCATGGGATCGCGAGCGTACGGCCGGGCGAAGCGTGCTAACATTTTGCGCTTGGCACCCTTGGCAGTAGGGCCGCGCGGCGCTCGCAGGCAGGATTCGGGCGTGTTCGGCGCCGTGTGATGACCGTGTCCAGCGTTGCGCTCCCGCCGCTCCCCGCCGATTTCGAGTATTGCGTGGTGGCGCGCGCCAACGATTCGTTGGGACGGCGCCGGCGCTGGCTGGCCTTCGGCGTGCTGGCGCTGGGAAGTCTCGCGCTGGCATTGCCGTTCGCGGTGGCCGGCGCCTGGGTCGTGCTGCCCTACTGGGCGCTCGACATCGGGGTGGTGGCGCTGGCGTTCGCGTGGTTCGAGCGGCACGTCACCGACTGGCAGAGGGTCGTCGTCGTCGGCGATCGCGTGGTCGTCGACGAGACGGTGGGTGGGAAGCGGCAGCGACGCGAGTTCAACCGCTACTGGTTGCGCGTCGAAGTGGAGCCGGCCGGACAAGGGCAGGCGCCGCGGGTGTTCTTGCGGGGAGGCGGTGCGTCGTGGGAAGTCGGTCACGCGCTGCCGGCGCCGGAGCGTCTCGCCATCGCGCGGGAGTTGCGTCGGTTGACCGGGATGCGCTAGGCGGGCGACAGCGGCGTCGACAGTGGCATGTTCGATGGGGATAGCATGATTCGTAACCAAGGTGCAGGCAATGCACGGTTGCAGCACAGCGGCCGGATGCTCGCCGCGATCGGTTCCGCCGCGGCGCTGCTCGCGCCCGCGGTTGCCAACGCCGAACTCGTCTGGAACCTGCAGACGCCGGTGACGCCGATCGCCCGCCAGATGTTCGATCTGCACGTATACATCTTCTGGGTGTGCGTGGTGATCTTCATCGGCGTCTTCGGGGTGATGTTCTACTCGATCTACAAGCACCGGAAGTCGGTGGGACACGAGGCCGCGCAGTTCCACGAGAACACGACGGTCGAGGTGGTGTGGACGGTCATTCCGATCCTCATCCTGCTCGCGATGGCGTGGCCGGCGACGCGGACGATCCTCGCCATGAAGGACACCTCCGCACCCGACGTCACGATCAAGGTGACGGGCTACCAGTGGAAGTGGGGCTACAACTACCTGCAGGAGGGGTTCGGGTTCTACTCGATGCTGGCGACACCGCTCGCGCAGATCGAGAACCGCGAGCCCAAGGGCACCAACTATCTGCTCGAGGTCGACCAGCCGCTGGTCGTGCCGGTCGACCAGCGGGTGCGCTTGGTGATCACCGCCGACGACGTGATCCACTCGTGGTGGGTGCCGGCGCTCGGCGTGAAGCAGGACGCCATTCCCGGCTTCGTGCGCGACAGCTGGTTCAAGGCGGAGAAGGTGGGCACCTATCGCGGCCAGTGCGCCGAACTGTGCGGCAAGGAGCACGGTTTCATGCCGATCGTCGTCGAGGTCAAGACCAAGGACGACTACGCGAAATGGGTTGCCGAGCAGAAGCAGAAAGCCGCGGTGGCGGCCAACGCAGCGAAGTGACGCAGACGAGTCGTTCGATCTGTCGTCCAATCAGGAGTCACGCATGAGCAGCATTCCGCACGATCACGCCCACGATGACGGTCACGCCGCGCACCCGACCGGGTTGATGCGCTGGGTCACGACCACCAATCACAAGGACATCGGGACGCTCTACCTGCTGTTCTCGCTCTTCATGTTCTTCGTGGGTGGGGTGCTCGCGCTCACGATCCGCACCGAGCTCTTCGAGCCCGGCCTGCAGATCGTGAATCCGGAATTCTTCAATTCGCTGACTACGCTGCACGGCCTCATCATGATCTTCGGCGCGATCATGCCGGCCGCGGTGGGCTTCGCGAACTGGCAGATCCCGATGATGATCGGCGCGCCCGACATGGCATTCGCGCGGATGAACAACTGGAGCTTCTGGCTGCTGCCGCCAGCGGCGATCATGCTCATCGGCTCGTTCTTCGTTCCCGGCGGCGCCGCTTCCGGGGGCTGGACGCTCTATCCGCCGCTGTCGGTGCAAGGCGGGATGGGCTTCGAC
The DNA here is from genome assembly GCA_039807685.1 of Burkholderiales bacterium. Taxonomy (GTDB): domain Bacteria; phylum Pseudomonadota; class Gammaproteobacteria; order Burkholderiales; family Casimicrobiaceae; genus VBCG01. The sequence continues at coordinate 3,435 of JBDHRR010000126.1, forward strand.
TTCACGATCTTCGCGGTCCATATCATGGGTGCGTCGTCGATCATGGGGTCGATCAACATCATCACGACCATCCTCAACATGCGCGCGCCGGGCATGACGCTCATGAAGATGCCGATGTTCGTGTGGACCTGGCTCATCACCGCGTACCTGCTCATCATGGTGATGCCGGTGCTCGCCGGCGCGGTCACCATGCTCCTCACCGACCGTCACTTCGGGACCACGTTCTTCAACGCCGCCGGCGGCGGCGACCCGGTGCTCTTCCAGCACGTGTTCTGGTTCTTCGGACACCCCGAGGTGTACATCATGATCCTGCCGTCGTTCGGGATCATCTCCGAGATCATCCCGGCGTTCGCCCGCAAGCCGCTCTTCGGCTATCCGTCGATGGTGTACGCGGTGGCGTCGATCGCGATCCTCTCGTGCCTCGTCTGGGCGCACCACATGTTCACCGTGGGGCTGCCGGCCGCCGGCCTGCTCTTCTTCATGTACGTGACGATGCTGATCGCGGTGCCCACCGGGGTCAAGGTCTTCAACTGGCTCGCCACGATGTGGCGCGGCTCGATGACCTTCGAGACGCCGATGCTGTTTGCGGTCGGCTTCATCTTCCTCTTCACGATCGGCGGCTTCACGGGCCTCGTGGTCGCCATCGTGCCGGTCGACATCCAGCTCCAGGACACGTACTACGTGGTGGCGCATTTCCACTACGTGCTGGTGGCCGGGTCGCTCTTCGCGTTCTTCGCCGGCGCCTACTACTGGCTGCCGAAGTGGACCGGCACGATGTACGACGAGAAGCTCGGCAAGCTGCATTTCTGGTGCGCGATGATCACCTTCAACATCACGTTCTTCCCGATGCACTTCCTGGGCCTCGCCGGCATGCCGCGCCGTATCCCGGACTATGCGCAGCAGTTCGCGGACTGGAACATGGTCGCGTCGATCGGTGCCTTCGGCTTCGGGTTGTCGCAGTTGATCTTCGTGTGGGTCGTCATGAAGTGCATCCGCGGCGACGGGGCAAAGGCGCCCGCCAAACCGTGGGACGGCGCGCACACGCTGGAGTGGACGCTGCCGTCGCCGGCGCCGTACCACAGCTTCGAGACGCCGCCGGTGGTGAAGTAGGGTGCGCGACGCGATGGCGACCCCACCGTCTTCCGGACGCTCCACCAGCGCCCAGCAGCGGCGCGCCAACCTGGGCACCGCGCTCGCGCTGGTGTCGATCGCGGTGGTGTTCTTCTTCGGGTTCATGGTCGCCCGTTATCTGGGTGACGGCGAGACCGGCATGACCGTGCTCGCCATCGTCGCTTTCCTCTTCCTCGGCATCGGCATCGGCCGCCACCTGTGGCAGGCGCGCAAGTGAGCGCTGCAGGTGACCCGCGCAAGCAGGCGCACGTCGCCAATCGCCGCCTTCTGCAGCGGCTCGCGGTGATCGCCATCGGGATGTTCGGCTTCGGCTTCCTGCTGGTGCCGTTCTACGAGCAGATCTGTAAGGTGACCGGGCTGCGCAACATCGATCGCGCCGATACGGTAACCAATACACAGGTGGTGACCGACCGCACGATCCGTCTCGAGCTCGATTCCAACGTGCGCCACCTGGCGTGGACGTTCCGTTCGCTCGAGCCCTTCGTCGACGTCCATCCCGGCGAGCTTCGCCAGGTCGTCTACGAGGTGACCAACAATACCGACCGGACGGTCACCGGACAGGCCATCCCGAGCTACGGGCCGCAGCACGCCGCGCCGTATTTCCGCAAGCTCGAGTGCTTCTGCTTCGCCAAGCAGACGCTCAAGCCCGGCGAAACGCGGCAGATGCCGGTGGTCTTCGTGATCGACCCCAAGGCGCCCGCCGACCTCGGCACCATCACGCTGTCCTACACCTTCTTCGAGGTGGAAGGCGCCGCCAACGACACCCAGCGCGCGGCCACCCCGCCCGTACCGAGCACCACGATCAGGAGCGATTCATGAGCGCAGCCGCGCCCGGCGTCACGCCAAGCTATTACGTCCCGCATCCTTCGCACTGGCCGATCACCGGGTCGTTCGCACTGCTGCTCATGGGATCAGGCGCCGCGTTCTGGTTCAACCAGTACGCCGCAGGTCCGTGGATGGTCGCGGCCGGCTTCGCCTTCCTCCTCTTCATGATGTTCGGCTGGTTCGGCGCGGTCATCGGCGAATCCGAGGGGCGCCTGTACAGCAAGCGGGTCGACGTCTCGTTCCGCTGGAGCATGAGCTGGTTCATCTACTCCGAGGTGATGTTCTTCGCCGCGTTCTTCGGGGCGCTCTTCTACGTGCGCAACATCTCGGTGCCCGAACTGGGCGACATCGTCTCCAAGACGATCTGGCCCGACTACGCCGCACAGTGGCCGACCGAGGGGCCTTACTTCACCGCGCCGTTCGCGCCGATCAGCGCGATCGGGATCCCGCTCCTCAACACCATCCTGCTGCTCTCGTCGGGCATCACGCTGACCATCGCCCACCACGCCTTGAAGGCCGGCAACCGCGGCGCGCTCAAGCGGTGGCTCTTCCTCACCATCGTGCTGGGCTTCACGTTCCTGGGCTTCCAGGCGTACGAGTACATCCACCTGCACCAGGAGTACAACCTCAAGCTGTCGACCGGCGTGTACGGGTCGACGTTCTACATGCTGACCGGGTTCCACGGCTTTCACGTGTTCGTGGGCGCCACGATGCTGACGGTGATGCTCTTCCGCGTCTTCAAGGGGCATTTCGACGCCGAGCGCCACTTCGCGTTCGAGGCCGCGGCGTGGTACTGGCACTTCGTCGACGTCGTCTGGCTGCTGCTCTTCGTGCTCGTGTACTGGATGGTGTAGCGGCGCCGCCCCGGCGGCGATCCGGCGCGGGCGTCACTGGATGCCGCGCGGCCCGATCCAGCCCATGAAGTACGAGACGACGAGAAACACCACGAGCGTCACCGACAACGCCACGCGGATCGTCAGCAGCCACACGACGCGCTTGCCGTGACCGCGGTCGCGGTAGAGGAAAAGCAGGGCGGTAAAGAGCGCGACGACGATCGCGATGAGCAGTGCGACGACGATGATCTTCATGACATCGTCAGTGTAATGAAATTGCCGAGCCAACGCGGCTGCCCACGATGACGCCTGCCGCCGCTACCGTCGCCAGCCCCCGTTCGCGGCGGCCGGCGCTGCTGCCGACGCTGGCGACGGTCCTCGCCGTCGCGCTCTTCGTCAGCGCCGGTCTGTGGCAGCGTGATCGCATGCACCAGAAGATGGCCTTGCGGGCTGCGGCCGACGCCGTCGCGGCGCAACCGCCGGTGGCGCTGCCGGTCACGACGGACTGGGCCTCGTGGCGCTTCCGGCCGGTGCGACTGACCGGGACCTTCGATGCCGAGCACCAGATCCTCATCGACAACAAGGTGCGCGCCGGACGCGCCGGGTTCGCCGTGGTGACGCCGCTCACGCTGGCCGACCGGCGCACGGTGCTCGTCGATCGTGGGTGGGTACCGGCGGGGCGCTCGCGCGCGGAGTTGCCGCAGGTGCCGCCGCCGGGCGGGGTGGTCACGGTCACCGGCCGCGTCAACCTGCCGCCGGCCTCGTACTTCGAGCTTGCGCCCGATACCGTCGCCGGTCCGGTCTGGCAGAACCTCGACATCGGTCGTGCGCAGCGCGCCTTCGCCACGGCGCTCTTGCCGGTGATCGTCGAGCAGACCGCAGCCATCGGCCCGGGCGACGATCTCGCGCGGGATCGCCCGCCTCCGGATTTCGGCATCGACACGCACCGCACGTACATGGTCCAGTGGTTCATCTTCGCAGCGCTCGCCGCCGGCCTGTGGATCTGGTTCACCTTCGGGCGCCGCCGGTGAGTCGCATCGACCGCGATATCGATGGCGTCGTGCCGGCGACGCCGGCGGCGGGCATGACCCGCCGCAATCGGCGCACGCTGATCCTGATCGCGCTGGTCAGCATCGCGCCCGTCGTTGCCTCGTATTCGGCGTACTACCTCATCCGCCGCGACAAGCACGCCAACTACGGCGAGTTGCTGCCGACCGCGCCAGCGCCCGACGTGCGCGGAACGCTCGACGGCAAGCCGTTCGCGCTCGCTGATCTGCGCGGCAAGTGGGTCTTCGTCGTCGCCTCGCCGGGCGCGTGCGATCCGGCATGTACCCGAGCGCTGTATGCCACGCGCCAGGCGCGCACCATCCAGGGCCGCGAGATGGATCGCGTCGTTCGCGTCTGGCTGGTGACGCAGGGGACGCCGACACCCGCCACGCTCGCCGAGCATCCCGATCTCGTCGCGGTGACCGCGCCGGCGGGACTCGCTGGCTTTCCGGCCGGCGGCGAGCGCATCTATCTCCTCGATCCGCTCGGCAATCTGGTGCTCGCGTATCCGCGCGATCCCGACATCAAGGCGATGGCCGGCGACGTCTCGCGCCTGCTGCGCGCATCGCGAATCGGCTAACGACGCGCGGCGCAATCCATGTCCGGCGTGGGGGATTGCGCCCGGCTCGGTGCGCTCGCCGCGTGCGTCGCCGGTGTAGAATCGAACGCGCACCGCGCGACGGATGAGTTGCACGCGCGCGGCGCATCACCTGCCACCGACGCTGCTCGTGCGAACGCCTCGACCATGACCTCTCTCACACTCGCCGAACACCGCTTTCGCCAGTTCCTCTCGCTGACCAAGCCGCGCGTCGTCTCGCTCATCGTCTTCTGCGCGATCATCGGCATGTTCCTCGCGACGCCCGGACTGCCGCCGGCCGGCGTGGTCCTCGCGGCGACGGTCGGTATCTGGCTCGTCGCCGGCGCGGCGGCTGCGATCAATTGTCTCGTCGAGCAGAAGATCGATGCGGTGATGCGGCGCACGAGCTGGCGCCCGCTGCCGCGTGGCGAGCTCACGTCGACATCGTCGCTCGCCTTTGCGGTGATCGTCGGCGGTGCGGGCCTGTGGATCCTCTACCGCTTCGTCAACCCGTTGACGATGTGGCTGACGCTGCTCACCTTCGTCGGCTACGCGATCATCTACACGGTGCTGCTGAAGCCCGCGACACCACAGAACATCGTGATCGGCGGCGCCTCCGGGGCGATGCCGCCGGTCCTGGGTTGGGCGGCGATCGCCAACGACGTCGGCGCCGAACCGCTCCTGCTCTTCCTCATCATCTTTGCCTGGACGCCGCCGCACTTCTGGGCGCTCGCGCTGTACCGCACGCAGGATTACGCGAAGGCGGGGCTGCCGATGCTGCCGGTGACGCACGGCCGCCGGTTCACGCAGCTCATGATCGTGCTCTACACGCTGGTGCTCGTCGGCGTGTCGCTGCTGCCGTTCGCGCTGCGCATGAGCGGCTTCATCTACCTCGTTGCCGCGGTGGTGCTGGGCGGCCTCTTCCTTGCCTACGCCGTGCAGCTGTACCGACACTATAGCGATCAGCTCGCGCGCGCCACGTTCCGTTACTCGATCATGTACCTTGCTTTGCTCTTCTCGGCGCTGCTCGTCGACCACTACTGGCCGTGAGGACGCGCCGGTGAGCGCACGCGCGGCACGGCGCGCCTTCCTCGTCGGCGTGATGGCGCTCGCGGTCGGACTGGCGGCGTGCTCACGGGAGGGCCCGGCCTTCAAGAGTTCGGACGTGACCGGGCTCGACTATGCGCGTGATTTCGCGCTCACCGACCATACCGGCAAGCCGCGCACGCTCGCGGACTTCCGCGGCAAGGCGGTGGCCATCTTCTTCGGCTACACGCAGTGTCCCGACGTGTGTCCGACGACGCTCGCCACCCTCGCCGCAGCGATGAAAGAGCTCGGCCCGGATGCCGATCGCGTGCAGGTGCTGTTCGTGACGGTCGACCCCGAACGCGACACGCAGGAACTGCTCGCGCACTACGTGCCCGCCTTCGACAAGCGTTTCATCGGCCTCTTCGGCGATGCCGCCGCCACCGCGCGCGTGGCCAAGGAATTCAAGATCCTCTATCAGAAGCAGCCGGGATCCACCCCCGGCACCTATACGATGGATCACTCGGCGGGCGTGTATATCTTCGATCCGCAAGGCCGGCTCCGCCTGTACGCGAGCTATGGGCAGGGTCCGGAGGTCTTCGTGCACGACTTGCGCGAGTTGCTGCGCACGGCGCCGGCCGCCTGAAATCGGTCGACGGGTGCGCACAGGCGCGCCCGCTTGCGGTGCGGTCCGCTGCGAGCATCGTCTGCGCGTCGCAATTGGCATCGCGCATTCCTCTTCTCCGTCCTCGATGCGCGACCTCTCCACGATTCTCGCCGAAGCCGTCGCCGCCGGATCGGCGGGTGACCTTGCACGAGCGCGGCAACGCTACGACGAGGCGCTCGCGCAGGCTCCTGGCCACCCCGCTGCGCTCTTCGGCAGCGGCCAGGTCGCGCTGGCCTCGGGGGACGTCGAGGTCGCCGCGCTGCGCTTCTCGGCGCTCGCCGATGGCGCCGACGTGACGCTGCGGGCGCCGCTCGCCCAGTCCTTCGCGGCGCTTGCCGAG
>JBDHRR010000127.1:0-9765 GCA_039807685.1 Burkholderiales bacterium
CGGGACGTCACGACCCACGCCCGGAACCACGAGGATCTTCTGGTTGGGAACGGGCGTGCCCACGCTCGATACCGCTCGGACCACGAACGGCGCGCTCGGAGACGGGTGAGAGTTACCGGCGTCCTGCACCTCGATGCGCCGGATCGGCGACAGGAGTTCGAGCCGGACATCGAGCGGATCGAACTGTGCGTGGGCGGTGGCCCCGGTCACCAAGATCGCGACCGCGAGCACCCCCCTCGATCGGAACATGGACATGGAGTACTCCTTCCGCTCGCTATGTCGGCTCGACGTAGCCGAGCAATGTTTGATATAGGGTATAGCCTGCGGCATTGGCCGCCGCCACTTTCGTTTGGGGCACGAGGATATAGGTGTCATTACTTCCGTTATACAGACGATACAACGCGACGAGGTTACCCGACCAACTGGTTGGAGCGACGAAGCCCTCGATGCCGTCATAGTCAAAGCAATTTCCGGCAGTCGAGTTCATGAACATCGCAAGGTCTGCGGAGCTCGTTGCGTAGGTATGCAACACCGGATATATCTTACTGGGAGCCGGCATTGCGAACCCGCATCGATCCTTGCCATTCCCGATGTTCTGCGGCTTGCTCAACCTCCGAAGTGGGAGCATCGTGATTCCGGACACCACATCTCTCGTATAAACCAAGAAATCGGCTCGTGCTATCTGCGTTGTATCGGGAAATGCCAGATAGATGTTAGGGATTGCCTTCGCAAACCCGTCACTGACATAGGGGACGAGCGTCGTCGATTGATTAGCAAGCGGTAGCATTGTGCCCCAGACTGCAGCCGACGCCATTTGCGGAAACACTGTGTAGAACCTGTTGCTGGTCGAGCCCGCAGCAAGGGCGAAGAGAGGGGTTAGCGAGCCGTTGGTTGCCATGACTGCATTCGTTCCTGCGAGGAGATCGGGTGTCTTTTTCCCGCCAGAAAGTGATCGTGCGCTCGCGGTGGCGATTCCGACTAAGCCCGAACGCGACTTCAACGGGTTGATCGACCGAAGGAGGGCCAGCGAACCGGCGACGAGAGGGGTGGACATGGATGTGCCCGTACATTCGTCGTACCCTTGACCTAGGCTGCCGAACCCGAGCGCCTGAAGGTAGGCGTTGTTACCCGAGTCTGTGCACCACGTTGGAAACCAAACCATGTCGTAATACGGAGGGGCGCGATAGAGCGTCGATATCACACTCTTCGCGCCAGCATAAAATTCGACTTTATCGGTGTTGCTACCGGCCGGGTAAGGGCTTGCTCCCGAAAGCGGATCGTTCTCCCAAAGGTTGTCCCCGAGCACTAAGCCGCCAATGGAAATAACCGTTGGCTCTGACGCGGGAAACTGCGTGGCGTATGCATTGGCACTATCCAACTTAACATTGTTCTGGTTGCCTGCGGCGGCCAAGTACAGAATTTCGCGCCGCTCGGCAAAGAAAACGGCATCGCAATACGGATCCTTGCCCGGCCCCCCCGATGGCATTGCAGTTGGGGGTAGTCACGCCGAAGATGCCGAGATACCCTTGTCCCCCGAAGCTTTGGTTGATTACGGGCGCACCACGAATGATCGCGTGAGTAATACCATTGATGGCAGAGCTTAAGGCAATGACGTTGTTATGGGCCACCTTTGCAACGATCAATGAACACCACCAACACGCCCCCGAAATGCCAGCAGAATTTTGCGGGACCGCTGCAACGAGGCCAGAAACGTGGGTGCCGTGACCCTTGTACGTATTCTGGCATGTGGATGATGCGCCTTGCTCATCAATGTCGGTAAGGCCCCCAGTGCAGTCAGGTGGATAGAAAGCCTGCGAAAAATGGAATCGGATTTTTGATTGAAGATCTGGATGGGTGGTGTCGATCCCACTATCAATGACAGCGACGAAGCCATATCCCTTGGCGTTATCCCACCCACTCGACGCGTAAGGGTTCGACGATGGACTCATTGCGTTCAGTGATTCCAGAGCCCACTGATAATTGCTCGGAGCGAGGGCGATTGTTGTCGTTGCAACGTACGCATCATTAACGCGGAATGATTGCGTAAGTGCGACGTTGGCGCGGGCTACCGCGATACTCGGATCTTCTCGCAACCGTTTCTCTACCGCCGCGCGGGTGGCCGCATCATGGTAAGTAAGAATTACGTAATCATGTAGATACGCGTAGGGGTGCTCCGAATCCATCCGCCGGACAGCAGCCAGTTGTTCATCCGGTAAGCGCTCTGTGATGAGCCACTGGCCATCAGTTGGCGAGCCAAGGCGAGAATACAGGGCGAAATCGGCGCTCATCGACTTCCGATTGGCGGCCTCGATTTGTTTAAGGACATTCTCAGGGGCAAACTGGTTTGAGCTGCGATCCTCTCGGAATTTGACGACAAGGGCCGATCCTCCAGCTTCGAGGAGACTCGTCGAGGCGGCTGCTGTTGGGCAAATGCCCGACGTCAGCAGTAGAAGCGACGCGATCCAGAGATTGGGCGTTTTCAATTTGTCCTCCGTCAAATGACTCCGGGCGGCCGGTTGCGGATCCGCCAGGTTCCGCACGGGTGAGTCGATGATTGCCTCAGCGACACATCACAGCGACGAACTCAACCAGTGAAGACCCTGGTCCGCTCCGAGTGTACCCTGGAATGCCTTTGGGGGCCGGCAGGCCGTGAGTTGCGGCCCTGTATGCGCGAGGGGTGTCGATGCCGTCCGAAAGGGCGGACGCGGCTCGGGCGATCCATCAGTTCGAGCAGACGCAGAAGATGATGAAGATGGTCGCCAAGTGCGGCATGCAGAAGATGCTGCGCGGGATGAAGGGGGTGCTGCCGGGGCTGCGGTAGCGCTCTCCGGGTGTGTCGCGCCTCGTCAGATCTCGACCACGCGCACGACGTCTTGCAGCGCGGCGAAGTCGCCAGCATTCCTCGTGTAGAGCGGCAGGCCGTTCGCCGCCGCCGCCGTCGCCGCGATGAGGAGATCGGCGAGCCGGCTGCGGCTGGTGCGTCCGGCCGCGCGCGTTGCGGCGAACACTCGGGCATACGCGCGGGCAGCGGCCGCGTCGAAGGGCAGGGGATCCCACCTTGCGGTCGCCCACTGCAGGCGCTCCTGACGGCGAGCACGTTCCAGTTCGTCGCGCGTCGCCAAAGGGCCAGCGGCGAGTTCGACGAGCGTGATGGCGGCGATCGCCGACTCGTCCGGTAGCCCGCCCGCGTCGATCTCGCCCAACGCGATCACCACCGAGGTGTCGAGAAGGCCGCGCGTCGGCTCAGCCATCGACCGCCTGCTTGACGACCGCGTCGAGGTCCGCGCGCAGGCGGCGCGCATCGACCGCCGGGATCATTCGCGCGGCAGCGGCGAGTGCGTCACGGGCGGCGAAGCGGCGCGGCGCGATCGGCCGCAACTCGGCGACGGGCACGCCGTTGCGGGTGACCACGATGGTCTGCCCCGCTTGGACGTCGCGCAGGACGGTGCCCGAATCATTGCCCAACTCGCGTTGGTTGATGGCCTTCCGCATGCAACGCTTGTAGCGCATGTAGCGTTACGTAGCAATCGCGTATGAATGTCGGACATGACTATGGCGTCGAGTCCCGAGATTTCGTGCAAGTTTGATCATCGTCTCAAGACACATCGGCACGCGCGTGCCGGTCCTTACGTTTGCTGGATTACTCGCCTCGGGCGTGCGGACGGCGACCCGGAAACGCATCGCCAGCCACATCGAAGCCAATGCGATGCGCCGGTGGTAGTGGTTACAAGGCGAGCACCGCGGAGGTGCGCCTTGGCCTGCCAAGAAAAATTCCCTGGCTTTGTCGAGGAGGCGGCTGAATATTGACATCCTATAAGATGTCATCATATAACGCTGTCGGATGAGGGTGGTCCTCGACACCAACGTTACCGTTGCTGCGTTTCGCAGTCGCCAAGGCGCGAGCAACTATCTGCTGCGTTTGGTTCAGCGGGGCGTGGTGACGCCGCTTTGTTCCACTGCCCTGTTTCTGGAATACGAGGCGGTGTTGACGCGTGCCGAGACCCGAGCGGTAACGGGGCACGATCTCGACGAGGTGGGGACGGTAGTGGCTGCGCTGGCCGCCGTGGCCGAGGGCGTCGATATCTCGTTTCGGACGCGGCCCGTGCTCACCGGCGTCGCGGATGAGATGGTGCTCGAGGTGGCGATCAATGGTGCGGCAGAAGCCATCGTCACCCATAACGTTCGGGATTTTCGCCCGGCGCAGATGTTGGGCGTGTCGATCGCAACCCCTGGTGAGATCATCCGGAGACTAAATGCATGACGCAGGCGCAACGTTACAAATATCCGTTGCAGTTACCGCAATCGCTCAAGGAGACGGCTGTGCGTCTGGCGATGGAGGATGGCGTGTCCCTCAGCCAATGGATCGTCTCGGCGGTGGCGCAGAAAATTGGAGCGGTGGAAACGGCACGCGATTTCCTGAAGGCGCGTGCGGGCTCCGCGAAACCGGGCGACTTGGCCACGCTGCTCGACAAGGCGCCTGACATCGCGCCCCTTCCGGATGATGTCCTCTGACGCAACAGGCGGTTTCGTCCGGACCGATGGGATCGAGGTGGCGGCGGGGCCTTGCCAAGCAAGACTATCATTGCTAAACCCCTCCCTTTCGCAGTAGAATCAATGTCTTTTCGTCTTCGCCTGGCGGGTACTCCCGTGCCGGGCGCCACGCACAGGATCACCGCCATGGTCGTCATTCGCCTAGCCCGTGGGGGCGCCAAGAAGCGCCCCTTCTACAACATCGTCGTCGCCGATTCGCGCAATCGCCGCGACGGCCGCTTCATCGAGCGCATCGGCTTCTTCAATCCGATCGCCACCGAGAAGGAAGAGGGGCTGCGCCTTGCCGCCGATCGCATCACCTACTGGCAGTCGAAGGGCGCGCAGCTCTCCGACACCGTCGCTGGTCTGGTGAAGCGCAACGCCGCCGTCGCGAAGCCGGCGGCCTGAAGCACAGGACCGACATCGCCAGCGGGTCACCCGGCGACATCGTCGTGATGGGGCGGGTCGTCGCCCCGTACGGCGTGCAGGGTTGGCTGAAGGTGGCGCCGTCCACTGCGGCGCCGGAGGCGCTCCTCGACTATCGGCAGTGGTGGCTGCGCAAGCGCGGCGACGCTGCCGCGTGGCAGGAAGCAACGCTGGTTGCGGGTCGCCTGCACGGCAGTGCGCTCGTGGTGCAGTTCGCGGGGCTCGGCGACCGGGAGAGCGCAGCCGGTTACGCGGGCGCCGAGGTGGGGGTGCCGCGCAGTGCGCTGCCGGACGCCGCGGAGGGCGAGGTGTACCTCGCCGACCTCGTCGGTCTCGCGGTGGTGAACCGCGCCGGCGAAGCGCTCGGGCGAGTGCGGGAAGTGCAGGAATTCGGGGCGCATCCGGTGCTGCGCGTCGAAGGCGACGGTGGCACCACGCATCTCGTGCCGCTGGTGGCGGCGTACGTCGATGCGGTGGATGTCGCCGGCGGTCGGATCGAGGTCGACTGGCAGAAGGATTACTGACGGCCCGCGGTAGCGAGCTGACGGCAGCAGGAGAGGAGTGGGAGGGGCGCCGTGCGCATCGACGTCGTCACGCTGTTCCCGGAGATGGTGACGCAGGCGGCGGCGGTCGGGGTGACCGGACGCGCCGCCGAGCGAGGCCTGTGGCGTCTCGGCGTGTGGAATCCGCGGGATTTTGCCACCGACGCGCACCGCACCGTCGACGATCGCCCGTATGGCGGCGGACCGGGGATGGTGATGCTGGCCGACCCGCTCGCGCAGGCGATCGCGGCGGCGCGGGCGGCACAGGCGGCGGCCGGGGTGCGGGGAACGCGGGTCATCCATCTGACCCCCGCCGGCAGGCCGCTCGACCACGCGCGGGTCGCGGCGCTGGCCGGGGAGCCGGACGCGGGTTATGTGCTGCTGGCGGGGCGCTACGAAGGGATCGACGAGCGGCTGATCGCGCGCGAAGTCGACGAGGAAATCGCGATCGGGGATTTCGTGGTCTCGGGCGGCGAGTTGCCGGCGCTGATGCTGATCGATGCGATCGCGCGGCTCCTGCCGGGGGCGCTCAACGACGAGCAGTCGGCGCGCGAGGACTCGTTCGTGACCGGCTTGCTCGACTGCCCGCATTACACGCGGCCGGAAGTGTACGAAGGGATGGCGGTGCCTGCCGTGCTGCTTTCCGGGCACCACGAGAAGATCCGCCAGTGGCGCCTGGCGCAGTCGCTGCATCGCACCCGCGAGCGGCGCCCCGATCTCCTGGCGGGGCGGGCGCTCACCAAGGAAGAGGCGGCGCTGCTCGGGGAATCAGTGATCAGGGATCGGGTATCAGGTAGCGAAGGGCGGCAACCATAACGAACCAGGCGTCTCATCAGGAGCGAGGCCGGATCCGCCGCCTCCTGCGCTGACCGCCGTCACACGAAGGAAGCACCATGAACATCATCGAAACGCTGGAGAAGGAAGAGATCGCCCGCCTGGGCAAGACGATCCCGGATTTCTCACCGGGCGACACCGTCGTCGTCAACGTCAACGTCGTCGAAGGCGAGCGCAAGCGCGTGCAGGCCTACGAGGGTGTCGTCATCGGCAAGCGCAACCGCGGCTTGAACTCGTCGTTCACCGTGCGCAAGATCTCGAGCGGCGAAGGCGTGGAGCGCACGTTCCAGACCTACTCCCCGCTGCTCGCTTCGATCGAGGTCAAGCGCAAGGGCGACGTGCGGCGCGCCAAGCTCTACTACCTGCGCGACCGCTCGGGCAAGGCCGCGCGCATCCGCGAGAAGCTGGTGCGCAGCAAGGACGCTGCTGCCAAGGCCGAGTAGGCGTCAGACGGGGAGCCCCGCGCCCCCCTGGTCAGCGCCCGAATGAGCGACCGCTTCCCCCGGGGGCAGGTCGCGACGGGGCCACGCAACCGATCGAGTCACCGCGGCCTGCCTTGGTTGCGCTGGCGCGCATCGACCTTGATCGCAGCCGCGACGATGGGCTTGGCCCAGCCGGGTGCATGCGACAAGTCGGAAGGTGCGACGATCACCCCGTCGCGCATGCGCAACAGGAGGCGCGGCCCCGCTTTCGTCGACGCATCGGCGCTGTTGTCGTAGACGAGCAGCTGGCTCAATTTCGGCAGCAGGCGAACGAGGTTCAGGCGCCCACGAACGTAGCGTCGCTCGATGTCGGCGCGTGGGATGTCGTGCCCGCCCCGCGCAACGCGCTCGCGCACGCGAGAAACGTGCAACTCCACGGATTCGAGCCCGATGAACCACACGTTGACACGCATCCCCGCATCCGCCGCGTGCCACAACTGGTCGACAATGGTTTCGCCGCCGAGAGTCGTTTCGAGCGCGTAATTCGCTCGATCGGCAATGGCTCGCCGCAGTCGGGCGACCCCTTGGTTCCACGCCCAGGCATTGGCTTCGATCTGGGTCATGAGTCGGCCGTGAGTCTTCGCGGCGGACATCGCTTCGAGGGCAGCCCTATCCGGATTGAAGTAGGGAACTCCCGCGACTCGGAGCGCCTCGCCGCCGACGCTGCTCTTGCCGGCTCCGTTGCAGCCACCCAGCACGAAAATCTGGCCGCTGGTGCTCTTCCTTCTAGCCACGCGGCGATCGTGCGCGTTTCTTCGCCGGCGCCTTCGCCGGTCCCTGCGGCACTTGCACCGAGGCGGCCGCAAACGTAGCCAGTTGCGCTGGCGGCGTATCGAACGCCCGCTGCATGGCTGCAACCGCCCCCGGCGTCTGCATCGCCTCGAAGCGGCGATCGAATTCCGCGGACAGCGCGGCCAAGGCGCGGTCTTCCGCCTGCGTCAACGTTCGATAATCTTCGAGCGAGATCAGCACTGCCGACGGCCTGCGTTGCTTGGTGATCGCGACCGGACCGATGCGCAGCGCCGCATCGAGGAGTTCGCCGAATCGGTGCTTCGCTTGGCTGGCGGTGAATTGGGGCGCGTCGATCAATTCGCCACGGCGGTTGCGAACGACAATGGGACTGGTCATGAGCCTCTCCACCACGTAATCCCGATCGCGTATTTTAGCCTTGAATGGCCATTATGGTCATGAATCGCGCCCCTACCCCGCGGGTGTGCGGGCGTGCGATCAGGCGATTCCGGCCCACGGCCCGCTTCTTGCTTTTCATGACGCGGCAACTCCAGGGGCTTCCCCTGCGACATTCCATCGGCATAATGGAAGGCCCTCCGGGAGCTACCGGCCCGCATGAAGGCAACGCTTTACGAGGCGCTTGGCATCCTTCCCACTTCCTCGGACGAGGACGTGCGGGCTGCGTTGCGCCGGGTGATCCGCAAGTACTACGCCAAGACTCGTGACGGCCAGGGGAACGTCGAGGAGGCGCTGCGCTTCATCAATCACGCGAGCCGGATCCTCTCCGACCCGGACCGGCGGATCCGCTACGACCAGGAGCTTGCGCTTTCCGCTGGCACCACCGAGCAGCGCATCGCGCACGTGGTCAGCAATGCGGTGGCCGAGGCGGGCGAGCAGACCGACGTCGGCAAGATCGACGAGCCCGTCGATCGCAAGTCTCCCGAGACCATCGACGACGAGCTCGAGACCGGCCTCGACGCCGCAGAACCGGCGCCGGAGCGCCATTCGCACCATCCGGGCCTCACCGAGCGCGTCGCCTCGTTCGGCCGCTCGCCGATCGTCACCATCGCCCTGTGCGCCTTCTTCGGCGCCTTCATCGCCGCCGCGATCGTCTTCGTGACGCCGGCGGATACGATCCTCGTCGCGAAGCAGGTCCTGGTCTGGGTGACCATCACGCTCCTGGGCCTCACGATCGTCTACGGCATCGTGCACGGCGTCGCCTTCCTGCGCCGGCGCAAGGGTACCGGCGCGCCGCCGGCGCTCATCCCGCAAACCGACCTCGCGATCCTCAACTGGCGACGCGAGAAGAGCGTCTTCCTCGGCACCAACCAGCCTTCCGAAGATGCGAGCTGGATCTTCCAGCTCCGGATGGCGGAACTGGAGCGCGCCAAGTCGGGCCGCACCAGCGAGGCCCGGCCGTGGCAGCGGCTCGCCGCCCGGATCTTCGACTACGCGATCTGGGGCCTCGTCCTCGCGCTGCTGCTCTCCGAGTTGCGCGGGCTGGGCGTGATCCCCCCCGAACTCGCCTTCTGGCTGGGACATCCGCTGCTGGCGCCGGTGCTCATTACCGCGAGCTTCGTACCGATCGAGGCGTTGCTCATCGCCTCGATCGGCACCACGCCGGGCAAGTGGCTCTTCGGCGTCTTCCTCCAGTTCTCGATTTCCGACGCCTACGCGCAACGCGACGTCCGCACGCAGTTGAAGCGGGCGCTGCGCCGGTCGTTCCGCGTGTGGTGGGAGGGGGTGGGCTGCGGCTTCCCGCTGATCGCCCCGGTGCTCATCGCCATCGCCTACGAGAAGCTCGCACAGAACCAGGAGACCGACTGGGACTTCGCGCAGGACGTGCTCGTCACGCACGGCCCGCCGGGGGTGCTCAATACGGTGACCGGCGTGTGCGGGCTCGCCGCGATGCTGTGGTTGTACGGGGTGGCGTGGCACCAGCCGCTGGCCGACTCGATCGCCTGGGCGCGGACCACGATCGCCGCGGCGATCCCGTCCGCGCACACCGTCACCGGCGGCTTCGCGGGCGGCGCCGGACGCATCGCGAGCGCGCCGCACTCGTCGGGAACGGTCGGCACGCTGCCGTCGGCGGCCACACCGATGGCCTCCGCATCGCGGCCATCGTCGCTGCCGGCTGCCGCATCCACCGCCCGTGCCAGCGCGCCGCCGCCGACGCTGCCCGTCGAGCCTGGCGCGGTTACCACCGGGGCGAGCGCAACGCC
>JBDHRR010000018.1:0-40433 GCA_039807685.1 Burkholderiales bacterium
GCCGGAACGCCGCGACCCGAGCCGGGCGTCGACGATGCCTCCAGAGAAGCGCGGGTACGCTCCAGCCTCCCCTCGCGGCGTGATGGGGTCCGCGTCGAGTCAGGGCATCGAGTCAGGGCATTGCACCTGGGGTAAACACCCGGTAACATCCGCTCGTGCCCGGGCTACCGACCGGGCGCCCCCTCAAAGGGGAGTAGCTTGGGCAGAATCGCCAATGGTTCTGCTTCGGCATGATCGTCAATCCGGGCGCGGCCTGCGTGGACGCTCCGGTCATGCCGGTGCCATCGATGGTTGGCTGCAAGCGAGACCTTTGCCGGACCGCACGCGTGGCTCTCCTACGGGCGAATCGCGAGTGTCGGCAGGTAAAGGCCGCCAGATCCTCGTCGTTCCATTCGGGAATCGCGGTCGTTGCTAATGGCAACCGGAGACCGCGCCATGCCCCAGCCTCGAATTCGCCGCTATTTCCGTCACGGCACCCTGCCCCAACTCGCCGTTTTCGAAGCCAGCGCGCGCCTGCAGAGCTTCACCCGCGCCGCGGACGAACTGCATCTCGCGCAGCCGACGGTGTCCGCGCAGATTCGCAAGCTCACCGATACCATCGGCACGCCGTTGTTCGAGCAGGTCGGGCGCGGCGTGCGGCTCACCGATGCCGGCCGGCGCGTCCACGAGCACTGCCTCGAGGTCCTCGCTGCCTTCACGCGGCTCGACGACTCGTTGCAAGCGTATCGCCAGGCGGTTTCAGGCGAACTCCGGCTGGCGATCGCCGGCGCGGCCACCGATTTCGTGACCCGGATGATTGCAAGCTACGGCGAGACGCACCGCGAGGTGTCGATCGTGGTGCGCATCGAGAATCGCACGCGCCTGCTCGAGCGGCTCGCTGCGCGCGAGGACGACCTCTTTCTCTTCGCCGATCCTCCCGAAGCCGGTGACATCGTTCGCCAACCGGTCCTTGCGCACCCGCTCGTCGTCGTCGCGAATCCTTCGCACCGCTGGGTGCGGGCGCGCGGACTGACGCTTGCCGATCTGGCGCGCGAGCCGCTCGTCCTCCGCGAGGCGGGTTCGGGAACGCGCGCGCGCGTTCTCGCGCTCTTCGCACGGGCGGGACTCGTGCCCTCGGTCCGTATGGAGCTTGCCTCCGACGACGCCGTACGGCAGGCGATCGGACACGGGGCCGGGCTGGGGATCGTGCCGCGCCAGTCGGTGGCGCCGGGCGCCTCGGCGGGGCGCCTCGCAGAACTCGACGTCGAGGGGTTTCCGCTGGAGCGGTACTGGCACTTCGCGTACTCGGCGCGCGCGCGCCTCAGTCCGGCAGCAGGTGCCTTCCTCCACCACGTCCGCGACGAGACGCGCCCCGCCACGCCGTGCGCGGCCGAAGCGAGCCCCGCCGACTGTCGCAACGATCTCTATGCCACGCGGACGAGCGTACGGGCAGCGGCATCGCGAGTGACGGCCGCGCAGGCGATCGGCATGGCGTAGCGCCGCGCCGGATCCGCGCACGGTCGGCTGGCATTGTCGCCGGCCGCACGGCTCACCGCCGATCGGTCGGCGGACCCGAGATGATGTGCGACGAGTCGAGGTATTCCTGCTCGTCGGCGGTCAGCGGCACCGCGCAGCGCGCCGCCGGTTCCTCGCTAGGCTGTACCGGGTGATCGTGCAAACGCGCCCGCATGTACCGTCGTAGCGCGATGACCATCACGATCGCGCCCGCGAGGATCGCCGCGATCAGTACGAGGTTATCCCACTCCATCGGCGACTCCAAAGCGGGCCCGGAACATCATACGGCCTCGCCCCCGATCCGGCGCAGCGGACCGAAACAGGCGTCGAAGTCCTCGCGGCGGCACACGATGAACTGCTGGCGCGAGCGATCGAAGCGAATGTAGTTGGTCGTCTTGCGTCCGATGTCGGTGATCTGTCCGCTGCAATCCGGCTTGCCGTTGTCCTTCACGATCGTATCGGTCCACGTGTAGAACCCCTTGTTGCTCGGCTTCATCGCCACCTCGAACTCGCTTTCGGCGACCTCGCTGCCGCTGGTGACGATCGACGTCCCGTCGGCGCGAAAGCGGTAGATCTCCGCGCATCCCGTGTTCGGGACATCGAAGCGCCAGGTGCCGACCAGCGGATGCGCGGCATAGACGGAAGCCGCAGTCGCCGGCAGCGCAAGGACGCCAAGGGCGAGGGTGAGTGCAGCAGCAAGGGGCGCGAACCTGGGCATGGCGATTTCGACGGGAACGAAGACGATCGGCGACGTGGTGTCGGCGCTGGCGCCAAGCGTAGCAGAAGCCCGGCGACGGCGCGGGTAGCGATACCGCGCCGGACACCGCACGCGGCGGTCACCATCGAATCCGGCTGCGGCCGGCTTCGCCACGGTGGGCGGCGATCGCCGGCGGTACAATGCCCGGCCCGCCGCTACTCGCCTGCGCGTTGCCGTCTGCAGACCTTGGCCACGTTACCGCTCTTCTCGCTCCCGCCCGCCGCGCAGAAGGCGTGGCTCCTGCAACGCCTCGCCCAACCGGCGCCGGCCGCAGCACGCGGCATGAGTGACGGCGGCCGCCTGCCTGGTCGCGAAGGGCCGACGCGGGACGCTGCGGTCCTGGTGCCGCTCGTGCATCGCGCGCAGGGCTTGACGCTGCTCCTCACGCAGCGCTCCGCCGACCTTCCGGACCACCCGGGGCAGATCGCCTTTCCGGGTGGCCGCGTGGAGCCGGGCGATGCGAACCGCGCCGCCACTGCGCTGCGCGAGGCCACCGAAGAGACCGGCCTGCCCGCGGATCGGGTGAGCGTCCTCGGCGAACTCGCGAGTTACGAGACGGTGACCGGCTACCGGGTGACGCCGGTGGTCGGCTGGGTCGAGCCGCCCTTCGCGATCACTCCCGATCCGGTCGAGGTCGCCGACGTCTTCGAGGTTCCGCTATCGTTCATCCTCGATCCCGCGCACCAGGAGCGGCATTCCCGGATGGTCGGCGAGGTCGTCCGTCATTTCTGGGCGATTCCTTATCGCGATCGGTACATCTGGGGAGCAACCGCGGCGATGCTCATCATCTTCGATCGCACGCTGCGCGGGTAGGCGAGGCGCGCCGCCGCCGCTGCACGAGAGAACATCACGATCATGCGCGCGATGGAAGCAGGAATCCCGGTGCAGGCGCCAGCGAGCCATCGATGACGGCAGTGCGCAGGCAGGTGCACCACGATACGGCGCTCGTCCTGCCGGGCGGCGGTGCGCGCGCCGCATACCAGGTCGGCGCCCTGCGCGCGCTGACGCGCATCCACGGTGAGTCGGGGCCGCTGCCCTTCCCCGTCGTATGCGGCACGTCCGCCGGCGCGCTCAATGCGACGGCAATCGCCCAGCATGCCGACGACTTCCGGCTCGGCGTCGCCCGGCTCGTCCGCTGGTGGCGCCGGATCGACGTCTCGTCGGTCTATCGGACCGATTTTCGCGCCTTGTGGCTGCACAGCGCTGCCTTCCTCGCCGCGGTGCTCATGGGCACGCGTCCGCCGAGCGGCGTCGCCGCGCTGCTCGACAATTCGCCGCTCGTCGGCGTCATTGCGCGGGAATTCGACTTCGCGCGCCTGCGCGCGCACATCGCCACGGGACACCTGCACGCGCTCGCCATCCACGCCACGAGCTACACGACGGGAACCGCGGTGACGTTCTTCGAAGGTGCCGACACGCTGCGCGGCTGGCAGCGTCTGCGCCGCCGGGGCGAGTTTGCCCGCATCGGCGCCGAGCACCTGCTTGCTTCCGCCGCGATTCCGTTCCTGTTCGCGCCGCAGCGCATCGACGGCGACTACTACATGGATGGCTCGGTGCGACAACTGGCGCCGCTCTCCGCACCGCTCGATCTCGGCGCGCGGCGCCTCCTCGTGATCGCCGTCGACCGCTTTGCCGCGACGTGGTCGCAGCATCCGGGACCCATCGAATACCCTTCCTTTGCGCAGGCCGCCGGCAATGCGCTGTCGGCGGTATTCCTCGACAATCTCGCGGTCGACGTCGAGCGCGTCATGCAGGTCAATCACCTGGTCGATCACCTGGGCCCGCGCGCGGAGGCCGCGGGCGCCGCGCACGTCGACGTGCTGGTGCTGGCACCTTCGCACGACCTGGGGGAACTCGCGCTGCGCTACGTCGACCGCTTGCCGCGCACGCTGCGCAACCTCCTGCGCAGTCTCGGCAGCACCCAGGGGGCCGGCGCCGACCTGATCTCCTACCTCCTCTTCGATCGACAATTCTGTGGCGCGCTGGCGGCGCTCGGCTATCGCGACACGATGGCCCGGCGGGCGAGTGTCGTCGCCTTCCTCGATGCCGATGCCGGGCTCGCGAGAGCCGGTCCGCCGATCAGGGTCTAGCGACGGCGGCGATGGCACAATGCGGCTCGCCCGCCAACTCCCGGTTGCCACCCACCATGCTCACCCGCACCGCCCCGCGCACGCTGTCGTTTGCCGGGCTCTCGCCGCACGGCTTCCACCGCGTCGCGTATCACGAATGGGGTGACCCGGCGAACGGACGCGTCGTCATCTGCGTGCACGGACTCACCCGCAATGGCCGCGACTTCGACGTGCTGGCCGAGGCGCTCGCGCCGACCCACCGGGTGCTCGCCGTCGACATGCCCGGTCGTGGCGAGAGCGAATGGCTGCGCGTTGCCGACGATTACGTCTTCACCACGTATCTCGGCACCCTCACCGCGCTCATCGCGCGGGCGAACGTGACCAGCGTCGCCTTCGTCGGGACGTCGATGGGCGGCCTGCTGGGGCTCGTGCTGGCGGCACAGCCCGGCACGCCCATCGAGCGGCTCGTCGTCAACGACGTCGGTCCGGTGCTCGACGTCGCCGCCTTGAAGCGGATCGGCCAGTACGTCGGCCAGGACCCGTCGTTTGCATCGTTCGCCGAACTCGAGGCCTACATCCGGACCGTATCGGCGCCGTTCGGACCGCACGACGACGCCCAGTGGCACCACCTCGCCGCAACCACGGCGCGACAGCGCCCGGACGGTCGCTGGGGCTTGAGCTACGACCCCGGGATCGGCGTGCCGTTTTCGTCCGACCCGGCACAAGTGGGCCTGTGGCAGTTGTGGGATGCGATCCGCTGCCCGGTGCTCGTCACCCGCGGCGAATCGTCCGACCTGCTCTCGGCGGCGACCGCCCAGGCGATGACCGAGCGCGGGCCGCGGGCGACGCTGCGCACCTTCGCCGGCGTGGGACACGCGCCGACCTTCATGGTCGCCGACCAGATCGCCGCGGTGACGGAGTTCCTCGGAGCGGATGCGGGCGAAGCGAACATCCGCCATCTGCCGGGCCTCGCGTAGCGGGCACGGCCCGACCCCGAACCCGCGGCACCGCCGCGGTACGCCCGGCCGGCGGGCGGCCCGACGGCACGCCAGTTGGCACGGATGTCGCTTATTGCTCGCGCAACGCGATCATCGTCGCGGCAAACGGGACGCAGTTGCCTACAATGCGAGCATCATGCTGACGGACCGCACATGGCCCTAGCACTCAGCCTGCCCGCTGTCGAAGCCCACCCCGCCAATCCGCCGGAAGTCCGCCCGGCGCAAGTGGCGGCGTGGCTCGCTCGGCAGCGCGAGCGGGATCCAGTCGAGGTGGCCCGCATCATCGGCGATGCCCTGGCCGCGACCAACCGCGTCGCCATGAGCGACGGCAAGCGGCTCGAACTCACCGAGCACTACTGGACCGCGGCAAGCGCGCTCTGGCCGGTGCTCGAACGTCATTTTGCGCAGGCTCCGCATCCGCTGACGGGATCCGCACTCGACGCGGCCAAGGCGGCGCTGACGCTGGCGAGCGAGCTTGCGCTGGCGTACAAGCGCCTGCTGGCGAGCGAAGCGGCGAAGCGGATCGCCCTCGGCGGGCAACGCCTCCTCCTGGCACTCGTCCACCGCTGCATCCAGTGCACCGCGCGCATCCTGGTGACGAGTTACCTGTCGTATGCGCCGGTGCCGCCCCGGACCTGGCACGACGCACACGCCGTCTATGCATTCGCGCGCGAACGCAACCTCCACCTCCTGCCGCTCGCCGGCGAGGCGCCGGACGTCACCGTGGAACGGCTGGTGATCCAGTCGCTGCTGGTGGCGCTCGCCAACCCCTACGGCTTCCTTCCCGGTCAGCTCGCGCTGGTGCTGCGCTACGTGCAGGCGCACGCACACTGGGCGAAGCTCACCGACGTGGCGCCCGTGCACCGCATGGCGAAGGCGGTGGCGATCGTTCCCATCGGGCACGACTTCCCGCCGTTTTCCGCCAACAAGGGCGGCTCGATCGACGGCAGCAAGCTCTTCCTGCTCACCTTCGATTTGGCGTTCCAGATCCAGGAGCAGTTGGGCCATCTCGACGCGAGCGGCGCGCCGCCGGACGGGGTGGGCCGCGATCGCACGGCCCGGGCGCAGTACCGCTCGCTCCTCGAACGCCTCTTGCGGCAATGGGCGATTCCGCCCGCCCGCCAGTTCAACCGCCTCCCTTCGCGGGCGCGGGTCGTCACCTGCGCCGGGCTGACCGGCGTCTGGCAGTACAGCCGCGGTGTGCACGCGCCGGCGGGCCGCTCGTCGACGGGGCTGCCGCCGATGGCGCATTGCCAGGTCATCAATCACACACCGGCCGGCTACGCCCTGCGCCAGACCGATGCAGCACCCACCACGCTACGCATCGGCGATCTCGTCGCGCTGCGGATCGAGGGACGTTCGAGTCTCCAGGTGGCGATGGTGCGCTGGTTCCGCAATACGCTGAAGACGAGCGCGCTCGAGTTCGGCTGCGAGTTGCTGTCGGAGAATCCGGAGGCGGCGACCGCCGCCGGCGAGGATGGCGCGCAGTCGACGGTGCAGCCCGCGGTCATCCTTCCCGACGAGGATAGCCATCACGCCGAGGCGTCACCATCGCAGATCATCGTGCCGGCAGGTGCCTTCGGGGTCGAGCAGGCAATCACGCTGCGCCGCGGGAGTGCGACGGGCTTTGCGGTACTGACCAAGCTCGTCGAGCAAGGTCCCGGCTTCGAGCTCTACGAATTCGTGCCGGTCAGTTGATTCCGCGACTCACGACGGCGGGACTGGCGGCACTCATCCTGCTCGAACTCGTGTGGGAAGTCGTCCTCTCCCCGTTACCGGCGGCGCATTTCCGCGCCGTGAAGGCGCTGCCGTTGGCGCTTCTCTTTCCCGGTGTGATCCGCGGCGCCCGCAAGCAGCGGCAGTGGCTCGCGTTGGTGACGCCGTTCTACTTCGGCGAGGCGCTCGTCCGTGCACTGACGGAACGCGTACCGCACGCGCTGGTCGCCGGGCTCGCGGCGCTGCTCGCGCTCGTCGTGTTCGTGAGCGTGAACCTCTGGCTCCATTCGGAGAAGCCCAAGCGAACGCGTTGATGCGCGCGACCGGCGCGCCGCGGCCGCACCGCTACGACTTCGTCGGTCCGCGCTCGGGCATTTTCGCGTGCCCCTCGCCGGCCAATCCCCTGGGCATCGGAAAGACCACGTTCTCGGCGGTGCCGGCGAGTTCGGTGACGCCGGCGGCGCCCAGTTCGCGCAGTCGCGCAATCACTTGCTGGACGAGGATCTCCGGTGCGGAAGCGCCCGCGGTGACGCCGATACGGCGCTTGCCGGCAATCCATTCCGGCCGCAACTCCTCCGCGCGATCGACCATCCACGCCGGCACGCCACGGTGCGCCGCAACCTCGCGCAGGCGGTTGGAATTCGAGCTGTTGGGGCTGCCGACGACAATCACCGCGTCGACCTGCGGCACGATCGCCTTCACCGCATCCTGCCGGTTCTGCGTGGCGTAGCAGATGTCGTCACGCTTGGGACCGACGATTGCGGGGAAGCGCGCCTTCAGCGCCCCGACGATCGCCGCCGCGTCGTCGATGGACAGCGTCGTTTGCGTGACGTAGGCGAGTCGCTGCGGATCGCGCACCACGAGCGCCTCGACGTCGGCGACCGAATCGACGAGGTGGATGCCCCCCGCCACCTGACCCATCGTGCCTTCGACCTCGGGATGCCCCGCGTGGCCGATCATGACGATGTCGCGACCCTGGTCGCGCATCTTCGCAACCTCGACGTGGACCTTGGTCACCAGCGGGCAGGTCGCATCGAACACGCGCAGGCCGCGCGCCTCGGCTTCGGCGCGCACTGCCTTCGAGACGCCGTGCGCCGAGAAGACGACCGTGGCACCCGCTGGCACGTCGGCGAGCTCCTCGACGAAGATCGCTCCCTTCTCCTTGAGGCCGTCGACGACGAACCGGTTGTGCACGACCTCGTGGCGGACGTAGATCGGCGCCCCGAATTGCGCGAGCGCCTGCTCGACGATGGCAATGGCGCGGTCCACGCCGGCGCAGAAGCCGCGGGGATTGGCGAGAAGAATGTCCATGGTGATGCCCGTCACTGCGCCGCCGCCCGACGCGGCGCGCGAAAGCTGTCGATGATGAGGAGCGCCGCGCCCACGGTGATCGCGGAATCGGCAACGTTGAATGCGGGCCACGACCAGCCGGCGTAGTGGAAGAGCAGGAAGTCGGTGACCCGCCCCGCGGCCAGGCGATCCCACAGATTGCCGAGGGCGCCACCCAGGATCAGTGCGCAGCCGGCGAGGAGCAAGCGACTGCCGCCCCGGCGCAGCATCCACACGAGGAAGCCGCTCGCGGCGAGCGCAATCGCGGTGAAGAGCCAGCGCTGCCAGCCATCGTGATCGGCGAGGAAGCTGAACGCGGCGCCGGTGTTGTAGGCAAGCACCAGATCGAAGAAGCCGGTCACCCGGATCGACTCGCCTTCGCGGAAGGCCGCCTCGACCCACAGCTTGGTCGCGCGATCGGCGACGACGATTGCGGCCGCCAGCCACAGCCAGCGCGTCCAGCCGGATGCGGCCGACCCTGTCGTGGGCGCGTCGCTCGTCATGCGCAATCGCGCGCGTCAGGCGAAGCGGCGCGGCTCGCCGGCCGCGAAGAGATTCGACACGCAGCGCCCGCACAGCGCGGGATGCGCTGCGTCGGCGCCGACGTCGCTGCGCCAGTGCCAGCAGCGCTCGCACTTGACGTGCGGGCTCGGCGTGACCGTCACCGCGAGTGCCGCACCCGGCGTCACCGCGGCCGCCGAGGTGATGGTGACGAAGCGCAGGTCGTCGGCGAGCGAGGCGAGTGCCGCATGCGTCTCGGCGGGGGCGACGATCGTCACCTCGGCCTGCAGCGACGAGCCGATCGCGCCCGTCTGGCGCACCGCTTCCAGCTCCTTGACCACCGCGGCGCGGACCGCGAGGATGCTCTCCCATTTGGCGATGAGCGCCGGCTCGTCGGGAAGGTCGAGCGCGTCGTTGCGCCACAGTTCCGCGAAGATGGTGACCTCACGCGGGTGCAGGATCCGCCACGCTTCCTCGGCGGTGAACGAGAGGATCGGCGCCATCAACTTCAGCAGCGCATCGCGGATCAGCGCGAGCGCCGTCTGCGCCGAGCGGCGCGGCCGCGAGTCACGCCCCGTCGTGTAGAGGCGATCCTTCAGGACGTCGAGGTAGAAGCCGCCCAGATCCTCCGAGCAGAAATGGGTGAGACGCTGCACGGCGACGTGGAACTCGTAGCGCTCGTAGTCGCCGTCGACGGCACGGGCGAGCATCTGCGTGCGCGCGAGCGCGTAGCGATCGACTTCGAAGAGGTCGGCGACCGGCAGCGCCTGCGTCGCCGGATCGAAGTCCGAGGTATTGGCGAGCAGGAAGCGCAGCGTATTGCGGATGCGCCGGTAGCTCTCCACCACGCGCTTCAGGATCTCGTCGCTGATGTTGAGCTCGCCCGAGTAATCGGTCGCGGCCACCCACAGGCGCAGGATCTCCGCACCCAGCGTATCGGCGACCTTCTGCGGCGCCACCACGTTCCCCTTCGACTTCGACATCTTCTTGCCGTCGCCGTCGACCACGAAGCCGTGCGTGAGCAGCGCCTTGTACGGCGGCACGCCGTGCAGCATGCACGATTCGAGGAGCGACGAGTGGAACCACCCTCGGTGCTGGTCGGAGCCTTCGAGATACAGATCGGCAGGAAAGCGCGTCCAGCGCGCGTGCGAGCCCATGCCGGTGCGCGCCGCGTCGGGGCCGCCCATCACGGTCTGGAAGGTGGCGCCGGAGTCGAACCACACGTCGAGCGTGTCGGTGAGCTTGCGATATTTCTTCTCGTCGACGCCGAAGTCTTCGGCGCTCGCCTCGAACCACGACTCGATACCGCCGTGCTCGACCCGGGAGGCGGCGAGTTCGAGGAGCGCCATGGTGTCCGGATGCAGCTCGTCGGTCTCGCGATCGACGAAGAACGGCAGCGGCACGCCCCACGAGCGCTGGCGCGACAGCGTCCAGTCGGGTCGGTGCGCGATCATCCCGGTGAGCCGCGCCTTGCCCCACGCCGGATAGAAGGTCGTCGCCTCGATGCCGCGCAGCGCCGTCGCGCGCAGCGTCTCGGCGGGCCTCGCCCCGTGGTAGCCCGCCACCTCATCCATCCCCGCGAACCACTGCGTGGTCGCGCGATAGATGATCGGCGTCTTGTGGCGCCAGCAGTGCATGTAGCTGTGCGTGAATTTCTCGACGTGCAAGAGCGCACCGACCTCGCGTAGCTTGTCGACGACGAGCGGATTGGCCTTCCAGATGTTCAACCCGCCGAAGAACTCGAGGCTCTTGGCGTAGCTGCCGTCACCGGTGACCGGATTGGCGATCTCGTCGTCCTTCATGCCGTAGCGGCGGCACGAGAGGAAGTCGTCCACGCCGTACGCCGGCGACGAGTGCACGATCCCCGTCCCCTGCTCCAGCGTCACGAATTCGCCCAGGTACATCGGCGAGATGCGATCGTAGAAAGGGTGCCGGAAGCGGATGCGTTCGAGCGCGGCCCCCGGGGCCGTGGCCACCACGTCGCCGGTGAGGCCGTAGCGCTTCAGCATCGACTCGACCAGATCCTGCGCCAGCAGGAGGTGTCCGCGCGGGGTGGCAACAAGCGCGTAGACGATGGCCGGATGCACGTTCAAGGCCTGGTTGGCGGGGATCGTCCACGGCGTCGTGGTCCAGGCCACCGCATGCACGTCGCCATCCGGCATCGCGGACAGGCCCAGCGCCCTGGCGAGCGTGGCGCGATCGGCGGGATCGAGCGCGAAGCCCACGTCGATCGCGAGGTCGACCCGATCCTCGTACTCGACCTCGGCCTCGGCCAGTGCACTCTGGCAATCGAAGCACCAGTTGACCGGCTTGAGCCCCCGATACACGTAGCCCTTCTCGAGGACCTTGCCGAGCGTGCGCAGCTCGTCGGCCTCGTTCTTGTAGGCCATCGTCGTGTAGGGGTGATCCCAGTCGCCCAGCACGCCAAGCCGCTTGAACTGCTCGCGCTGCTTGTCGATCTGCTCGCTCGCATAGGCGCGGCACAGGCGCTGCGTCTCGGCGGCCGAGAGGTTCTTGCCGTGCGTCTTCTCGATCTGCACCTCGATGGGCATGCCGTGGCAATCCCAGCCCGGCACGTACGGGGCGTCGAAACCCGCGAAACCCTTGCTCTTGACGATGATGTCCTTGAGGATCTTGTTCACCGCGTGGCCGATGTGGATGTCGGCGTTGGCGTACGGGGGTCCGTCGTGGAGCACGAAACGCGGGCGCCCGGCCGCCGCCTCGCGGATGGCCTCGTACACCTTGGTGCGCTGCCATTCGGCAATCCAGCCCGGCTCGCGGCGCGCGAGATCGCCGCGCATCGGAAACGGCGTGTCGGTGAGATTGAGCGTGCTGCGGTAGTCGGTCTTCGGAGCGTCGGGCATGGCGGATCGTGGTGGGGCCGGCGGCGTGGTCATGCCGCGCTGGCGGGAAGGGGGTCGGGGGCGCGATCGAGTGTCGCGAAATACGCGCGGGCCTGCGCCACGTCGGCATGCATCTGCCGCGTGAGCGCAGCGAGATCGTCGTACTTCTCCTCGTCGCGCAGCTTGTGCAGGAATTCGACGCGCACCCGGCGACCGTAGATCGAGTCGGCGAAATCGAGGAGGTACACCTCGAGGATCGGCTGGCCATGCGCCGTGATCGTCGGGCGCACGCCAACGCTCGCCACACCGGAGAGCGGCGCCGGGCCGAGGCCGTGCACGCGCACGGCGAAGATCCCTGCGACGGCCGGCCGCCGCGTGAGCGGCAGGTTGGCGGTCGGAAAACCCAGAGTGCGCCCGCGCTTCTCACCGTGCGCTACGCGGCCGCTCACCGTGTAATGGCGACCGAGCAGGCTCGCAGCGCGGTCGAGTTCGCCGCGGGCGAGCGCCTCGCGCACCGAGGTCGATGACGCGCGCTCGCCGTTCACCAGCACCGTGTGCATCGCCTCGACGCTGAACGTCGTGGCGTGACGGCGCAGCACGCCCAGGTCGCCCGCGCGGCCCTTGCCGAAGCGGAAGTCGTTGCCGACGAGGACCCAGCGCGCATCGAGGCGGCGCACGAGCACCTCGTCGATGAAGGCGTCGGCGGTGAGTTGCGCGAGGGCGGCATCGAAGCGCGCGACGTAGGTGCGTGCCACGCCGAACGCGCGGAAGACTTCGAGCTTCTGCGCGAGGCGGGTGAGTCGTGCCGGGGCGGTCCCCTTCGCGAAAAACTCGCGGGGATGCGGGTCGAAGGTCAGCACCGCGGGCGTCAGCCGCAGGTCTTCCGCGGCCTCGCACAACCGCAGGAGCATCGCCTGGTGACCGCGATGAACGCCGTCGAAGTTGCCGATCGTGAGCGCGATCGGGCCGTCGGCGCGGGACGGAAGTCCGCGATAGAGCCGCACGTGAGGGGGCCGCCCACTGCACCGATCGCCTCAGCGACGCCGGCAGTGCGCGGGATGTCGAGCCAAAGTGTTGAATTCTATCGCAATTGCCGCCTGCCCGCGGGCTATGCCTGCGCGTCCGGCGCAAAC
Source organism: Burkholderiales bacterium (assembly GCA_039807685.1). Classification (GTDB taxonomy): domain Bacteria; phylum Pseudomonadota; class Gammaproteobacteria; order Burkholderiales; family Casimicrobiaceae; genus VBCG01. The sequence continues at coordinate 12,841 of JBDHRR010000018.1, forward strand.
GGCCACTCGCGCCAGCCGCCAGGGACGAGCGGATGATAGAGCGCGAGGCGAATCGGCCGCGCCTCGATGGCATGCACGATCCGCGCGTAGCGCGTGAGCTGCGCCGCGTAGCGCGCCACTTCCTGCGCGAGAAAGACATCGGCGTCGGCGCCCTCGTGGCGCCCCGTCTTGAAGTCGATGATCCAGCGCACGCCGTCGGCGACGAACGTGCGATCGAGGATGACGTGCACGAGTGCGCCTTCGTCGACACCGGCCAGCGCCCATTCGCTATGCGCATCGACGTGAGCGGGGTCGAAGAGCCAACGCCCGCGAGCGTCCTCGGCGATGGCGGCGAGCGCGGCGAGAACGTCGCGCACCGCCGCCTCGAGGGCCTGCTCGCCGATCCCTTCGGCGGCGAATTCCGCGCGCAGCCGCGGCGCGAGCGCCTCGCGTCGGCGTGCGTCGCTGCCGAGTGCGGGGTCCGCGGCCAGGCGGGCGAGGTAGCGATGCGTCACCGTCCCCACGATCGCTGCTTCGGCGCGGGCCCACTCGAATTCGGGGCGGGTCGCACGCGGCGCCCGTACCAGCGCGGGCGGCACCGTCACGGGCAACGGGGGCAGCGCGAAATCGGCCGGCAGCCGTACCAGCGGGGGCGCCGGCGTCGCGGTGTCGCGAGCATCGCTCGCGATCCGCGCTGGCGCGTCGAGTTGATCGACGACGCCGCCCCACAATTTCCCGAGCGCGCTACTGGGTGGTGGCGTCCGCCACACCGCATTGCCGGTCGCGGCATCGACCTCGGCCTTGGTGACGGCCACCAGATGCAGCCGTCGCTCGGCGCGGGTGACGCCGACGTAGAGCATGCGACCCACCTCGTGGTCGGCTTCGGTCTTGCCCAGCCAGCCGAGGTAGTCGTAGATCGCCTCCCGGCTGCCGCGGCGAGTGCGCGGCGCGAGCAGCAGGCCTTGCTGTCGCGTGCGCCAGCGCAGGAGGTCCCGGTCGTCGGCGCGGGGCGTGCGCGCGAGTCCGGGGATGACGACCGTGTCGAATTGCAGCCCCTTCGCCTTGAAGAGCGTCATGATCTTCACCGCGGTCGTGGCCTCCTCGGCGGAGGTCACGAAGCGCGCAGCGAGTTCGTCGCGCACGGCATCCCAGTCGTCGACATCGCCGCCGCGGGCGTGCTGGCGGAGCACGGCGATGGCATCGTCGACGGCGGTAAAGTCGATTGCCTCGGTGAGCGTGGCCGGACCGCCGAGTGCCAGCCACGTTCCGCGTACGCGATCGGCCAGGAGGCCTTGTCCGTGCTCGGCGAACGCGGGTGTCATGATCCGCGCAAGGCGAAGCAGGCGCTGCCGACCGTCTGCCGACAGTCCATCGATCGCCGGCAGTGCGGCAAGGAGTCCCGGCAATCCGCCGTCGAGGTGTTCGGCGGCGACGAAGAGATCGGCGAGCACGAGGCCGCACCACGGCGCGCGCAGCACGGCGAGCGTGGCGAGCCGATCCGCCGGCTGGATGAGCGCGTGCGCGAGTGCCAGCACGTCCTGCACCGCCTGCCGTGCCGCCAGCGCATCGAGTTCGACCGCCGCGAAGGCAATGCCGGCGGCGCGCAGCGCGGGCAGGATGAGCTTGAGGTCGCGGCGGGTGCGCACGAGGATGGCGATGTCGGTCGAGCCTGCGGCGAGCGCCGCACGGACGCGCTCGACGGTGCACGCCGCCTCCTCCTCCGCGCTCGCCACCACATCGAGCGTGGGTGCGCCGTGATCGTCGTCGTCGTGGGCAGCCGCGGCCGCGGCGAATGCCACCGCGCCGCGCCACGGCTCGTTGCGGGCGCCGAGGATCGCCGGAAACAGGCGATTGACCCAGGCGACGAGAGGTCGCTGCGATCGGAAGTTGCGCGCGAGGTCGATGAACTCGACCGGAACGCTGCCGATGCGCCGCTCGGCGATCGCCTGCAGGAAGAGCCGCACCTCGGCATTGCGGAAGCGATAGATCGACTGCATCGGATCGCCGACCGCGAAGAGCGTGCGACCGTCGCCCGGCGCCCAGCCTGCGGTCAGCAGGCCGATGAGTCCGAACTGCGCGGCGGAGGTGTCCTGGAATTCGTCGACGAGCAGGTGCTCGATGGTGAGATCGAGCCGCAGCAGGAGGTCGCTCGGCGACTCGGCGGCACCGAGCGCGGCAGTAGCCGCCAGCGCGAGTCCGGTGAAGTCGGTCGCGCCGCGCTGCGCGAAGGTGACGTGCAGTTGTGCGACGGCGCGCGGCAGGATGTGCAGCAGCGCGACGACGATGTCCCAGGCGTCGTCGGCAAAGCGCGCGTCCGGCAATTCGCGGACGAGACCGAGTGCCGCGACGAGCTCCGGGGTGTCGGCGAGGTCGGCGAGCATCGCCATCATCGCGGCTCGCGCCGCGGCGCCACCGGCCTTCGCCGGGCGAATTCCCTCCGCCTGCGTGACCTTGCGGCGCGCGTCACCATCCTTGGTCAAGAGCCAGCCCGCGACGCCGCGCCAGCTCGTGAGTTCGCCGTAGTGCGTGCCCGGCAAGCCGCCCTGCGCCGCGCAGCATTCGAGCGCGGCGGCGAGTTCGGGATCGCCGCCGTCGGCCCGCAGCACGGCCGCGGCACCCGTCGCGCACCGGGCGATCGCCGGCAGCAGCCCTGCCGGACCCCGCGCGCGCGCCGCACCGAGCTCGGCCTCGATCTCGATGCGCAGCGCAGTTTCGAGCTCCGCGCGCAGTGCCGGCGGATCGCGTCCGACCACGTGCGGGAGCCACTGGTCACGACAAGCAAGCAGCGACGCCACGAGATCGACCACGAGATCGGCGTCGTTGTCCAGATGCGCGAGCAACCGTCGCCAGTGCGGATCGTCGTACGCGGCGCCGGCGAGCGCCGCGCGCGCCGCCTCGTCGTAGAGCGCCTGCCCGTGCTCGACGATGCGTAGCGATGGCCCGAGGCGGCTGGTGACGGGTGCTTCGCCCGCCAGCGTCGCGCACAGGGCGTCGATGGTGAAGATTGCGAGTTGGGCGGGGTGCGCGAGGAGCGACCAGCCCAGACGATCGGCCTGCGCGAGTACCGCCGTGGCGAGCTGCCGCGTCGTCGCCTCGTGCGGGGCGGTGACCGGGGCGCCGTCGCGCGCGGCCTGCAGCGCCGCGACGATGCGCTCGCGCATTTCGCTCGCGGCCTTCCGGGTGAAGGTCATCGCCACCACGCGCTGCGGCGCCTCGACCCGGGCGAGGAGCGCGAGGTAGCGCTGCATCAGCAATTCCGTCTTGCCGGAACCCGCCGGCGCCTGCACGAGAAACGAGGCGTCGGGTGCCAGCGCGCGCCGCCGGTGCGCCTCATCGCGGGCGAGACGCGCCGCGTCGCCGGGATCACTCATCGAGCGCCTCGCCGGGGGCCCAGCCGAATCCGCGCGCCGCCGTGATGCGGCACAGCGCCTGCCGCGCGCAGCGCCGGCACGGCTCGTTTGGCGCCGCGCGTGGCGTGACGGTGGCGATGCCGTCGCGAATCTCGGCGGCGATGATCGGTAGCTGGGTCGCGAAGAACGCCTCGATGCCCGCCCAACCCGCAGGATCCTCGCTGCGCGCCGCATCGCTCAGCGCGGGCCACTGCGCGTGGTCGGCCGCATAGCCGGCGACGCCGATCGCTCCGGGCTTCAGGCAGCCATAGGCTACCGCGCGAACCGGTACCGGCGGCGCCTCGCCGCGCAGCGCAAGGAGGTACACGCCGAGCTGCGGCGAGCGTGGCCGGTCGGCGAACCAGGTCTTCGGCGAGTCGACGTTACCGGTCTTGTAATCGACAATCGCGACGCTGCCGTCGACGAGCGCGTCGACGCGGTCGAGTGCCACGCTGAAGACGAGGTTCGCAAGCTCGATGCTCCCGCGCGCCTCGATGCGCTCGACGCGAAAGTCCGGACGGGGTCGCTCGACCGTCTCGATCCATTCGGCAGCAAGGCTCGGGAGTCGCTCGCGCTCCACCGCGGCAAGCACCGGCGGGAGCGCTTCCCAGCGCACGGGGGGCACCACGCGCAGCGCCATCGCCGCCGCGGCGTCGAGGTGATCGCGTAGCCCGGACGCCGTAAGGGCGAGCAGTCCGGCATGACTGCCCACCGCGTGCCAGAACGAGGCCATGAGCGCATGCACGATCTGCCCGCGTTCCAGGTGCGACAGGCCGGCGGTCGGGATCGGCCAGGGATCGGCGCGCAGCCGGTACTGCGCGGTGGCCATGAACGGGCAGTCGGCCTGCGCGGCGATCGCGCCGACGCCGCCACGTGCCGGTCCGGGGCCGAGGGCCGGCGCGCGCCCGTCGACGATGCTCTCCAGTACGCCGGCGGTTGCGAGTTGGTGCGCGGTGTCGTCTCCCGGCGCGGCGAGCGAAGTGGGCCAGGGTCCGGTGACGAGTGCCGTGGGGCGTACTGTCGCATTGGCGAGCACCGCCGGCGCGCTCAGGACGACGTCCGGTGCCCCGGCGCGCAACCGCTCGGTGACCCGGGTGGCGAAGGCGCATTCGCGTGCGGCGCTCGATCGCGGCACCCCACGTTCGCGCTGCCAGGCAAGCGGGAGCAACGGATTGGGGCGCGGCGCGGGCGGCCATTCCTGCCCCGACAATCCCGCTACCCACAGGGCATCGAAATGCAGTGATGCCGCTTCGAGGAGGCCGAGGAGCAGCACCGGCCCGCCGCCACCTTGCGGCTGGAAGACGCGGGCGGCCGCCTGGTCCCGCAGCAGGGCGAGCGCTTCGCCCGGCGCCAGGCGCATGCCGAGGGCGTCGAGCCGGACGAAGTCGTCGAGCATGCGCGCCAATGCCTCGCGTCCCTCGTAGGCGGCACCGGCAAGCGGCGCCTCGCCGGGCCAACCGCAGCCGCCAAGGAAGGCCCGCCAGCGGGCCACCCATTCGCGCGCGGTGTGCGGCCGAGAAAGGTCACTCGCGGCGAGCGCGGCGGCGAGCTTGGCGCCGGCAGCCGCGTCGACGCGCGTCAGCGCGCGGGCCGCCTCGTCGCGGAAGATGTCGACGCGGCCGGCCTCGAGCCAGGTGCGCTCGAGCGCCGCGCGAGCGACCCACCGTCCCGGGCCGTACGGCGAGCGGAAGAGCGCAGCCGCAGCCGCGCGATCGAGCCGCCCGTGCGCGAGTCCCAGCCAGCCCAGCGCGGCGGCCACGATCGGCGCTTCGCCAAGCGGCGCGCCGAGCGAGAGGTCGTACGGCCGCCCGGCCTCGACGTGGCCGGGCAGTTGCAGCGCCGGACACAGGATGTCTTCGGCGAGCGCGCGTACTTCGTCGCGGCGCGCAGCGAGACCGTTGATGGCGATGCCGATCGTCGCCTCCGGCGTCCGCAGCGCATGCTCTCGCGCCCAGCGCAGCGCGAGCACGACCTCGTCGCGCACCGTGGCGGCCACCACCTGCTGCACGCGCACGGGTGCGTCGGGTTCGGCGGCCCGCACGACCTCCATGCCGGCCGTGCGCAGGGCAGTGCACAGCCGCTCCTGCTGCGGCGTGAGCTCAAGGAAGCCGGCGAGGAGGACGCGCCCCCCGCGCCAGCCCCGCATGCTTTCGGCGCAGCCGGCGAGCGCGTCGGCGAGCATGGCATCGTCGCAGGCCTCCCGGGCGTCGAGTTCGCGCCGGTAGCGCTCGGCCCAGCGGGTGAAGGCATGGACATCGGAGCCTGCCGGCGCCTGCGCGCTGTCGCGCCACGCGCGCCAGCTCCACCCGCTCACGCCCCAGGCGTGCACCAGCGTCCACGCCTCCCCGGCGAGATCGGCGAGCCCGCCACTATCGATGATCGCGTCCGGCATCGCCGGATCGTCGTCGATGATCCGACGCCACAGGTAGCTTGCTTCGATCGGCGCGAGGCGTCGCCTGGTCGCCACGCCGCCGTCGATCGCCTCCTGCCATAATTGGCCGAGCCATGTATCCCACGGCAGCACCCGCCCCGCCGTCCATCCGGTCTTCCCGGAGCGGACCATCGCGGCATCGTGGCGGGCCGAGAGAGCGCGCGCGAGACGATTGTTCGGGGTGACCACCCGGGTGCCGGCGGCGAGCGCATGCAGTGGATCTGACGCAGACATCAGGACGTGGCTCGAACGAGACGCGACGCCAGCGCAGCGCGCTCGGCAGCGCCGAGCGCCGGGGCGCGCAGTCCGAACCTTAGCAGCTTCTCGCGGCGGATCCGGAACCGGCCGCTCGGGCCGTACTATTGATCGCTCAGTCGGCGGTGCCGCCTGGGCGCAGGGTGCCCAGGTCCGGTGCGGTTCCCACGGGTCTAGGCGATGCGTTCGCCGGGCGCACGGGTGACGCGCCAATGGCGGACACGCCGGCGACACCGGCCGGTCGAGTCGGCATTGCGGTCAGCGCCGCGCCTGTCGCCGCTGCCCGCAGATCGGGCCGCACCGGCACCATGCCGGGATGCATCGCCACCGTCGCCGCGTTGGAAGCGAGCATTGCGCCGAGACGATCGGCGGCCGGGCGTCCTTCGCCGCGAACCGCTGCTGCCTTCCACTCGCCACACCAATCGTCGTCGCGCACGTGCGGCCACACGCCTTCGATCATGAAGGCCTTTTGATTCACCGGATGCAATCGCGGCGCCGATCGGCGGCACTGTCCCCAGCGGATGCCGCCCGTGGCGGTCTGGCTGTTGTCGCGATCGTAGAAGTGACACGCCACGCATTTGTCCACGATATTCCGCTCCCTATCAATGCAGGCTGCGGGGCTTCCACTCTGCCCTCACCTGCGGACCGGGTCGTACCCGACGCGGTGCCATTCGGGCGCGTGCCGCCATCGGGCGACACACGACACGTCGTGCGCCCGTGACCGCATCGGCAGCGACGCGAGCTTGTCCACTCCGCCGTCGGCGCGCGCGGGAGATCACATCGGCGCGCGGCGAGGCGCGATGCCGGCAAGGGGTTACGGCCGCCGACCGCATCGCTGTTTGCAGTACTGGAAAGAAAAGACTTTCCCGGCGGCCGTAACCATTGCCAACGCCATGCGCATGGTCACGCGGCAAGCGAGGCGACGACGCCGCGCAAGGCGGCCGGCACGTCCTGCACGAGACGAGCGCCAGCAACCGGTTGCGTGTCCAGCGCCGCCTTCAACTCGACGTCCGCGAGTGCCGCTTGTTGCGCGAGTTCGGCGTCGTAATCGCGGCGCTTCTCCGGCACCGAGAGCACCTCGTACGCGGCATGGATCCGACGCACCAGACCCGACAGATCCTGCCCCGTCTCGGTGGCGCCATACGAGAAGCGCTCGAGGATTGCGGCGTACGCCGCCTCGATGCGGGCCGTGCTCGCACCCGGCGCAAGATCGAGGTAGTCGTAGTGGGTGTAGTTCACCGGTTTCTCCTGTCGTGGGCGGGTTGGCGTGCGATCCCGATGCTCCGATGTCAGCAGCAAGCATGCCAAGCGCATCCGGTGCGGCGCCATCAGCCGACAGACGTAGGCCACGCAGTGGTTGTACGTCACAGCCCGTCTTGCTCGCGACCGTTCATGCGCGGCTCGATGCGGTCGCCGCCCAGTGCGGGAGGTGGCGTGCGCGACGAACGGTCGACGCGGTCGTCACGACGCTGCCGCTTCGACCCGCCGTGCGTGAACGGTGGTGGCGCAGCGCTGAGCGCCGCCATTGCGCGCCCGTCGCGCCCGGCGACGGCACTTGCTGTCGTGCCCGATGAAAGGCTGTTGCGCGATCGCGACCGCGTCGATCGCGGACGGCGCTACACCCGCCGCGTGGCGCGGACGCGCCGCATGAGCAGCACGACGAATCGGAGCGTGCGCCGCAACCGCCGCGTGACGCGGACGCGCCCTAGCGGATGGGGTTGGAGTGAAACCTGCGTTACAGCTTGCGCACCAGCCCGACCATCACACCGAAGATTTCGAGATCGCCTTCCGGTCGAATCGGTGCAAACGCCTTGTTCTCGGCCCGGAGGATGAAGCGACCGGCTTCGAGATCGAGTCGCTTCAGCGTGAACTGGTTGTCGACGATGGCGACCACGATGTCGCCTTTCTTCGCGCCTGGCTTCTTCTCGACGACCACGAGATCGCCGTCGAAGATGCCGGCGTCGATCATGGAGTCGCCCTTCACGCGAATGAGCACCGTCGACGACGGATGCTCGATGAGGTAGTCGTCGATGGTGAGCGCCTCGGCATCACCACTCTCGACGGCTTCGGGCAAGCCCGCGCGTACCGGCGAATCCGCGAGCGGCCGCGCAAAAAAGCGCCGGGTCGGCGCCAGACGGCGATCCGGCGTCGATTCGAGCAATCCGGCGAGCTTCAAGCGCGCGACGAGGGCTGCCACCGACGACTTCGAGCGCAGGCCGAGGAGGCTGCCGATCGAAGCATAGGAAGGCAGCGCGCGATGCCGTGCGTAATAGTCCTGCAGGGCCGAGAGATAGGAACGATCGTTCGCCATGTGACAAGCATACGAACGAGCGTTCGGAACGTCAAGGGCCGCGTGCAGTTTGCGAAATTCGTGGTGGTGGGGCAGCGGGCCGTGACGCTCTCCGCGGGCAGGTGCCCGCTTCGTGCGCCCCGCCCCGCTGGTCGACGCCGCAACCTGATGCGAGACGAAGGACCAGTGGCTACGCGCGGGACCTGCGCTCTTCGCCGCGCACGACACCATCGCGTCAAGGCGACGGTGGGGGCGCACGAAGCGCGCTCCCGCGCGCGGAGAGTGTCACCGCCGTCGCCCCATCATCGAATTGCCGACGGACGCGGGTGACGATCAATCATCGCCTTTCGCGGGCCGGGCAACGATCGATACGAAGGCTTGAGCGTGGCACGGCGTTGCGAGATTCATGGTGGTGGGGCAGCGGGCCGTGACGCTCTCCGCGGGCAGGTGCCCGCTTCGTGCGCCCCGCCCCGCTGGTCGACGCCGCAACCTGATGCGAGACGAAGGACCAGTGGCTACGCGCGGGACCTGCGCTCTTCGCCGCGCACGACACCATCGCGTCAAGGCGACGGTGGGGGCGCACGAAGCGCGCTCCCGCGCGCGGAGAGCGTCACCGCCGTCGCCCCATCATCGAATTGCCGAGGGAACCGGGCGACGATCAATCATCGCCTTTCGAGGGCCGGGCAACGATCGATACGAAGGCGTGAGCGTGGCACGGCGTTGCGAGATTCATGGTGGTGGGGCAGCGGGCCGTGACGCTCTCCGCGGGCAGGCGCCCGCTTCGTGCGCCCCGCCCCGCTGGTCGACGCCGCAATCTGATGCGAGACGAAGGACCAGTGGCTACGCGCGGGACCTGCGCTCTTCGCCGCGCACGACACCATCGCGTCAAGGCGACGGTGGGGGCGCACGAAGCGCGCTCCCGCGCGCGGAGAGTGTCACCGCCGTCGCCCCGCCCCTTCGGTCGACACGCGATCGGATCCCGGGCGAACAAGCGCTCATCTGGCCGCCCGCGCATCGCTAGCATCACCCCTCGATAGCGACATGCGGCCCACGCTTTACGCCAGGCGCCGGTGCGCGACCTCGCGTTTTGCGGGCTTAGTGGGCAGATTTCCTATCTCCGCTCCGGCCTGCTGCTCGGCAATGCGTACGTCGTAGAGCGCTTGCAGGTTCATCCAGAACTGCGGACTCGTACCGAACCAGTGCGCGAGGCGAAGGGCGGTGTCGCCGGTCACCGCACGCTTGCCGTTGATGATCTGACTGATGCGATTTGCGGGGACGCGAACTTGGCGTGCCAACTCGGTCGGACTGACGTTCAGTTCCCCGAGTTCGTCCGCGAGCACTTCGCCGGGATGGATTGGTGTGCGAGCCATTGCAAAATTCCGTTCAGTGGTAGTCCACGATTTCGACGTTCGAGGGCCCGGCTTGTTGATCGCGCCACCCAAAGCAAATCCGCCACTGCATGTTGACGCGGATGCTGTACTGCCCCTTTCGGTCACCCTTGAGCCCTTCAAGCGCATTCGATGGCAACCCGCGAAGATCAGTGAGGCTGGTCGCCGCATCGAGAATGTCGAGGCGCTTCTCGATCTGACGGCGAAACCCTTCGAATTCGCGGACCCGCCCCCCTTCGGCAAATTCCCTCGTTCGCCTGTCGCGGTAGCTTTGGATCATCGACGCGTACGATAACGTGATGTACGATGTACGTCAAACGTATGTGGCCGCGGAGTGCCTGCAAGATCAAGGGCGCCTGACGGTCCATTCTCGCCGTTTGCTACGCATTGCCCCGATGCGTCGACGCGACGGTGGGCGCGCACGAAGCGCGCTCCCGCGCGCGGAGAGCGTCACCGCCGTCGCCCCATCATCGAATTGCCGACGGAGGTGGGCGACGATCAATCATCGCTTTACCGAGGAAGGTGGGCGACCATCAATCGTCGCCTTGCCGAGGGAGGCGGGCTGCGGGTCCGGAATGGTGGCGTCCCCAGGGGGATTCGAACCCCCGTACTCACCGTGAAAGGGTGATGTCCTGGGCCTCTAGACGATGGGGACGCGGCCTTCCAGCGTACGACTTGCGCGGTGGCAACCGCGATGATGCAGTGGTGGAGGTAAGCGGGATCGAACCGCTGACCTCTTGCATGCCATGCAAGCGCTCTCCCAGCTGAGCTATACCCCCACAGCAAGCTCGAAATTATAGCGTGCGCGCTGCGCGCTGGCAAATTGCGTTGCACGTCGCAAGCATCGCACACTGGCAGCGCCGCCGGAACCGTGTGGGCTATCATCGCGGCGCCCTTCATTCACGGATCGCACGGCATTCCATGGCGAGCACCCTTCCCGTTTCCGCCGCGCCGTCGCTCACCGACCGGGTCGTCTTCGTGACCGGCGCGAGCGGCGGCCTCGGCAGCGCGCTTGCCCGTGCCTGCGCCGCCGCCGGCGCCACCGTGGTGCTGCACGGCAAGACGCAGCGCAAGCTCGAGGCGCTCTACGACGCGATCTGCGCCAGCGGGCACCCCGAGCCCACCATCCTGCCGCTCGACCTCGCCAAGGCCGGCGCCGACGATTTCAGCAACGTCGCGAGCGCGCTGCAACTGCAACTCGGGCACCTCGATGCGCTGGTGCACACCGCCGCCGCGCTGGGGACCCTCGGCCCCATGGAGCACCAATCGTTCGACAGCTGGCTCACGCTGTTGCGCGTCAACGTGGCGGCACCGATGGGGCTCACGCGCGCACTCATGCCGCTCCTCGACGCCGCGCCGGACGCGAGCGTCATCTTCACGCTCGACGATCGCGGCGAGACCCCGCGTGCCTACTGGGGCGGCTACGCCGTGACGAAGGCCGGCATTGGTACCCTCGCCCGCGAACTCGCCGACGAATGGGAGAACCGCGAACGGCTGCGCGTGAACGCCGTCGTCCCCGGACCGATCCACTCGCCGCTTCGCGGGCGCACGCACCCGGGCGAAGACAAGTCGGTGCTTCCCACCGCCGACGCCCTGGTGCCCCTCTATCTGCATCTCATCGCCGGCCAGGCGAAGGCCGACAGCGGCCAATTGGTGGCGGCTCAGGCCTGGCTCGCGGGAGCGCCTTCGGCCACCCCGCTGCGCGCGTAGCGCAGGAGGATGCGCAGGCGCCGGAAGTCCTCCGGCGGGAGCATGTCCGGCAGCACCAGGATCGCGTGCGTGCGCCACGCGCCGTCGGGCCGCCAGACGACGCTGGTGACGAGCGCCGAGACGTACGTCGCGGTGCGCAGATGCCCGGCGACGCTGCGACCGTCGGCATGGCGCACGACGACGAGGCGATCGGCACCAAGATGCAGGGCGACCACGCCGGCGCTGCCCGCCCGCAAGGCGACGCTGCGCAGGGTCGACCAGGCCCAGGTGAGGATCACCGCGCCCACGATCGCCTGAACGAGCGGCGGTGCCGGCAACGCGAGCGCGACCACGAGCGTGGCCAATGCGGCGATACCGGTCACTGCACCAGCGAGCAGCGAGGGGCCGAAGACGACGTCGATCGATGGCGCGTTACGCATGTCCGCATTGAGCGCCGCGGACCGCCGCTGCCGCCATCGGCCGTTCGGCTGACGCGATGGTCATGCAATGGGAAGCGTGCGCGGCACGAGGCGTCCGGTGCGCCGCGCGCGCCGCCACAACAGCGCCGCGGCCACAAGGCACACCACGATACTGATCACCGACGCCTCGGGGCCGAACGCTCCGCCGGTCAGCCAATCGGGGCCGGTCGTTCGGCCGGCGAGGAGCCCCTGCGAGTCGGTGCCGGACACCGCCAGCCCGAAAATCCCGCCCTGCGTGAAGTTCCACGCGGCGTGAATGCCGATCGCGAACCAGAGCCGACGCGTCACGACGTAAGCGAGCGCGAGCAGGATGCCCGCCTCCACCGCGATGGCGACGAGCGCCAGCAGCGTCGGATGCGGCGAGAACGCGTGCGCGCCGCCGAAGAGCACCGCCGAGGCGCCGATGGCGATGGCGGTGCCGAACGCGGCCTCGGTCAGGCGATAGATGATGCCGCGGAACACGATCTCTTCGATCACCGCTGCGGCTACCGCCGACGACAACGCCTTCAGCGCGCCCGCCGGCGTACCGCTTCCGGCGATGTCGAAGTGGCCCAATGCCGCAAGCACCGCGATCACCGTCGTGAAGAGCGCGGCGCCGACCAGCAGTCCCAAGGCCGACTCGCGAACCGCCCCGGCCGACGAAAATTCGGCGAGGGGGCGCCGCTCGATGCGGCGCACGTAGAAGGCATACGCGAGCACGACGACTATCGGCAGCAGCACCTGCAGGAAGCGCAGGTTGAGCCCCAGCTTTGCGCCGAGGGGGATGGCGAATCCGACCGCGGCGAGCGGCGCCAGGCAGATTCCGAACGCGATCCCGAGCCGGCGCAGGAAGGCGAGCGGGCGCAGCCGCTCGACCGGAAACAGCACGCTACGCGGTCTGGCCCTTGGCCAGCGCGAGCCAGGTCTCGACCACGGTATCCGGATTGAGCGACATGCTCTCGATGCCCTGGTCGAGCAGCCACTGCGCGAGGTCGGGGTGGTCGGAAGGACCCTGTCCGCAGATGCCGACGTACTTGTTCGCCTTCTGGCAGGCCTTGATGGCGAGCGAGAGCATCGTCTTCACCGCATCGTCGCGCTCGTCGAACGTCGCCGCGATGGCGCCGCCCGCATCGCGGTCGATGCCCAGCGTGAGCTGCGTCATGTCGTTGCTGCCGATCGAGAAGCCGTCGAAGTGCTCGAGGAAGCGGTCGGCGAGGATCGCGTTGGACGGCAACTCGCACATCATCACCACCCGCAGGCCATTCTCACCGCGCACGAGTCCGTTGCGCGCGAGCAGTTGCAGCACCGCGTCGGCTTCCTTCAGCGTCCGCACGAACGGCACCATCAACTCGACGTTGGTGAAGCCCATCACGTCGCGCACGCGCTTCATCGCCTCGCATTCGAGCGCGAAACAGTCGTAGAACTCGGGCGCGATGTAGCGCGAAGCGCCGCGGAACCCCAGCATCGGATTCTCCTCGTGCGGCTCGTAGCGGTCGCCGCCCACGAGGTTGCTGTATTCGTTCGACTTGAAGTCGGACAGCCGCACGATGACCTTCTTCGGGAAGAAGGCGGCGGCGATGGTGGCCACGCCCTCGACGATCTTCTGTACGTAGAACTCGGTCGGGCTCGGGTAGCCGGCGATGCGTTGCTCGATCTCGCCGCGGAGCGTCGCCGGCTGGGTGGCGAATTCGAGGAGCGCCTTGGGATGGATGCCGACGTTGCGGTTGATGATGAATTCCAGCCGGGCGAGACCGACGCCCTCGTTCGGCAACCGCTGGAAGGCGAACGCGAGTTCGGGATTGCCCACGTTCATCATGATCTTGGTGGGCAGCGACGGCATGCGATCGAGCGCGATGTCGACCACCTCGATGGGCAGGCGGCCGGCGTAGACGTGACCGGTATCGCCCTCCGCGCAGGAGACGGTGACGTCGACCCCGTCGGCGAGCACCTCCGTCGCATTGCCGCAGCCGACCACCGCGGGAATGCCCAACTCGCGGGCGATGATGGCCGCATGGCAGGTGCGTCCACCGCGGTTGGTGACGATCGCCGCCGCCCGTTTCATGACGGGCTCCCAGTCGGGATCGGTCATCTCGGTGACCAGCACGTCGCCCTCGGCGACGCGGTCCATCTCGGCGGCGGAACGAACCATGCGCACCTGCCCTTGCCCGATCTTCTGGCCGATGGCGCGCCCGCTCGCCAGCACCGGCGCCGTGCGACCGAGGCGGTAGCGTCGCAGGTGCTCGGCGCCCTCCTCGTGTGATTTGACCGTCTCCGGGCGCGCCTGGAGGATGTAGAGCTTGCCGTCCATCCCGTCGCGACCCCATTCGATATCCATCGGCCGCCCGTAGTGCTGCTCGATGGTCACCGCGGCCCGGGCGAGCGCCTCGGCCTCGGCGTCGCTGATCGAGAAACGGATTCGTTCGGCTGGCGGCACGACTTCGGTCACGGTCGAGCGCCCGGCGGCGCGCACGGCGGTGAAGATCATCTTGACCGCCTTGCTCCCCACGGTCTTGCTGAGGATCGCCGGCCGGCCGGCGGCGAGGTTGCGCTTGTCGACGTAGAACTCGTCGGGATTGACGGCACCCTGGACGACCGTCTCGCCCAGGCCGTAGGCGGCGGTGATGAACACCACCTGATCGAAGCCCGACTCGGTGTCCAGAGTGAACATCACGCCCGAGGCGCCCAGGTCGCTGCGGACCATCCGCTGCACGCCTGCAGAGAGTGCGACATCGCCATGGGCGTAGCCCTTGTGGACCCGATAGGCGATGGCGCGGTCGTTGTACAAGGAGGCAAATACCTCCTGTACAGCATGAATTACGTTCTCTAACCCATTGATATTAAGAAATGTTTCTTGCTGACCTGCGAATGAAGCATCGGGCATGTCCTCGGCAGTGGCCGACGACCGGATCGCGAACGAGGTCTCCTTTGCAGCGCCGGCAAGTTCGCGATACGCCTCGCCGATCGCCGTCACCAATGCCGGTTGCAGCGTCGCCTTGGTGATCCAGCCGCGGATCTCCTGTCCTGCAGCGGTCAGTGCCGGGACGTCACCGACGTCGAGGCTGGCCAGGCGGGCGGCGATCCTTCCCGAAAGGTCGTTGTGCGCGAGAAAGTCCCGAAACGCGGTGGCGGTGGTCGCAAAGCCGCCCGGCACGTCGATTCCGGCAGGCGCGAGCTGGCCGATCATCTCTCCCAGCGAGGCATTCTTGCCGCCGACCTCGTCGACATCGGACATGCGCAACCGGGAGAACGGAATGACGAGCGGGCGGGATGAACTCATGATGGGCGGGGCGGATTGGTGCGCCGCAAGGCGCGACAGCGCCGATGTTACCTCGTGGCAGCGTGGCACCCGCCACGGGTGCGCAATCGGCGGCCCGCGGACCGCAGGCGCGCGAGCGCGAATCGGCACGTCGCTGCCGTGTCGCAGCGAAACGGCCGCTCGGTGCCGGCCGGTGCTCTCCCGTAGCCGCGGCTACCGTGGCGGCGTGTCGTGCGGTGTCTGCAGCAGCGAGTCTTCGTCGTCCGGAAACGTTCCGGTCTCGCCATCGTGGTCGAGATTCACGCCACGATCGGGCGTACCCCGGTGGCGGCTGCGCACCGCCCGACGAAGCGTGCGGTACAGATCCGGATGCGATTCCTTGAGGTAGCCGATGATCTCGAAATCCACCCTCTTGACCTGCGACAGATCCAGCTGTTCCACATGAACCAGTCGCAGCAACTCCTTGACTGGACGAGGCATATCACGCCCGCTCTCATAGCGGGAGCCGCCGCTTTGCGTGACGCCGATCTGCGTCCAGAACTGCTCCTGATTGAGACCCAGGCGACGCCGGATTTCGCGGGGATTGAGAACACGATCGAGAATCTTCACGTGACGAGGCTTTCGGGCAAGAGGTGGCTGCAGTCCCGCAACAAGCTATACCAATGGCATATGTTTGACTCTTTTGCGCGGAAGCGCAAGTCATCCGGACGGACGGCGCGAACGCGCATTGCTACAATGCGCCGCGCGCCCGCGGGCTTCGCTGCGGTGACGGCCGCCTGCACGCACTCGACCGACCTCACGTGACGTTCGACCTTCACGCGCACTCCACCGCTTCCGACGGGCTGCTGGCACCGGCTGCCCTCGTTGCGCGCGCGGCTGCCCATGGCGTCGACGTCCTGGCGCTGACCGACCACGACGACACCGCGGGCATCGCCGAAGCGGCGCACGCGGCGCCGGCTGCCGGGTTGACGCTGGTCCCGGGTGTCGAGATATCCGCCACCTGGGAGCGGCACACCGTTCACGTCGTCGGTCTCCACGTCGACATCGCCGATTCGACGCTGGCCAATGGCCTCGCCCAGGTGCGCAGCGGACGACGGGCCCGGGCCGAGCGCATCGGACAGGCACTGGCCGAGGCCGGCATCGGTGGTGCCTACGCCGGCGCCCTCGCCTTCGCCGGCGGCGATCACCTCGTCTCGCGCGCGCACTTCGCCCGCTATCTGGTCGCGCAGGGGCGAGCCAGATCGACGTCCGACGTCTTCCGCCGCTATCTCGTACCCGGCAAACCGGGGTACGTGCGCCACGACTGGGCCCCATTCGTCGACGCGATCGCCTGGATCCACGCCGCCGGCGGCCAGGCGATCCTCGCGCACCCCGGGCGCTACGCGGTCACGCCGACCGGGATGCGCCGCCTGCTGGCGACGTTTCGCGATGCCGGCGGTGACGCGCTCGAAGTCGTCTCGGGGTCGCATACGCGCGCCGAGTCCGAGACCTTCGCCGGCTACGCCCGCAGCTTCGGCCTGCTGGCGTCGACCGGATCCGACTTCCACGGTCCCGACGAGAGCCCGCACGAGTTGGGGAGCCTCCCCGCCGCGCTTCCCGGAACGACGCCCGTGTGGTCGCGATGGTGATCGGCGCTGGTCACCGGCGCCCCAAGCGCACCGTGTTCTTCATCTCGGATCGCACCGGCATCACCGTCGAGATGCTGGGCAACAGCCTGCTCACGCAATTCGACGAATTCGATTTCGAGCGCGTCACCCTGCCGTTCGTCGACACTCCCGAGCGCGTCGCCGATGCCGTGCGCGTGGTCAACGAGACCGCGCATGCGGAGGGCCATCGCCCGATCGTGATCAGCTCGATCGTCGACGAGGCGATGAGCGAGATCGTGCGGCGGGAGGTGGACGCCCTCACCCTCGACCTCTTCCAGGTCTTCATCCAGCCGCTCGAGGGGGAACTGCGCACGAAGAGCTCGCACGCTGCCGGTCGCTCGCACGGCATCGTCAACAGCCACGGCTACTTCGCGCGCATGGAAGCGATCGCCTTCGCACAAGCGCACGACGACGGCGCCAGCACGCGCGAACTCGACAAGGCGCAGGTGGTGCTGGTGGGGGTGTCGCGGTGCGGCAAGACGCCGACCTCGCTCTACCTCGCCCTCCAGTTCGGAATCCGCGCCGCCAATTTTCCGTTGACGCCGGAGGATTTCGCGGCCCGCCGACTGCCGGCCTCGATCGTGCCCTTTCGCGGCAAGCTCTTCGGTCTCACCATCCAGCCGCAGCGCCTGCACGAAATTCGCGAGGAGCGCCGGCCGCACAGCAAGTACGCGGCGGTCGATCATTGTCGCCACGAGGTACGCGAAGCGGAGGCCCTGATGATCCGCGAGAACATCCCGATGCTCGACACCACCACCAAGTCGATCGAGGAAATCGCGACGACGATCCTGCACCGCGCGAAGTTGCAGCGGCACATCTACTGACTCGCTGACGCGCGGCCGGCGCGGCGCCCGTCAAAGACCGTAGAAGCGGCGCGCGGTCCCGCCCAGCAACGACGCCCGATCGACCGGAGTGAGCGCCGCCGCCAGTTCGAGGGTGGCGGCGTGCCAGCTCGCGTAGCCGCCAGCGAGATCGACGACGGGCCAGTCGCTGCCCCACATGAGGCGCGTTGGGCCGAAACAATCGACGAGGTGATCGAAGTAGCGGCGCAGCGAGCTGGTCGTCCAGCCGTCACCCGCTTCGGTCACCAGCCCCGAGACCTTGCAGCAGACGCGCGGATGCGCGGCAACGGCCCGCATGAGGCCCGCCCATGGTTCCCATTGACCACGACGGATGTCCGGCTTGGCCGCATGGTCGACGACCACGGCGAGGTCAGGATGACGCTCGAGCAGCGCCGGCAACGCCCGCAGTTGCGACGGCTTGACGAGGGCATCGAAGCGCAAGCCCAGGCCGGGCAGGACGGCGAGCGCACGGCCGACGTCGGCGCGCAGGATCCACTCGGGATCCGGCAAGTCCTGCAGCATCGGGCGCACGCCCTTGAGGAGCGGATCGGCGGCAAGGTCGCCAAGCGTCGCGATCGCCTCGGGGGCGGCGAGATCGACCCAGCCCACCACCCCGCGGACGAGCCCGTCGCTCCGGCGCGCGATATCGAGCAGGTAGCGCGTCTCGGCGACCGTCGCCGCGGCCTGCACGAGGACGCTGGCGTCGATCCGCGCCGCGGTGAACGCGGGTCGCGCGTCGGCGAGCGAGAAATCGCGGTAGATCGGTCCCAGCGCCGGGGTGAGCCAGCCGTAGTCGCCGCGCGCAAGCGACCAGACGTGATGGTGCGCGTCGACGCGTTCGATCACGGCAACGGCAGCGGCGCGTCCGCAGCGACGAGACCGCGTTCACGCAGGTCGCGCCAGAAAGCGGCCGGTATCGGGAAGTGGCGCATCGTCACGAGATCGTCGACTTCCTCGACGCTGCGCGCGCCGGCCAGCACCGCGGCGGCGGCCGGGTGGGCGGCCACGAACTGCAGCGCAGCCGCGCGCAGCGGCACCTCGTGGCGGGCGCAGACGGCCTCGATCGCGGCGACCTGCGCCACGATGGCTGCCGGCGCCGGCGCGTAGTCGAAGTAGGCGGCGCCGCCGGCGGCTGGATGCGTCCCGGTGGCAAGGATGCCGGAGTTGTACGGCCCGCCGAGGACGAGCGCCACGCCACGCCGCCGGCACAGCGGAAGCAGCGTCGCCGCCGCCGACGTGTCGGCGAGCGTGTAGCGACCGGCGAGGAGGATCACGTCGAGGTCGGCGTGCCGCAGCACGTCGTGGCAGATGGCGACGCCGTTGACGCCGATTCCATACGCCGCGATGTCGCCGTTGCGCTTCAACTCGGCCAGCGCCGGCAAGCCGCTGTCGAGCAGCGTGCGGAAGTGCGCGTCGAATGCAGCGCCGTGCGTGGCCCGATCGAGGTCGTGCACGTACACGATGTCGATGCGCTCGATGCCGAGTCGCGCGCGGCTCTCCGCGAGCGAGCGCAGCACGCCAGCGCGCGAATAGTCGTAGCTTTGCACGTACCGCGGCAGGTCGACGTACCCGTGCTGCTCGGTGGCGGCATCGGCGGCCGCATGCAGCAGACGGCCCACCTTCGTCGACAGCAGGTACGCGTCGCGCGGCCGCTCGCGCAGCGCGGCACCGAAGCGACGCTCGGACAGCCCGTTGCCGTAATGCGGCGCCGTGTCATAGCAGCGGATGCCGCGCTCCCACGCGCGCTCGAGCATCGCCTGCGCCGCAGCCGCGGTGACGGGCTGGAACAGGTTGCCCAGGGGGGCGCCGCCCAACGCCACCCCGGCCGGGGCCGTCGCCGCCCGCAGTCGATTTTCGATCACTGGTTGCGCGCTGACATGTCAGTCATTAGACTGCCACGATCCTACGCGACCGGTGCGCAGCCGCGCAAGCCGGGACGCGAGGCCCACCACTTTGCCAAGGAGATCCGCCGATGAAACACACTCGCCGCCTGGCCCTTGCCGTGCCCGCCATCGTGGCCGCCGCCCTCGTCTGGCCCACGACCGCGCTGGCCCAGGAAATCGTGCTGCGCTGGTCGGACGTGGTACCGGCCTCGCATCCCTCGGTGCAGATGATCGAGCGCATCGCTGCCGACGTGAAGGCGAAGTCCGGCGGACGCATCGCGATCCAAGCGTTCCCCGGCGGGCAACTGGGCTCGTCGCGCGACACCATCGAAGCGGTGGCCAACGGCACGCAGCAGCTCGTCACCGAGGGCGCCGCCAACTTCGGCGCCTGGGTCCCGGCAATCTCGGTCGTCGAGAGTCCTTACGTCTGGCGCGATGGCGATCACCTCGTGAAGGCGATGGCCGGTCCGGTCGGCAAGGCGTTCAACGACGAACTCATCGCCAAGCGCGGCATGCGCATCCTGGGCACCACGTACTACGGCACGCGCCACGTCACCACGACGAACAAGGAGGTGCGCACGCCCGCCGACCTCGTGGGCTTCAAGTTGCGCGTTCCTGAAAACGACGTCTTCAAGGCGATGGCCGAAGCCTGGGGCGCGCGGCCGACGCCGATGAACTTCGGCGAGCTCTATCTCGCGCTCAAGCAGGGTGCCGTCGATGGCCAGGAGAATCCGCTGCCGACGATCAAGTCCGGCAAGTTCGACGAAGTGCAGAAATACCTCGTCCTCACCGCGCACATCATCACGCCGCGGATCATCGTCGTGAACGAGAATTTCTGGAAGGGCCTCAAGCCCGCGGACCAGAAGATCATTCAGGAGGCGATCGACGCCGGCGTGACCTGGCAGAACGCGGAGCTCGCCAGGCAGGAGGCGGCGCTCGTCGAGGCGTTCAAGGCGAGCGGCATGACGGTGATCCCCGTGGACATCGAAGCGTTCCGCAAGCCGGTGGTGAGCGCGGTGGTGCCCAAGTTCGAGGCGCGCTGGGGCAAGGGAACCTACGAGAAACTGCAAGCGATCAAGTGAGCCGCGCATGAAGGCGGCACTGCGCCTTGCCGAGCGCACGATCGACGCGGCCGCGATCGTCGTCTTCTCCGGAATCCTCCTGTGCGTCCTGGCGCAGGTGGTGTTCCGCTATGCGTTGAACAGTCCGCTCACCTGGAGCGAGGAACTCGCCCGCTACCTCTTCATCTGGTGCGCGTTCCTGGGCTGGATCATCGCCTCGCGACGGCGCAGTCACCTCGCGATGACCTTCGTCGTCGAGCGGATGCCGCGGCCCGCGCAGACGGCGATCGCGGTGGTCATCGAACTCGCCACCCTGCTCTTCGCCTGGCTTCTCGGCTCGCGCGGACTCGCGCTGGTGCGCAACAACTGGGACGTGGAAAACGTGGCGGTGCCCTTCAATCTCGGAGTCGTGTACCTCATCGAACCGATCGCCGCCGTGGCGATTGCCGTGTATGCGCTGATCGCGCTCGTCGCGGTGCTGCGCGGCCCCCGCGCCGCGATCGCGCGCGGCGATCCGGCGTGAAGGCGGCGCGATGACCACGCTCATGCTGTCGATCCTCGCGGTGTGGCTCGTCGCGATCTTCCTGGGGCCGCCGCTGTGGCTGGCGATGTCGCTCGCGGGCTGGGCGTTCCTCGCGCTCGCCGGCATTCCCGACCTCGCCTTCGCGCAGCGCATCGCCAAGGCCGCGGACTCGTTTCCGCTGCTCGCCGCTCCGCTCTTCATCCTCATGGGCAACGTGATGAATACCGCCGGGATCACCCAGCGGATCTTCCGTTTCGCGACCGTGTGCGTGGGCTGGATGCGCGGAGGGCTGTGTCACGCCAACATCGTGGCGAGCGTGTTCTTCGCGGGCACCTCGGGTTCGGCAGTCGCCGATGCCGGCGGCCTCGGCACCCTGGAGATCAAGGCGATGACCGACGAAGGGTACTCGGCCGACATCGCCGCCGCGGTCACGGCGTCGTCGGCCACCATCGGGCCCATCATTCCGCCGTCGCTGCCGATGATCATCTACGGCGTCTCCGCCGAAACGTCGATCGGCGGCCTGTTCCTCGCCGGGGTCATTCCCGGCCTCCTGATGGCGGGCGCGCTGATGGTCATGGTGCGGGCCATCGCAACGAAGCTCGACCTGCCGCGGCACGCCTTTCCGGGACTGGGCGACCTGTGGCGAGCGTTTCGCGATGCTTTCTGGGCGTTGCTGACGCCGGTGATCCTCTTCGCCGGGCTCTTCGGCGGCGTGTTCACGCCGACCGAGGCGGCCGCGGTCGCCGTTGCCTATGCGATCGTGCTGGGGCTCTTCATCTACCGCGACTTCCGGCTCGCCGACCTCCCCCGCATCATGCTCGACACCGTCGAGACGACCGGTGTCGTGCTGGCGCTGGTGATGGCGGCGGCGTTGCTCGCCTATTGCCTCGCGCTGTCGCAGTTTCCGCAGGCGGCCGGCGCCTACCTCACGAGCCTGGCCACCAGCCCCATCGTCTTCCTGCTGATCGTCAACGTGATCCTGCTCATCGTCGGTTGCTTCATGGAGGGCCTTGCCGCGATGCTGATCCTGATCCCGATCCTGGTGCCGGTGGCACTGAAGCTCGGGATCGACCCGATCCAGTTCGGACTCGTCTTCGTGCTGAATCTCATGATCGGCACGATCACGCCACCGGTCGGCATCGTGCTGTACGTCACGGCCAAGGTGGCGAACATCTCGTTCGAGCGGGTCACCCGCGCCACGATGCCCTTCCTGATGCCGCTGCTGGTCGTGCTGGTCCTGGTCACCCTGTTTCCGCCACTGTCGACATGGCTACCCGAGCTCATGCTGGGTCGCTGACGGCGCCGGCGGCGCGACCCGCTCCGCCGCGCCGACTGCGCTGGCAGGCGTACGAGCGCATCCAGCAGCAGCTCCTGGCAGCGCGCATCCGCCCGGGACAGTTCGTGTCGCAGCGCGAACTCGCCGCCCTCACCGGACTGCCCTTGGGCGCGATCCGCGAGGTGATCCCGCGCCTCGAGGCAGAGCGCTTGCTCGTCACGGTGCCGCAGCGCGGGCTGCAGATCGCCAACATCGACGTGAGGCTCGTGCGCAATGCCTTCCAGCTTCGGCTGGCGCTGGAGAAGGAAGCCACGGCGCAGTTCGCGCTGACCGCGACCGACGCGCAACTGGCGACGCTCGAGGCCGCGCATCGCGATATCGTCCGGCGCGCCGCGCGCGGCATGTCGCCGCAGTTGCTCGCCGCCGCACAGGCAGTCGACTGGGGTCTGCACGACACCATGATCGACGCACTCGGCAACGAGATCGTGTCGTCGATCTATCGGGTGAACAGCCTGCGCATCCGCCTCATCCGCCTCGACCGCGTGACCTTGAGCACCGACTCGCTGCTGCCGGCAATGGAGGAGCACCTCACGCTCCTTGCCGCGCTGCTCTCCCGCGACCCGGTTCGGGCGGTCGCCGCCATCGACGCCCATCTCACCCACGCGCGCAATCGCGCGCTGGGCATCTGAGGACTGCACCATGCATGGAAATTCTGGACACTTCATCGAAGGCTTGTGGTGCGCGACGTTGACGCCCTTGGTCGCCGCCGGCGGTATCGATCACCCACGTTTCGTGGCCCACGCGCGGCGGCTCCTCACGCAGGGCGTGGTCGGCATCGCGCCGTTCGGCACCACCGGCGAAGGGCCGTCGTTGTCGACGGCACAGCGGCGTGCCGGCGTCGAGGCGCTGCTTGCCGCGGGTATCGCCCCGGCACGGATCCTCCCCGGAACGGGCTGCGCATCGCTCGCCGAAACGATCGAACTGACGCAGCACGCGGTGGCTGCGGGCTGCGTCGGAACGCTCGTGCTGCCGCCGTTCTTCTGGAAGCAGCCGAGCGACGACGGCCTCTTCGCGTGGTACGCCCAGGTCATCGAAGGCGTGGCCGATCCGCGGCTGCGCATGCTCCTCTACCACTTGCCGCAGGTGTCCGCGGCGCCGCTGTCGGTCGACCTCGTCGCCCGCCTCGCCGCGGCGTTTCCAGACACCGTCGTCGGCATCAAGGACAGCGAAGGAAACTGGGCGCACACGCAGGCACTCCTCGCCCGGGTACCGCAGCTCACCGTCGTGATCGGCCATGAACCGGACCTGCCCAAGCTCATGCGCGCGGGCGGTGCGGGCACGATCTGTGGAGTGGCCAATGTGTATCCCGATCTCGTGGGCGCGTTGCTTGCGCCCGACGTGGCCCCGGACAGCGAAGCCCGTATCGCGGCCTTCATCGAGATCCTCTTCCGGCAGCCTTTCCTCCCTGCCTTGAAGAGCATCCTCGCCGATCGCACCGGGGACACCGCCTGGCGCCACGCATGTGCACCGCTGCTCGCGCTGACGCCCCTCGAACAGGACCAGTTGCGCAGCGCGCTGCGCGCCGCCGGCTTCACCTGAGCGGCGGCCCGATGGTGACCGGCGCGCCCCGCGTCGAGGGGCGTGGCGTGCCGGTTCCTTCGGGCTGCCACCAACGAGGCGCGTCAACGTCGTCGCTACGCTTGCGAATATGCCCGATATTCGCTGCGCCTCGCTCCTCGCATCCATCGCTTTTTGGTCCAGCAACGCATATCCGAAAGTAAGCCCGACAGGCTGCTAGAATTCCTGCTCCGGCTCCTGCCGCACGTGACGCGACCATGACCATGTCCTCCCGCCTGCGCACCTTCGCCCTCGCCGTCCTCGCCACGTTCGCCTTCGCGCGTCCGGCGGCCGCCGTCGATTACACCGACATCTGGTGGAATCCCAATGAGTCGGGGTGGGGCGTCAACTTCATCCAGGCGAGCAACTTCATCTTCGCCACCTTCTTCATCTACGGCACCGATCAGCAGCCGACCTGGGTCACCGCCCAGCTCACCGCCGGCAACAACAACGTATGGACGGGACCGCTCTACTACACGACCGGCTCGTTCTACGGGGCGCCGTGGAATCCCAGTCAGCAGACGACGACGCAGGTGGGGACGGCCACGTTCGTGCCGACCGATTCGGCGACCGGGCAGCTCACCTACGTCGTCGGCACGACCACGGTGGTGAAGACGATCACGCGGCAGACGCTCAAGCCGTTCTTCGCGGGCGGGCAGTACGCCGGGGCCGTGCAACTCGTCTATAGCGGATGCAGCAGTGGCAACGGGACATCGACCTACTGGACCCAGCTTGCGGTGACGCAACGCGGCGACGGGACGATGCGCTTCGCGTGGCAGGCGTACGATGCCAACGGCAATCCATTCACCTTCGCAATGGACGGGCCGTCGGTGCAGCAAGGCCTGCTCTACCGATTGCCGGGTGCAACGTACACGTTCGGCTCGACGTCGCTGACCGCCAACATGTCGCAGATCCGCGTGACTACCCAAGGCATCGAGGGCACGTGGGTGTCGAACTTCGGGCAGGGTTGCCTGGAGAACGGCTACTTCTCGCTGCTCTGGGTCTCGCAATAGCCGACGGCGCGCTCCCGGCGCACCAGTTCGAAGAGGACGACCGCCGCGGCGGCTGCCGCATTGAGCGATTCCATGCCGCCGGGCATCGGAATCGTGACGGCAAGGCTCGCCGCCGTGGCGAGCGCGGGCGAGAGTCCCGCACCCTCGTTGCCGATCGCAATCGCCCACGGGGCTGCGATCGGCGTCGCATACAGATCCGCGCCGCCCGCAACTCCGGTTGCCGCCACCGTGCCGCCGGCGGCGCGAAAGGCGCGAGTCCACGCCACGAGATCCGCATCTTCGCTGATTGCCGTCAGGAAGTGCGCGCCCTGCCCCGCCCGCAGCGCCTTCGGCGACCACGCCGAAGCGCAGTCCTTCCCAAGGAGCACGTGCTCGATGCCCGCCGCGGCGGCGGTGCGCAGGATGGTGCCGACGTTGCCCGGATCCTGCACACCGTCGAGCAGCACGTGGCGCGCCGCGCGGCCGGCGATAGGCGCGGCCGGGATCGGCACGATCGCGAGAACCCCGACGTCGGGTGACGTCGCGGCGACGGTGGCAAGGAGTGCCCGCGACACGTGCAGGACGTCGCTGGCGGGCATCGCGCGCACCAGTGCCGCGAGCGCCGGACTCGCTGCGGCGCCGTCGAGCAGGACGAGCGCAAGCGGCAACCCGTAGCGCGCGCGGTACGTGGTCACGAGGTGCTCGCCTTCGAGCACGCAGCGACCGCTCTTGCGACGCGCACGTGCCGACGCCAGAAGACGTCGGGCCTCGACGAGGCGGGGATTGTCCCGGGACGTGACCTGCGGCACCGCCGGACGCGCCGCTATCGGGCGGCTGCCTTGGCGGCGGCCTTCGGTGGCGCGCTCGTGACCACCGCGCCTTGCTGGAGCTGGAAGAACACCTCGTCGGAGCGAATCATGCCGAGCTCCGAACGGGCGCGCTCCTCGATGGCCTCCGACCCGGTCTTCAAGTCACGTACGTCGGCGTCGAGCGCGGCATTGCGCGCCTTGAGCTTGAGGTTCGCCTCACGCTGCTGCGCGAGCTGACGATCGGTCTCGCGTACCTGCAGCCAGCCGCCCTTGCCCAGCCACATCGGATACTGCAGCCCGATGATCAAGGCGACGAAGACGAGGGCGAGCCAGCGCACGCGGCGTCAGGCGATGTTGAAGAAGGCGTCGCGTCCGGGGTAGCTCGCCGCGTCACCCAGGTCCTCTTCGATGCGCAGGAGCTGGTTGTACTTGGCGATGCGGTCGGAGCGGGACAGCGAGCCGGTCTTGATCTGCCCGGCATTGGTGCCCACCGCGATGTCGGCGATGATGCTGTCCTCGGTCTCGCCCGAGCGGTGCGAAATCACCGACGTGTACTTCGCGCGCGTGGCCATGGTCACTGCCGCGAACGTCTCGGTGAGCGTGCCGATCTGGTTGATCTTGATGAGGATGGAGTTGGCGACCCCCTTGGCGATCCCCTGCTTCAGGATCTTCGTGTTGGTGACGAAGATGTCGTCGCCGACGAGCTGCACGTTGCGGCCGAGGCGATCGGTGAGGTATTTCCACCCGGCCCAGTCGTCCTCCGCCATTCCGTCCTCGATGCTGACGATCGGATACTTGTCGCACCAGGCGGCGAGCATGTCGGCGAATTCCTCGGCAGCGAGCGCGCGGTTCTCGGACGCGAGCACGTACCGGCCGTCCTTGTGGAACTCGGAGGCCGCACAGTCGCAGGCGAGCGCGATGTCGCTGCCGGGCGTGTAGCCGGCCTTGTCGATCGCCTCCACGAGGAGCTGCAACGCTGCTTCGTTGCTCGACAGGTCGGGCGCGAAACCACCTTCGTCGCCGACCGTGGTCGGCCAGCCGCGAGCGTCGATGATCTTCTTCAGCGTGTGGAAGACTTCGGCGCCGTAGCGCAGCGCCTCGCGGAACGTCGGCGCGCCGATGGGAACGAGCATGAATTCCTGCAGGTCCACCGCATTGTTCGCGTGCGCGCCGCCGTTGATGACGTTCATCATCGGCACCGGCAGCTGCATCGGCCCGGCGCCGCCGAGGTAGCGATACAGCGGCAGCGAGGCCTCCTCCGCGCCGGCCTTGGCCACCGCGCAGGATACGGCGAGGATGGCGTTGGCGCCCAGACGACCCTTGTTCTCGGTGCCGTCGAGTTCGATGAGCGTCCGGTCGACGAAGGCCTGCTCGGAGGCGTCGAGGCCGAGGATCGCCTCGCAGATCTCGGTGTTGACGTGCTCGACGGCCCGCGTCACTCCCTTGCCGAGATAGCGGGCCGGATCGCCGTCGCGCAGTTCCACCGCCTCCTTCGATCCGGTCGACGCACCCGAGGGAACCGCAGCGCGGCCCGATACGCCCGACTCGAGGACGACGTCGGCCTCGATGGTGGGATTGCCGCGGGAATCGAGAATCTCGCGGGCGATGACATCGACGATAGCGCTCATGGGTTTCGGGGATCAGGGATCGGGGATCGGGAATCGGTCACGACGCTGCGGCAACGGGGAGGAGGTCGGTTTCGGCGAAGCCGCGTCGCTTCACGGTCTCGTCGAGTTCCTTCAGTGTTTCGAGGAGCTCGCGCATGCGGCCGAGCGGCCAGCTGTTGGGGCCGTCCGACATCGCTTCGTC
>JBDHRR010000128.1:0-9412 GCA_039807685.1 Burkholderiales bacterium
GGCGCATGAGGCTCGTCCATGCGAGGTAGACGAGCGGTGCGGTCGTCGTGAGGAGGAGCACCACGAGCGCCGGCGCGAGGAGCGCCAGCGCGAAGCGGCGCTCCTGCGCGGCCAGCGAGCGCCGCAAAGCTACCGATGTCCGTCGAGCAGGCAATTTGATCCTGGTGAAGAAGGCGGGCGGCGATCTTTCGGCCAAGTGCACCCAAAGATCGATCGCCGTTGATTCACCGTTGGGCAGCAAGCACTCATTCGAGCCGGATGCCTGCCGTCTTGACCAGCGAAGCCCATTTGTCGTAGTCGCTGCGAATGTAGGTGCGGAACGCTGCGGGTGTCGACGTGGGCGCGACGGTCATCCCGTTCTGCTCGAGGATGGCACGCACGTTGGCGGCCAGGAGTGCACGATTGATCTCCTTGTTCAGGACGTCGACGATAGACGACGGCGTGCCACTGGGAGCAAGAAATCCCAACCACTGATCCGCTTCGAATCCGGCCACTCCGGCCTCGGCCATGGTTGGCAGATCGGGCAGCGTGGGAATTCGCTTCGCGCTGGTGACCGCGAGCGGGCGCACCTTGCCTGCCTTGATCTGCGGCTGTCCGACGGTGATGTTGGCGAACAGGCAGTCGACGCGTCCGGCGATGACGTCGAGCATTGCCGCCGGCGCTCCCTTGTACGCGACGTGCGTCATGTCGATACCGGCGAGTGACTTCAGGAGTTCGCCGGAGAAATGCGCCGGTGATCCAATGCCCGCCGAACCGAAGGTCCGCCGGCCCGGCTCGCGCTTCGCGAGCGCGATGAGCTCGCCCACCGACTTTACCGGGAGATCGTTGTTGCAGACGAGAACCGATGGCGCGTAGGCGGCGACCGCCACGGGTTCGAAGTCCTTGAACACGTCGAACGGTGTCTTGACCCCGAGTGCTGCGTTCATGGTCATGGCGCTGGTCGACAGCAGGATGGTGTAGCCGTCCGGCGGCGCGCTCGCCACGGCGGCGGCCCCCATCGATCCACCCGCGCCCGTTCGATTCTCGACGACGATGGGCTGGCCGAGCGCGTCGCCCAGCGGATTTCCGACGGCGCGGCCCAGTACATCGACGAGGCCCCCCGCCGGCCATGGAATGATCAGTTTGATCGGCTTGTCAGGATACGCGGGTCCCTGCGCATTGAGGCAGAGGGGGAGTGCGGCGGCGCCGGCAACCATCAACATGAAGAAGCGGCGGGAGGTACGGAAGTTATTCATGGACTCTCCTGATCGTGCGGCCCGTGATCCTCACGGGTGACGGGACACCGGGATTGATTCCGGCCTGCCCCGGGCTTTCGGTCCGCAAGTTCCCCGGACCCGTTGCATCGAGAATTCGACGGTTCGCAGCGCAGATACGGGTCGACGGGTGCCTGCATGCCAATCGCCGAGCCGCTTGCGTCGATCTCGATCACTCCAGTTGCGAAAGGCGCTCCGGTTTGTTGGCGTAACTGTCGGGCGCCTGCGGACCCGGCGCGATCCGTACGAAATGGACCGTCTGCGTATACGGGCAGATTCCCTCGCCACCGTATTCGCGGGTCACGTGCAGCCGTCGATCGCAGCCCACATCCAGGCCCTCTCCCACGTTGAGGCCGAGGATGATGGTCGGGCTCATCTCGGCGGATGCGACTTCGCGGCCACCGATGCGAAGAGTCCCGACCCCCTTGCGCGCTCCCCGGGCCTCGTAGTGCAGCGCGAATTCGTTGCGCCCCGGAGCCGGCTCCAGATGGCGCAGGTCGACGGGTTGCGTGGGCGACCCGTGGTAATGAAAGTGCAGCCGGCCATCGCGCGCGTAGAGCGCGAAGCCGAAGATCGGATCGCCGAAGGCGAAGATCACGCCACGTGCCGTCGACGTCCACTCGAACGCGCAGGTGAGCTGGAAGCTGCGATCCGCCACCAACGGAGCCACTGCGGCCTGCGCCGTGGTGCCAGCCCCCGGATAGAACGTGCGCGTCTCGTTCACCGCCTGTTCACGGTACGGCGGAACGGTGAGCGAGCGACGCAGCCCTCTGTTATCGAGCGGGTACACGTAATTGGCATACGCGTCACGGTCGAACGCGGCGACCAGTTCCGCGAGCTTGTCGGGAAGCGCAGCGGCCAGATCACGGGTCTCCGTGGGGTCATCGGCAAGATTGAACAGCATCCAGTTGGATAGATCGATCGTCTTCCCGGGTGGCTGTAGCGACACGATCTTCCACTGGTCCGCGATGTACCCACGGTTGCCGGCGAGTTCGTAGTGCTGCGTTGAACGCCGGGAAGGCGTACCCGCGTCAAGCGTCTCCTTGAAGCTCAGCCCGTCCTGTGGCCGGGTGCGATATCCGCCGAATTCCTTCGACGCATCGATGCCTACGAGGTCCAGAATCGTGGGCGCGAGATCCGTCACGTGGACCCACTCCCGTTCTACTCGATCACCGGTCGGCCACCGCGCGGGCCACTGCATCATCAGGGGAACCCGAATGCCGCCATTCATCGTCGTCGTCTTGTACAGACGAAACGGCGTCGTCGAGACGTCGGTCCAGCCGATGGGATACGCCGGCCACGACGCCGCGCCGCCGAGCGCATTCGTGCGAAAGCATTCACGCACCCACGTCGGATCCTCGGAATGGGTCAGCCGCTTGGCAAGGTTGTTGGCGGCTCCCTCGGGTCCACCCACGGCGTTGGCCCCATTGTCCGACGTGAGGACGATCAGCGTGTTGTCGATGCGTCCCAGCGCGGTGATGGCGTCGATCAGGCGGCCGATGTTCTGGTCGATGTTGTCGACGACCGCGGCGTAGAGCTCCATGAATCGCGCCATGATTGCACGCTGTTCGGCGTCGAGGCTCTGCCATTCGGGAACGTTCGGGCTGTGCGGCGGCAGCGGCGGGGCCTCGGGAAAGATTCCGCACGCCACCTGCTTGCGGGCGCGTTCCGCTCGTACGGCATTCCATCCGGAATCGTAGGAACCTCGATACCGCGCGAGATCCGCTGCCTTCGCATGCAACGGCGCATGCGGGGCGTTATGGGCAAGGTAGAGGAGATACGGCTTGCCCGGCGATGCGGCGGTGTGTTCCTTGAGCAGGGTGATCGCCCTGTTGGTCCAGTCGTCGGTGCAGTAGTAGTCTTCGGCGTAAATGTCCTGGTTGAGGAGCGTGTTGTCTTCAACGAGTTGCGATGGCGCGAAATAATGCGTCTCCGCGCCCAAGAAACCGTAGAAGCGATCGAAGCCACGGGCAAGCGGCCAGGTCGAACGATCGGATGCGGCGGTCGTGCTGTGTTCGGGCGTGTTGTGCCATTTGCCGACCATGTACGTCGCGTAGCCGTTGGCGCGCAGTATCTCCGCCAGCGTCGGAGTGTCGCGGGTCATCGCGCCGCCGCGGTATCCGGGGAAGCCGGGATCGTTGAAGGTGAGCCAGCCGCAGCCAACCGCGTGAGGATTCTTGCCGGTGAGCAATGCGGCTCGCGCAGGGGTGCACATGGGCACCGTCGTGTAGTTCACGAAGCGCATCCCTCTTTGCGCCATGCGATCGATCGCGGCGGTCCGGATCTCCGCACCGTAGCAGCCCAGATCGGAAAATCCCAAGTCATCGAGAACGATCACGACGACGTCCGGGGCACCGGCAGGTGCGCCGCGCTCCGGACGCCAGTAGGGAGTCGATTCAGCCAGCGTCTTGCCAATGTGACCGTGCCAGTCCGCAGCGGGGTCGTCGGTGTGCAGCGAGTCGTGGTGTGGCGGCTGATCGTTCATGGCGTGCGGAGCAATGGAAAGCGGATTTCACTCATTCGAATGTGGCGATCGCAGTGGCCCGCGAACTAACCCTTCATGATCTGCGCGATGCGCGCCTGCGCCTCGTCGAGCGCTTCCTTGGGCTTCTTCTGGCCGACGAGTGCGGCCTGCACCGCGGTGGCCATGGTGTCGCCGATCGCCGGCCATTGCGGCACCCGCGGACGCCAGTCGACGTCGGTGTCGAGTTCGAGCGACTCGAGTGCCGCGGGGATGAAGTTGTCGCCGGCATCCTTCATCGCGGCGGCGAATTCGGGCGACTTCCACAGCGACACCCGATTGATCCCCGAGCGCTTGGCCGGTCCCGCGAACTTCCACGACGTGCGCGCCTGCGTCTCCGCGGCGGCTGCCCAGGTGATGAAGAGCCACGTCGCCTTCTTCGCCTTGTCGGAGAGCGCGCCATTGATCGGAAATCCCCAGTTCCAGATCGAGGTCACGCGCTTGCCGGAAGGCCCCTTCGGCCAGCGCGCATACGCGATCTTGCCGACGACCTTCGACTTCTCCGGATTGTTGATGACGGCGGCCGACGAGTGCGCGTCGATGTACGTGGCGACGGTTCCCTGCGAGAAGGCATCGGCGATATCCGGCCAGTTCCAGTTGCGCACCGCCGGCGGAGCGTAGGCCGTGAGCGTGTCGACGTACCAGGTGAGCGCGGCGACGGCGTCCGGCGAATTCACCGTCAGCACCTTGTCGTGGAGCCACTGCCCGCCGAAGCTGCGGAAGATCGACGGATAGATGTACATGTTCTGGCCGGCACCCGCGAAGCCGCGCAGCGCCAGTCCGTACATGCGGTTGGCGGGGTCGTTGAGCGCCTTCGCATTGGCGACGAGCTGCTCCAGCGTGTCGGCCGCCTTCAGGCCCTTCGCGGCGTACAGGTCCTTGCGGTAGACCTGCACGGTCACCTCGCCGTCGTACGGGATGCCGTAGGGCTTGCCGTCGATCGAATCGGCCTCGCGCCACGCCTTGATGATGTCGTCGTAGTTGAACCACGACTTGTCGGTGAGGCTCGCATCGTTGAGGTACTTGTCGAGCGGCTCGACCCACTTGTTGGCGACGTACAGCGGGAAGTACATCGGGTCGGCGGCGTGCGTCGCGTACGTCGCAGTCTTCGACGACAGGTCGAGCACGGCCTTCTGCCGGATCTGGCCCGGCGGCACCTTCTCGAAGCGCACCTTGATGCCGGTGAGAGCCTCGAACTGCGGCTGCAGCGAGATGAGATTGTCGAAGTAGCTCGCCGGGATCACCGCCACGGTGATCTCCTGGCCCGCGGCCTGCTTCCAGTCGATCTTCGCGGCACGGTACGGGGCGAGGTCGTCGCCCTGCGCGGACGCGGACGATGCGAAGCGCGTGCCGAGCACGCCCGCGGCCGACAGTGCGGCACCCTGCTGCATCACCCGGCGCCGCGACGGCCGTGCCGGTCCCTTCCTGTCTTGACTGCCCATCGCATCCTCCTTCGGTTTCAAGCGGGCCACCGCGGTGCGGCGGTTCGTTGCCACGACCACGCCCGGCGGTCGTCGCGATCCATCACTCGGACGGCCGGTCGGGCGGCGTCGGGGTCACGTACGGAAAGCGCAGGCGCGGCTTGGCGCCGACGGCGCCGGTCGCGGTTGCCGGCCGCACGAAGCGCTGTGCGTCGCCGCGGCGTGCTTCGTAGTTCCACGGCGGAAACGCACCCGTGCGCAGCGCGACCTCGCGCAGGAAGAGGCGTCGCCTCTGGCTCGCGCGAATCCGGGCGTCGACGGCGTCGGGATCCCAAGCCGATAGCGCGCGCTCGCGCAAGTCGCGCTCGATGTCGGCAACGTCGGCCTGTCCCGCCCGATCGTGCAGTTCCAGAGGATCGTCGACGAGATGGAAGAGCCGCGGCGGCAGTCCGCGCGTGAACACGTATTTCCACGGGCCGCGGCGCACCATCCGCGACGGCGCCATTACCCCTTCGGAGGAATACTCCGAGATCGCCTCGTCGGGCCAGTCTCGCACCTCACCGCGCAGCAGCGGCCACAGGCTGTGGCCGGCGAGCGCGTCGACCGGAGCGACGGGCGTCTGCCCCTGCGCGGCGACGTCGAGGAACGTGGGCAGGAGATCCACGAGCGAGCACACCTGCGAGCGACGACCCGGCGCGACGCCCGGCGCGCGAACCACGAGCGGCACGCGCACCGAAGGCTCGTAGAACGTCTGCTTGTACCACATGCCGCGCTCGCCCAGCATCTCGCCGTGGTCGGCGCAGAACACGATCACGCTGTCGTCGGCAAGGCCGGTCGCGTCGAGTGCGGCGAGCACTTCGCCGATCTTCGCGTCGACGTAGCTCACCATGGCGTAGTACGCGCGCCGCGCATTGCGCACGTGCTCCGGCGTGACCGTGTGCCGGTCCTGCCCGTGCGCGACGTAGAGCCACTGGCTGTGCGGATCGAGCTCGGCGTAGGGAATCGCGGGCACGCGCGGCGCATCGATGTCGGTGTCGGCGTATCGGTCCCACTCCTGCTGGCGCGCGACGAACGGGGGGTGCGGATGCGTGAACGACACGGTGAGGAAGAACGGCGCCGTGCGCTCGCGCGCGAGGTCGTAGATCTTCTGCACCGCGGCGTGCGCCGTCTCCTCGTCGTAGTCGATCTGCATGTTGCGCACGCACGGTCCCGCATCGACCACGTGGCCCATGCCGACGCCGGTCGGGCGATACCCGGGCCCTTTCGACCAGTCCGGCACCCAGAGGAAATCGGCGGGGTAGATGTCGGTGGTGAGCCGCTCGTCGTACCCGTGCAGCTGGTCGGGCCCGACGAAGTGCATCTTGCCGGCAAGGATCGTGCGGTATCCACCGGCGCGCAGGTAGTGCGCGAGCGTGGGGATCTCGGCGGGAAATTCGCTCGCGTTGTCGAACACGTCCATCGCGTGCGGCAGGCGCCCGGCCAGCAGCGAGGCGCGCGACGGCGCGCAGATCGGAAAATTGCAGTACGCCGCATCGAACACCACGCCTTGCGCGGCGAGTCGCGACAGCGCGGGCGCGTGCACCACGGGATGGCCGTGGCAGGGCAGCGCGAACGGCGTCAACTGGTCCGCCATCAGCAGGATGATGTTGCGCGAGGCGGTCCGATCGCTCATGAGGCGGCGACTTCGCGGCTCACTCGAGCTTGATGCCGGCGGTACGAATGACGTTCGACCACTTGCGCACGTCGTCGGCGAAGAGCTTCGCGAACTCGTCGGGGGTCATCGTGAGCGGCGTCATCCCGCGGTCGACGAGTTGCTGGGCGATCGCGGGCGTCTTGACCGCCCTGTTGATCTCCTCGTTCAGCTTGCGCACGACGTCGGTGGGCGTGCGCGCCGGCGCAAAAACGCCGAGCCACTGCCCGGCGCTGTAGCCCGGCAGGCCTGCTTCCATCACGGTGGGGACGTCCGGCAGCGTCGGAAAGCGCGTCGCGCCGGTGACGGCGAGCGCGCGCAGCTTGCCATTCTTGATCTGCGGTGTCGCCGCGGGAATCGTTGCGAACATCACCGCGAGTCGGCCGGCGATGAGGTCGTTCATCGCGGGGCTCCGGCTGTAAGGGATGTGCAGCATCTGCACCTGCGCCGTCTGTGCGAAGAGCTCGCTGAACAGATGCGCGGGGCTGCCGATGCCCGGGGTGCCGAATTCGAGTCCGCCGGGCTTCGCCTTCGCAGCGGCGATGAGATCGGGGATCGAGCGGATCGGGGAATCGGCGGGCACGACGACGACGTTGTTCGTATCGGCAATGATGGCGACCGGCAGCAGGTCCTTCTGCGGGTCGTAATTGGTCTTGCGGCCGCCGGCGGCGTCGATGGCGAGCGAACTCGTCGCCATCAGCAGCAGGTAGCCGTCGGGCGCGGCGCGCGCCACTTGCTCGGCACCGAGCGTGCCGGCGGCGCCGGCGACGTTCTCGACCACGACCGATTGCCCGAGAGACCTGGTGAGCGCCTCGGCCAGGATGCGGCCGCCGCCATCGACCAATCCGCCAGGGGCCCACGGCACCACGAGACGGATCGTGCGCGTGGGCCACGTCTGCGCCCATGCCGGGATGGTGAGCGCCGTGCCGGCGCCGAGAACGAGGCTGTCGCGCACGAAGCGACGACGGGAGCGACCTGACGCCATCATGAGCCTATCCGATGTATTCGTTTACATTAGGATCCGGAGAATTCTCGATCCTGTCAATACCCGCACAAGGCAGATACTGGCAAATGCGGGCGGCTACCAGCTTGCAATCGATTGCGGCAAAGGTATCCTAGAAACCCATGGACAAGATCATCGGCGACGCTCCTGGCCGCTTCGTGGACGTGCCACCCCGCTCGTCGGCCAAGGATGTTGCCCGGCTCGCGGGGGTGTCCACCGCGACCGTCTCGCGGGCGCTCAACCTGCCGCAGCAGGTCGACCCCGAGACGCTCGAGCGCGTGCGCCACGCGATCGACAAGCTGCGCTACGTGCCGCATGGAGCGGCGCGCGCACTGCGCAGCCGGCGCAGCCAGATGGTCGGCGCGGTGGTCCCTTCGGTCGACTACGCGCTGTACGCGCGAACCACGAGCGCCCTGCAGGCGGTGCTCGACGCCGCCGGTTACGCGATGGTGCTCGCGGAGCACCACTATGATCTGGCGCAGGAGGTGCGCGTCACCGAGCAACTCGTGAGCCACGGCGTCGACGCCTTCGTGTTCGTTGGCGTGTATCACGATCCGGCGCTGTTCGCGCTGCTCGCCAGTCACGGCAAACCTTACGTCCTGACCTGGGGTGTCGATCCGATGCGCAGGCATCCGACGGTGGGCTTCGACAACCGCGCCGCAACCTTCGCGCTGACCCGATACCTCATCGAACTCGGTCACCGGCATTTCGGATTGCTCTCGGCGCCCGTGGCCGGGAACGACCGTTCCACCGAGCGGGGCGCCGGCATGCGGGCGGCGCTCGCGCAGGCGGGACTCGAACTCGACGAGGCCGACGCGCGTTATGGCCCGATTGACCTGCGCGCTGCCGCGAACCTCATGCACGAGATCCTGGCGCGCCGGCCGCGGCCGACCGCGGTGGTCGGCACCAACGACATCTTTGCGGTCGGTGGGATGCTCGCCTGTCGCGAGGCGGGCGTGCGCATTCCCGGCGACCTGTCGATCACCGGCGTCGACAACACTGACCTCGGCGCCACGCAAACGCCACCCCTCACGAGCATCCGCACGCCGGTCGTCGAGGTGGGCCGTGCGGCCGGCGAGGAGGTGATCGCTCGGCTCGAAGGTCGCCCGGGTGAGTCGTCTCGTACGCTGCCGTTCGAGATCGTGATCCGCGGGAGCACCGCACCGCCGCGTCGCTGAGCCACGGCGTCCGGTGCGCCGCCACGATGCCGATGGCGGCCGGCCGCGCCGGTCATCCACCCGCCGGGCGTGGTTCCTGCTTGCGAGGTTCGACCTCTCGCCCGGAATGCGGCCGGCCGCCGGTGGCCGACGCCCTCTTCGCCGGTCGCACGGAACGCGCGGCGCGCGGTTCCGGCGGCTGCACGTCACGCCCGCCGCAGCGAGGAATGGAATAATGCGACGATCATGAGCGGCCCCATCACTGCCGGCTACGTCCTCACCGAGGCACTGTTGTCGCTGTCGGTCCGGGCGATCGAGGAAGCGCGAGCGATGGGTCGCGAGTACCACGCGGTGCTCGCGCAACTCG
>JBDHRR010000129.1:0-9408 GCA_039807685.1 Burkholderiales bacterium
CACGCCGGCCCGCCCGTTGCGCGCCGGGACGTGCAGCGGGGCGCGGGCGAGCACCGCGTCGTACGCCGCCAGCGCCTCGTCGAGGCGACCCATCTGCTGCAGCGCGACCGCCCGCCCCTGCCAGGCGTCGGCGCGCTCGCCGTCGCCGGCGAGGAAGGCGTCGAAGACCGCCAGCGCCTCGTCGTGGCGGCCGAGTGCCGCCAGCGTGAAGCCGCGCTCGAGGGTCGTCTCCGGCTGCCCGGGCGCCAGCACGAGCGCGCGGTCGAGCGCCGCGAGCGCCTCGGGGAAGCGACCCAGGTTCTTCAAGGCGACGCCGCGCGTGCGCAGGGCCTCGACGAAATCGCGCTGCAGTGCCAAGGCACGGTCGGCGCTTGCCAGCGCGTCGGCGGGGCGTCCGCCGAGGACCTCGATCCCGGCCCGCGTATTCCACGCCAGAGCGTACTGCGGCGCGGCGTCGGTGGCGGCGATCGCGCTCGCCAATGCGGCGTCCAGGTGGCCATGGAGCCGCAGGAGATTCGCCCGGTTGTTGTGTGCCGGCGCGAGCTTCGGTGCGAGACGAATCGCCTGATCGTAGCTCGCGAGCGCCTCGGCAGCGTGGCCCAGCGCCTGCAGGGCGACCGCCCGATGGTAGTGGGCCTCGGCGAGCCCGGGGTCGGCCGCAAGCACGGTGGCAGCCGCCGCCAGCGCGTCGGCGTGCCGGCCGAGATCGAGCAGGATGCCGGTGCGGATGTGCGCGATGCCGGCGTGGCCGGGCTTGTGCGCGAGCGCGATGTCGCAGTGCGACAGCGCATCGTCGAGGCGTCCGAGCGATTTCAGTACGTTCGCGTAGTTGGCGTGGGCATCGGCAGCCGCCGGCTGGACCACCACCGCGCGGGCGAGCAGGCTCGCCGCTTCGCCCGGATGCCCCGCCTGCGCGCGCAGGACCCCGAGGAGGTGCAGCGCGTCGAACTGGTCGGGCACCACCTCGAGCACGGCGCGATAGATGTGCTCGGCCTCGGCGAGGCG
This sequence comes from Burkholderiales bacterium, assembly GCA_039807685.1. Classification (GTDB taxonomy): domain Bacteria; phylum Pseudomonadota; class Gammaproteobacteria; order Burkholderiales; family Casimicrobiaceae; genus VBCG01. The sequence goes on from JBDHRR010000129.1 coordinate 1,006, forward strand.
CCCGGCGTGATGGGCCGCGATCGCCTGGCGGACGGCCGCCGAGACCGGCATCGGCCCCGAAGCGGGCGTGGCGGCGCTGCTCACGGCCGGAAGAACGCCGCCATGCGCTGCCCGCGGGGATGCTGCCAGTCGCCGACGCGCTCCACGGCGAGACCGGCCAGTCCGGCCAGCAGACGCAGCTCCGCGAAGGCGTAGTGGTACGGATCGCGGTCGTAGTGGGTGACGATGGCGCCCGGCGCCTGCGGCAACGGCTCGAGCCACACGGCGGCGGGCGCCTCGAAGTAGCTCGCGTGGAAGCGCGCACCGTGGGCGAGCGTCGGGCCGACGGCAGCGAGGCAGCGCACGATCGCGTTCATCGGCAAGTGGGTGAAGAGCGACACCGCGATCGCGACATCGAACGTCGCGCCAAAACGATCCGCACGAAAGCCGTCGTCGGCGACCAGCCGGATGGCGCGCTCATCGAGCCCTGCAGCCGCGAGTTCGCGGCGACCCGCAGCCAGCAGCGAAGCATTGACGTCGAGACCGAAGTAATGCCCCGGGTCGAGGTAGCGGACGAAGTGGATGCCGCCACGCAGCGCGCCGCAGCCGACGTCGAGGAGGCGATGCTGCGGCTCGAGGCCGCACGCGCGCAGATAGTCGAACTGCAGGCGCCCGATCTCGTCCCACAGGCCGCCGACGAATTCGCGGTGGACGCCGGCGGCGATCTCGTCGTCCGTCAGCTCGCGGCCGTAGACGTTGTGCGCCATCGACGGCGGCCCCGCCCCGCGTCAGGTGCGCGGGAAGAGCGCAGCGCGGGCGAATCCGACCAGTGCCTGGTCGATCGCGTGGCCCATCACGCTGCGCACGCTCGCCGGATCGCGGACTTCGACGCCTTCCTGCTGGATCGCGAGCGCATTGGTGGTCACGAGTTGGGCAAGCTCGTCGACCAGCGCCGCGCGATCGCGCGTGCCGTCGAGCCGCAGCAGGAGCTGGCGGTGGAATTCGTCGAGCGTGACGACCTCGTGACGCAGATTCGATACCTGCGGCCCCGTCCGGGCGTCCTGCCGCGCGACGGCGTACGCCGCCGGACGGCTTCCGGGATCGAGCGCAATCGGCAGTCCGCGCGCCCGCAGCTCGACGATGTTGGCCGCAGCGCAGCGGAGGAGGTCGGCGGCGAGCGCGCTCGCGTCCTGCGCTGCCTGCGCCGGATCGGGCGCGGCGGTGGGCGGGGTGCCGAGGCGGCTGCGCGCGGCGCTGCACAGTTCGGCAAAAGGCAGGCTCAGCGGCCAGTGCTCGCCGAGCAGCAGGAACGCCGCCTTGGTGATCGGCGACGCGGTGTCCAGCGCGGCCCCCGAATCGAGCCCGAAGCGCAGCTTCTCGGCGGAACGCGGATCGACCGGACGGGTCGCCGGCTGCGCCCTCGAAGCGATCTCCAGTCCCCGCAGTACGCCGGCATCGATGGCGCGCGTGAGCGGCACGTCGGCGTGCACGAGGAGCGTCTGCCGGAACTGGCGGTTGCGCAGGAAGTCCATGAGCTGCTCGCTGCGGACGAGTTCCGGCGCGATCCTGTGCAGCGTCTGCGCCACCGTCGTGGGGAAGTTCGACAGGAGCATCGTGGCAAGCTCGGACTCGCCCAGGTACTGCAGGCGGTGTCCAGCCGCGCGCTCGACGAACTGGTGGAAGTAGACGGGTTCGTTGTGCGGCTCGAGGAAATCGTGAAAGAGGTAGGCGTCCTGGGCCCGGCGCGTCTGTTCGAGTTCCTGCCTGAGAAGCGTGGAAAAAGGACTCTGGTCATCGGGCGTGTTCTGCGCCATGAAGTCGAGCATCGCCCGCGCCTGCGCGATCCGCGTTGCGGGGTCGGCGAACTGCTGCACGTGATAGATCATGAAATCGCGGATGGTGCCGCGCATGCGCCAGCCCGGATACGTGTTGTAGCTCACGAACGCCACGCCGTTGCGAGCGAGCTTGGTGGCGACGATACGCAGGAGTGCGTCCTGCACCGGTGGCGGCACCCATGAATAGACGCCGTGGGCGATGATGTAGTCGGCCTCGCCCGGCGAATCGCCGATCTCGAGGAGGTCGGCCGCCTGGAACTCGATGTTGGCGAGTCCCAACTCGGCGACGCGGGCGCGCGCGATCTCGATGTGCCGCGGGGCGAGATCGATCCCCACGAACGTCGCATCGGGCATCGCCGCGGCCATCGGAATGAGATTGCCGCCTGAGCCGCAGCCCAGTTCGAGCACGCGCGCACCGGCAAGGGGCGCCGGCTGCATGCCGAAGAGCCGCGCGATGACGTGCAGATGGTCGGGATGCGTCTGCGGAAACGCGTGCGACTCGTAGGGGATCTGGTTGTAGCTGTCGCGGATCGATTCGTTCATCGGTGAGGGGCGTGGGGCGGGCGTAGGGACGGTCAGCGGAACTTGATGGCAATGCCCTTGAAGGCGGGGACGGTCTGCCCGCCGACGGTCTCGTAGTAGCCGGTCGTGGGGTTGAGCCGCTGCGTGGCCGGCGCCCGATAGCTCACATCCTTGACGATGACGGCGTCGGCACCCAGCGCGCGGGCCTTCTCGCGAAGCTGCGCCAGCACCTGCGCACGCAGCATGCCGGGCTCGCCTGGCGCATCGAGGGGACCGATTTCGACGTAAGGCCGGGTCGGCGCCTCGTCGAGGAATTCGACGGTGGCAGTGGGTGGATACGGGCTCGTGACGGGTGCGCGTGCCGGTTCTGCCGGCGGCGTGGCGCAGCCGGCGAGGAGGACGAGTGCGGCCACGGCAGCGCCGCTTCGAAGTGACGATAAGGGGATGGCGGACATGGCGAGCGGACGATCCGAGGGTGGCGCGCGGCGTGACGGCCGGGTGGCGGGCAGGACCCGCGATGGCCGCGTATTGTAACGTGCGCCGGGTGGAAGATTCAGGCGATCGATGCGCGTGTATCGGCGGCGCCGGCTCGCGCGCGCCAACGACGAGGCGTAAAAAAGGGCGCCCGAAGGCGCCCTTGAAGGTGAGTCATGGGAGAAACGATTACGGGCAGGCCGTCCAGGTCGTCGAGCCGGTCACCGTGCACACCGGACCACCGATCACGGTGCTCAGGTAGTCGTTCTTGACGAACGCGCTGCTCGGATCGAAGCCGAACGCGCTGGCACCGCGCGTGCGGATCTGGTACACGGTCGGGTCGCCCGTCAGCGGCTGCGTGCTGAAGTTGGCCCAGGCCGTGCCGCTGGTCGCGATGTAGCTGTTCATCGAGATCGCCGGCGCCGAGAAGAAGACCCCACCGAACGGCGGCGATTCGATCGACCAGGCGTTGTAGAACGGCGTCAGCAACTGCAGCGTGGTGCCCGCGATGAACGAGGCGCCGCCCGGCCACTGCGCGGCGAGCAACGGTCCCGTCAGCGACAGCGTCGGGGTGCCGACGATCGTCATCGATCCCGCCGCCTGCATGATGAGCTGGCTGCCGAGGTTGCCTTGCAGTCCGCCCGACGGGAAGCCGCCGGTGGTCAGCGGCACGCCGATGAACGGAGTCGCCGTTGCGCCGGTGTTGAAGATCGCATTGCCGAGCACGTTCAGGTTCACCGCCTGGAAGCCGCCGCCATTGGCCGTGACGCTCACCAGCACCGGCGCCAGCGTGACCAGCGGGGCGATGTCCATCGAGTTGAGCGGCCAGTTGGTATTGCCGGCGATCGGGGCGTTGATCGATCCCGCGAGGATCGTGGTGAACGCTTGCGTCACGAACTGGTTCGCCGGCTTGTCGGCGAGCGAAGCGTACGCGTTCCCCGAAGCGTCGACGCCGCGGAAGTGGAGACCCGTCAACGTCACCGCCGGCGCCTGCACGATCGCTGCCGGCAGGAACTTGGTGGTGGCCAGCGGCGAGATGATCGTGGCCGACGTGCCACCGATCCACCCGGCGTTCACTTCGGCATTGAGACCGCCGACGGTGAGCAGGATGTTGTCGGCGGTGACTTCGCCGATCTTGGCGTCGCCGGAGCTGGTGAGTGCCGCCAGCGTATCCGCGTAGATGGTGCCGTTGGTGGTGTCGAGCATCCCGGTCAACTGACCCAGGTTGGTGATCGCCACACCGCCGTTGTAGGCGGCCACGTCACCGCTGATCGTCGTGCTGTTGCCGAGCGAGGCGCCCAGATTGGAGATGACGACATCGCTGCCGTAAGCGTGCACCTGGCCGGAAATGACGATCGGCGAATTGTTGTTGGGCGACAGGTACTGCGTGATTTCCACCGCGCCACCGGCGTCGACGTGACCGCTGATGGTGGTGCTGTTGCCCGCGCCGGTGCCATGGTTGCGGAGGATGAAGTCACCGCCCCACGTCGTCGATGTGCCCGAGAACGTCGTCGTGTTGAAGACGTCGAACTGGATGTCGTCGAAGCTGGTGCCGAGCACCGTGAGATCGCCGCTCACCGTGGTGACGCCGGTACCGCCGGTGCCGTAGATGCCGCCGACGCCGCCATTGTCGGCATTGGCGAGGACGTTGCCCGAGATCGTCATGTCGGTGCCGGCCCTGAGGTACACGTCGTCACCGGCGCCGATGTCGGCGGATACCGTCAGCGCCTTGCTGGCGTTAAGGACGAGGTCACTGGTGTTCGGACCGGACGGCGCCGCCGTGTGATTGATCGTGCTGGCGATGGTGACGTTGCCGCCGTAGATCGTGACCTCACCCGTGGTGGTGATGCTCGACGGCTGGTAGCCCGGGGTGATCGCATTGACCAGCACGTCGGGGCGGACCGCCGTCACGTCGGGGTGACCCGCCTGGTTGGTCGCCTGCACGTTGACGTGCAGGTACGGCAGCGTCTTGTTGGTCGTGTAGCCGGCGATGACGTTGTAGAGCTCGACCGTGCTGGTGTTCGAATACGAGTCGATCCAGATGCCCTGATCGGAGAAGAGGCCGACCAGCGTATCGTTGTCACCGCTGATGCCCGAGCGGATGTTGCCCGCCGCCTGCAGCGCGATGGTGTCGAGCGGGCCGATGCCGCGCGCCGAGATCGAGCCTTCGTTGACGATGTTGCCCGAACCCGCCGGACCGGAGATCGTGAGGTGACCCGGAGCGGTGCCGACGAAGCCCAAGGCGACTTCCGTCGCCGTATCGACGTTGAAGAGGCGGTTCACGGTCGTGTTGGTGACGCCGTTCACCGTCGCCTTCGAGGCCGTGGCGATGAGACCCGCATTGATCGTGACCTGCTCACCGAAGATGTTGCCGGTATTGAGCACGTTGACGTTGTTGCCGGCGATCAGGACATACTGGGCCGGATCGTTGTTGACGAGGTCGCCGTTGATGGCGCCACCGATCTCGACGTATCCCGGCTTGATCCCGGTCGTCGGCAGCGCGCCGAAGCCGATGTACGACGTGCCGAGCGAGGGTCCGGGCGGATTCACCCAGCCGTTGTTGCCGACGAAATCGTTGCGCGACGTCGCGTTGTCCATGTTGGCGCCGAACAGGCCCACCCCCACCGGCGCGACGATGCGCGCCCCGGCGGCGACCACGATGCCGTTGGCATTGGCGAGGAAGAGCTGCGGCGTTTGACCACCCGACTTGTCGGTGACCAGCGTGCCGTAGATCTGCGAGGGATTGCCGCTGGCGTCGATGTTGAGCACCGCCGGCGAGCCGCCCGCACCCGCCACGAGGCCGGTGAAGGTGAGCTTCGCGTTCTGGCCGAGGTTGAAGCCGTACGGGTTCGTGGTCTCACCGAGGGACATGCTGAGATCGCCCCAGCGGATCACCACCTTGCCGTCGACCGTGATGGTCGTCGGACCCGCGAGGTTGACGTACTTGGTGCCGACCAACGTCGTCGAGCCCAGGCTCACGTCGCTGACGATCCCGCTGCCCGGCAGCTGGTTCGGCGTGGGCGCCGCCAGCGCCACTCCCGCCGCTGTCGACAACCCCAGCGCGAGCGCCGCCGCCACCGGCTTCACCGCAAATTTGGTATTTACCACGGAAGTCATGATGGTGTTTCTCCCATTCCTTGTTGATGAAACCTACGATTCTTTCGTTCTACCGGGCGCCCGACACGAGCCACGACATATGCTACTTCGGTCTTCACGCGAAGGCAAACGCAGGCAGCGCCAGCGCCCGCCGGGAAACGAGTTCTATCGGTCAATGCCCACAAACGCGATTTAGCAATGGCGCACGCGCCATGGCAAGGCTTCGCCAATAATTATGCCGTTGCACTGCGCGCTTGTGGCTTCCTTACAACATGAAAAACGGATGCTGCCCGCCTCGCCGCGTCGCCAGCGAGCGACAGATGATTGCCTCGAACCGGGCGGTTTCGAAGAAAGCGGGCGATTGACGCGCACTTCGCGCAACTCGACGTGCGGCATCAGAAGGTCTGCGTGAGCGTGAAATACAGGTTTGCGCGGTTGCTGTCGACCGCATGACGCACCGCACCGTCGACGTTGCGATACCACACGGGAAAGGCATACGCGAGGCTCAGCGTGGTGCCGAACGGCGTGCTGCCGGTGAGGCTCACGCCGACGTCGCCCAGCCCGCGCGTGTACGGCTCGCCGCTGCCGCGATGGTCGAGCCGCGCCACTCCCGCTTCGGCGTAGGCGCCGGCGGACAGCGTGTAGCCGCTCCACTGGACGCTCGCGGTGGCGAGCGTGGCGCGCGCGAGGATCCCGCTGTCGCCGATCAGCACCGCCGGCAACCAGGCCGACAGGTTGCCGTAGCCCCCGAGCACCCATTGCTGCGCCTGCGGCAGCGTTGCATCGGCGTGCTGCGCGGTCACCGTGAGCGCGGCGGTGAGGTCGTAGGGCAGGCTCGATTGCAACGTCGCATTGCCCTGAACGAGCAGGAAACGCGGCGTGGGATAGCCGGGGCCGGTACTGAGAAAACTGCCCGAACGCCCGGTCAATCCCTTGGCGAGCGTGACACCCGCATTAAATCCCGCATTTTGTCCCCCCAGCGAACCACTGGTGCTCACCGTGGCACCGGCGCTGCCCACCGTGTAGTTCTGGTCGACGAGCGTGTAGAGGAATTCGGGCATGCCCGGCGTGCTGAGGTCGACCGTTTGCAGGCTCGAGTAGCGCGTCAGCGCCTGCGTGGTGACGATGCGCGAGGTGGGGCTCGCGAAGACGATCTGCGTGCCGTTGATTCCCCCCTGCTCGTTATCGCCGGCTGGGTAGAACGGCGCGCCCGATTCGCCGATCTGGTAATTGGTCTTGAGGTAGCTCCACCCGTAAAGACCCCAGGGGGTGACGATCGAGCCGCCGAGCGATCCCGATTTGTACGACGCCCCGGAGCTCTCGCTCGTGAGTCCCGGCAGGCCCTGGTTGTAGCCGGCAGTGAGTTCGAGCCCGTTGCCGGGCCGCACGCTCGCATTGCCGCCGACGGTGTAGCGACTCGAGAAGCGCCCCGACAGGTTGGAAAACGACAGTCCCGCCGACCATGGCTTGGCGCCGGGAATGGGCTCCTCGGTGACCGTGAGCCGGGTGCCGCCCACCTCCGTCGCCTTGGCGAACCCGGCGGCCGGACGCACGCCCTGGCGCTGGCCGTAGATGTCGAGCATCGCCGTTTCGCGCAGCAACTGGTTGCGGGTGAGATCGGAGCGCTCGCGCAGGTTGCGCACGAACGGCAGCATGTCGGCGGGTGCATCGATCTCGGTGATCCGGCCCTCGATCACCCGCAGGGCGACGAGCTTGTTGTCGACCTCGCCGCCGATGACGACGAAGAGGTAGCCGGCGTCGACGTAGGCATTGTTGAGGGCGTCGATCGCCGCCTTCGGAGTCGCCGCCGCCTTGAGGATCGCCTCGATCCTGGCTTGCGGCAGCAGCGTGTTGCCGGTGACGGCGTAGCGGTAGCCGTCGCCGTCGACATAGAACGAGGTACCGGTGGCGGCGGGCGCCGTGGCAACCGCTGCGGGCGCCGGCGCCGGAGGAGGTGCTGCATCAACGGCCATCGAAACTTCCTTGTCGCGAAATGAGCCGACACGCCCCGGCCACGGCCGGCGCGCGGCACGGACGGCACGGGGAGCGATCAGGATCGATTGGGGCGCGGGAACGCCACCGGTCGGGTGCCCGCGCCGTCAGCGCGGCTGGCTTCCTGCCGGTGCGCCGGGCGCGAGGCGCAAGGCGCAGACGAAACGACGGCAGGCGGGGCACGGGCGGCGCGCATTCTAGCATCGGGCGGACCTACGACCGATCGGCACGGCGGAAGTTCGGCCACGGCGCGGCGGTGGGATCGCGTCACGGCTGGCGCGGCCGCCGCCGGGCGAGCCAGCGCAGGAGGCCGCGCCCGGCACGCGTGGTGCCGAGCGCGCCCAATCTGTCGCGCGCGACCGCGCGCTCGCCCTCGGCCTGGGCCAGCGCCGCGCGCAGGCTCGCCGCATCCGTCGCCGCCGCCTCCGCGCTCGCTGTCGCATGCGCGCGCAGCGCGACGAGGTCGGCGTCCTTGGCGGCGAGGCTCGCCTGCAGGTCGGCGGCG
>JBDHRR010000130.1:0-9315 GCA_039807685.1 Burkholderiales bacterium
CCAGTTCGAGCACGTGTCGCGCGAGATCGAGGCCCGTGGGCTGGGCGGGAAGGTGACGGTCGAGTTGCGCGACTATCTCGACCTTCCGGAGGACGCGCCCTACGACAAGGTGGCGAGCGTGGGCATGTTCGAGCACGTCGGCGTGGCGCGCTTCCCCAAGTACTTCGGCAAGATCTATCGCGTGCTGAAGCCGGGCGGCCTCGTGCTCAACCACGGCATCACCCACAACGCGCTCGGCGCCGACAGCCTGGGCAGCGGGATCGGTGACTTCGTCGAGGAATACGTGTTTCCGGGCGGCGAACTCACCCACGTGTCGAAGGTCATCGAGAGCATGGCCGGCGCGGGCCTCGAGTCGATCGACGCCGAGGCGCGGCGCGAGCACTACGCAAGGACGCTCTGGCACTGGGTCGAGCGCCTCGAAGCGCGCGCGGCCGAGGCGATCCGCGAAGTCGGCGAGGAGCGCTTCCGGGTGTGGCGGATCTACATGGCGGGCTCGGCGCACGCCTTCGATCGCGGCTGGCTGTCGCTGTGGCAGATCCTCGCGGGCAAGCCGCTGGCCGATGGCTCGCTGCCGCATCCGCTGACGCGCGAGTACATGTACGCCGCGGGCTGACGCCGCGCTCGGGTTGCGGCGGCGCTGCGGCGCCCGCATATTCACGGGAGCGAAGGAGAGACCCATGGACAAGCGCCCCGATCCGACCAGCGAGGCATTCGACGCCCTGCACGTCGAGGAGAAGGAGTCGCTGCTCACGTTTCCCTGCGTGTTCCCGATCAAGGTGATGGGCCGCACGCAGGACGGCTTTGCGCAGGCCGTCGCCGACGTTGTGCGGCGGCACGCACCCGACTTCGATCCCGCCGCGCTCGAGATGCGCGCCTCGAAGCAGGGCAACTGGCTGTCGGTGACGGCGACCGTCAATGCGGTGTCGCGCGCCCAGCTCGACGACCTCTATGGCGAACTCGTCGCGCACCCGATGGTGAAGATGGTGCTGTAGCCTGCGCATGAATCCAGGCATGGCGACGGGCATCGGCAGTGGCTGACCTCGCGAGCGACGCGCCGGCAGTCGTGGTTCGCCGCCTCGGCCGCACCGACTATCGGCAAACGTGGGAGGCGATGCGCGCCTTTACCGACGCGCGCGACGATGCGACCGCCGACGAGATCTGGCTGACCGAGCACCCTCCCGTGTACACGCTGGGGCTTGCCGGGCGCGGCGAGCACGTCCTGCGCGCCAACGGCATCGAGGTCATCAAGGTCGATCGCGGCGGGCAGGTGACCTATCACGGGCCGGGACAGGTCGTCGCGTACGTGCTGCTCGACCTGCGCCGCGCTCGTGCCGGCATCCGTGACACGGTGCGCCGGCTCGAAGGCGCGGTGATCGCGTGGCTCGGGGCGTACGGGATCGCCGCGTACGGGAAGACGCAGGCGCCCGGCGTCTACGTGCACGGCAGCGCCGAGGCGCCGCCGGGGTCGCTCGGCGAGGCGAAGATCGCGGCACTGGGGCTCAAGGTGCGCCGGCACTGCACTTACCATGGGCTCGCGGTGAACGTGGCGATGGACCTCGCGCCGTTCGCCGACATCGATCCTTGTGGCTATCCCGGACTCGCGGTGGTCGATCTCGCCGGGCTCGGCGTGACGCGTTCGGTCGCGCAGGCGGGCGACGAACTGGCGTCGCATCTCGTCACGGCGCTCGCGCGCGCCTGACGCATCCCGGGGTGTCCGCGTGATCGGATGCGCGCCAGGACCGCGTTGCGCGAGCCATGACCCTGCGTCCGACGCGGATGGTCGCGGCTGAACGCGGTCCCGCGAGTGCTAGAATCTTTCGTCCACGAACCGCAGCAGTGGACACCTCCGGCATGGACCTCCCCTCGAACAGCGCCGGCGTCAAGCACAAGGGCGACGCCAAGACCTCGCGCATCCCCGTCAAGATCGTCCCGGCGGAAACGCTGAAGAAGCCGCCGTGGATCCGTGTGCGCGCAGCCACCTCGCCGCGCTTCATGGAGATCAAGAAGATCCTGCGCGAGAACAACCTGCACACCGTGTGTGAGGAAGCGTCGTGCCCGAACATCGGCGAGTGCTTCGGGCGGGGCACCGCGACGTTCATGATCATGGGCGACATCTGCACGCGCCGCTGCCCGTTCTGCGACGTCGGTCACGGCCGGCCACGCGCGCTCGATCGCGAGGAGCCGGTAAACCTCGCGAAGACGATCGCCGCGATGCGGCTCACCTACGCGGTGATCACGAGTGTCGACCGCGACGACCTGCGTGACGGCGGCGCGCAGCATTTCGTCGACTGCATCCGCGCGGTGCGCGAGCACTCGCCCGGCACCCGGATCGAGGTGCTGGTGCCTGATTTCCGCGGCCGCCTCGACCGTGCGCTCGCGATCCTCGAGGCCGCACCCCCGGACGTCATGAACCACAACCTCGAGACCGTGCCGCGCCTCTACAAGCAGGCGCGCCCCGGCGGCGACTACGCGCATTCGCTGAAGCTCCTGCAGGAATTCAAGGCGCGCGTTCCCGGCGTGCCGACGAAATCGGGCCTGATGGTGGGGCTGGGCGAGACCGACGAGGAGATCCTCGCCGTGATGCGCGACATGCGCGCGCACGGCATCGAGATGCTCACCATCGGCCAGTACCTGCAGCCGTCGAAGGATCACTTGCCGGTCCTGCGCTACGTGCACCCCGATGCCTTCGCGGCACTCGAGCGCGAGGCGTACGCGATGGGCTTTCGCCATGCGGCAGTGGGAGCGCTCGTGCGTTCGTCGTATCACGCCGACCAGCAGGCGGACGACGTGCTGCACCACGCGAACGCGCCGGACTGACCCCGCATCGTCGCTTGCCGGCGCGGCTCGCGGACGCGCCGGTCGTTCCGCAGTCAGCCCGGCGGCACGTGGCCCTTGGGCCAGAGGATCCACAGGCGGCCCTGCTGTTTCATGCGCCCCGCCTCGCGGCCGGCTTCGTCGCCGAAGCCCCAGAAGAAATCGGCGCGCACCGGCCCGCGGATCGCCCCGCCGGTGTCCTGCGCCATCGTGAGTCGCTCCAGTGGCGCGTCGGACAGCGGGCGCGTCGTTGCGAGCCACACGGGGGTGCCGAGCGGAATGAAGCGGGAATCGACCGCGATCGTGCGCTGGGCAAGGAGCGGCACGCCGAGCGAGCCCTGCGGACCGTCGATCGTGGCATCGAGGGAGCCCGGCGCCGGCGGCGGCACCTCGCGGAAGAAGACATAGCTCGGATTCGCATCGAGGAGCGCACGCTTCTCGTCGGGATGCGCTTCGACCCACGCGCGGATCGCCTGCATCGACGCCTTCTCGCGGGTGAGTTCGCCCCGTTCGATGAGGACCGCCGCCACCGAGCGATAGGGGCGCCCGTTCTGGTCGGCGTAGCCCACGCGCATCACGCTGCCGTCGATCAGCGCGATCCGCCCGGAACCCTGGATCTCGAGGAAGAATGCCTCGACGGGATCGCGCACGTAGGCGAGCGTCTTGGCCCGGATCGCCGCCGGATCGCGCTCGATCTCCGCGCGTGCCGGGTACGGAACGACGCGCCTGCCCTCGAGCCGGCCGCGTACGCGCTTGCCCTTGAGCTCGGGGTAGAGCGACGCGAGATCGACGATGAGGAGATCGTCGGGCGTGCCGTAGAGCGGAACCGTGTACGCCTCGCTCGCGGTGCGCGAACCGACGAGGAGCGGCTCGTAGTAGCCGGTGACGAGCCCGACGTCGCTGCCGCCGGCGACGGCGACGCGGTACGGGCTAAAATGCGCCATGAAGAACGCCCGCACCGCCGCCTCGTCCTTGCCGTCGATCGTGCCTGCGGCAACGCACGGCGTCCTCCAGATCGAATCGGACGCGGGGCGCTTCGCGAGCGCGCGGCAGCCCACCAGGAATGCGGGCCACGCGGCGGCGAGGTCGTCACGTGCGAATCCCGGCAGGTCGTTCCATGCAGCAGGCGTGAATGCCACGCGCTCCGGTGCGGCGGGCGCGGGCGGTGCCGTTGCCGGTCCCGGCGGTGGCGCCGGCGGCACGGTCTGGCAGGCAGCGAGCGCCGCGACGACCACGAAGGTCGCGACGGCACGGGTGTAGCGCATGGGCTGGATCTTCCTCGAGGCGCTGGTCGCGCTCGCCATCCTGATCGGAATCGTGTGGTGGACGATGGCCGGACGGCACAAGCCGCCGTCGGACCGCGACCGGCGTCAGTGAAGCGTGCGGGGAATCGACAGCGTGAACGACGGTATCGGCGCGTCGAACGTCGCGCCATCGTCGGCGCGCATCTGATAGACGCCGCGCATGGTGCCCATCGACGTCGATAGCGAGGCGCCGCTCGTGTACTCGAAACTCTCGCCGGGCTTCAATTCGGGCTGCTGCCCGACGACGCCCAGGCCCTTCACCTCCTGGATCTTGTGCTCCGCGTCGGTGATGATCCAATGGCGCCCGACGAGCTTCACGCCGATCTCGCCGGTGTTGGTGATTCTGATGGTATACGCGAAGACGTACTTGTCCTGGCCAGGGTCGGACTCGTCGGCGAGGTACGCTGCCGTGGGCTCCACCGTGATCGCGTAGCGCTTGTCCTGCATCATGTCGTGACCGCTCTCGTCTGCGGCATCGATTATAGAAGGTTTGTGTCCATGGCCATCCCTTTCCGCATCGCCCCTTCCATCCTTGCCGCCGACTGCGCGCGCCTGGGTGACGAGGTGCGCAAGGTCGTCGACGCCGGCGCCGACGTCATCCACTTCGACGTGATGGACAACCATTACGTGCCGAACCTGACGCTCGGGCCCTTCGTGTGCGAGGCGCTGCGACCGCACACCACGGCGCCGATGGACGTGCACCTCATGGTGAAACCCGTCGACCGCATCGTGCCGGACTTCGCCAAGGCCGGCGCCAATCACGTGAGCTTCCATCCCGAGGCCTCCGAGCACGTCGATCGCACCATCGGCCTCATCCACGAGCACGGCTGCACCGCGGGACTGGTGTTCAATCCGGCGACGCCGCTCGACTGGCTGATGCACACGATCGACAAGCTCGACCTCGTGCTCATCATGTCGGTCAATCCCGGCTTCGGCGGGCAGTCGTTCATCCCGCACGCGCTCGAAAAGCTGAAGGCGGCGCGCAAGATCGTCGACGGCGCGATGCAACGCACCGGCCGCACGATCCATCTCGAGATCGACGGTGGCGTCAAGGTGAGCAACATCCGGGCGATCGCCGAGGCCGGTGCCGATACCTTCGTCGCGGGCAGCGCGATCTTCGCCTCACCCGATTACCGCGCGACGATTGCGGCGATGCGCGCCGAACTCGCGCAGGTGGCGCGCCGGTAGCCGGTTCGGCGCGGGCAGTGGTATAGTCCCTTTGCCCGTCCCCGCGACGGGCATCGACCAGATGCAATCCGACCTCATCCTCGATCCGACGTTCGCCCCCGCGGCGTGGCGGCGTGCAGGCGAGTGGCGCTGGCGGCGCCCACTCTAGCCCCTCGCGCGTTTCGCGTCGCGCGCCGAACGAAGAAGCGACGCACCCCAGATCGAAGTCGTCCAGGCCGTCATCCGGCCGTCGAGAGGTTGCCGCCATGATCACCGAATCCGAGTTCCGCGCGCTCGCTGCGCAGGGCTTCAATCGCATCCCGCTCGTCGAGGCGTCGTTCGCCGACCTCGATACACCGCTGTCGCTCTACCTCAAGCTCGCCAACGCCCGCTATTCGTACCTTCTCGAATCGGTCGTGGGTGGCGAGCGCTTCGGACGCTACTCGTTCATCGGCTTGCCGGCGCGGATCCGCATCCGCGCCCGCGGACGACGCAGCGAGATCTTCGACGACGCCGGCGTCATCGAGACGCACGACGGCGATCCGCTGGCGTTCGTCGAGGCATTCCGGCAGCGCTTCAAGGCGGCGCCGCTGCCCGACCTGCCACGCTTTTGCGGCGGACTCGCCGGCATCTTCGGCTACGACGTGGTGCGCCACATCGAGACGAAGCTCGCGCACAGCGGCAAGCCGCCCGCGCCGGCGCTGGCCGACGTCCCCGATCTGCTGCTGCTGCTGACCGAGGAACTCGCCGTCGTCGACAACTTGAAGGGCCGGATCTCGCTCATCGTCTACGCCGATCCCGCGCAGCCCGATGCCTACGCATCGGCGCGCGCGCGGCTGGCCGGATTGCGCAGCCGGTTGCGCGCTCCCGTAGCGATTCCGCACGCCACCGGGACCGCCGTCACCCAGGCCGAGAGCCAGTTCGGCGAGGCCAACTTCAAGGCGGCGGTGACGCGGGCGAAGGAGTACATCGCCGCCGGCGACATCATGCAGGTGGTGCTCTCGCAGCGGATGGCGATGCCGTTCACGGCGCCCCCGCTGTCGCTGTACCGGGCGCTGCGCTCGCTCAATCCCTCGCCGTACATGTTCTATTACGACTTCGGCGCCTTCCACGTCGTCGGCGCCTCGCCCGAAATCCTGGTGCGCAAGGAAGGCAACACGGTGACGCTGCGGCCGATCGCCGGCACGCGGCCGCGAGGCGCCACCCGCGAGGCCGACGAGGCGCTCGCCGCCGAGCTTGCCGCCGATCCCAAGGAGATCGCCGAGCACGTGATGCTGCTCGACCTCGGCCGCAACGACGTCGGTCGCGTGGCGCAAACCGGCACCGTGCGCGTCGCCGACCGCATGATCATCGAGCGCTATTCGCACGTGATGCACATCGTGAGCAACGTCGAAGGCACGCTCAAACCCGGACTGACCTCGATCGACGTGCTGCGGGCGGCCTTTCCGGCAGGCACCGTGAGCGGCGCCCCCAAGGTGCGCGCGATGCAGATCATCGACGAGCTCGAACCCGTCAAGCGCGGCATCTACTCGGGTGCGGCGGGCTACCTCTCCTTCCAGGACGACATGGACACCGCGATCATCCTGCGCACGGCGGTGGTGAAGGACGGCGTGCTCTACGCGCAGGCCGGCGGCGGCATCGTCCACGACAGCTCGCCCGACGGCGAATGGCAGGAAACGCTCAACAAGCTGCGCGCGGTGCTGCGGGCGGCCGAGATGGTGCAGCACGGGCTCGACGGGGAGGCGTGAATGCGTTCTTCACAAAGAGACGCAGAGACGCCGAGCGATCCTTTGACCGAGAAGATCATCGCGGCGGCGATCGAAGTGCATCGCGCGCTCGGGCCTGGCCTGCTCGAATCGGCGTACGAGGAGTGCCTGTGCCACGAGCTGACGCTCGGCGGCCTGCGGTTCGTGCGACAGGTACCGTTACCGGTGAGATACAAGGCGGTACGGTTGGATTGTGGGTATCGGATGGACGTGGTCGTCGAGCAGCAGGTCGTGCTCGAGATCAAGGCTGTCGAAGCCATTCTGTCCGTGCATTCGGCGCAACTGCTCACGTACTTGCGGCTGTCTCACCTCTCGCGAGGCCTGATCCTCAACTTCTGTGTACCGGTACTGAAGGACGGGATCAAGAGACTGTCGCTGACCCGATGACCCGATGACTCGGCGTCTCTGCGTCTCTTTGTGAAAGGGTTGTGAAAGGGCTCCGTCATGCTGCTCATGATCGACAATTACGACAGCTTCACCTACAACCTCGTGCAGTACCTCGCCGAACTCGGTGCCGAGGTCGAGGTCCACCGCAACGACGCGATCACGCTCGACGACGTCGCCGCGCTGCGGCCCGAGCGGATCGTGGTGTCGCCGGGACCGTGCACGCCGAGCGAGGCGGGGATCTCGGTGCCGCTCATCGAGCGCTTCGCAGGCGAGGTCCCGATCCTCGGCGTGTGCCTCGGGCATCAGGCCATCGGCCAGGCGTTCGGCGGGCGCATCGTGCGGGCGCAGCGCGTCATGCACGGCAAGCTCTCGCCGGTGACGCACGACGCGCATGGCGTCTTCACCGATCTGCCCTCGCCCTTGACCGTCACCCGCTATCACTCGCTCGCGATCGATCGCGATACGCTTCCGGCAGATCTAGAGATCACGGCCACCGCCGACGACGGCGAGATCATGGGCGTGCGCCACCGGCGCTTTGCCGTCGAAGGCGTACAGTTCCACCCCGAGGCGATCCTCACCGAGCACGGCATGCGCCTGCTCGGCAATTTCATCGAGGGCCGGCGCTGACGATCACGACGACGGGCGCCTTTGCGATCGCGGAGGCGTCCGATCCCTTCCGGCGTGGCGCCGGCCTCCAGCATCGACGACGAAGAGACAACCATGACCATCTCCCCCCAGGAGGCCCTCCAGCGGACGATCGAGCATCGCGAGATCTTCCACGACGAGATGCTGCATCTCATGCGCCAGATCATGAGCGGCGAGGTGTCGCCGGTGATGATCGCCGCGCTCACCGTGGGCTTGCGCGTGAAGAAGGAGACCATCGGCGAGATCGCCGCTGCGGCGCAGGTGATGCGCGAACTGTCGACCAAGGTGGACGTTGCCGATCGCCACAATCTCCTCGACATCGTCGGCACCGGCGGCGACGCCGCACACACCTTCAACATCTCGACGGCGGCGATGTTCGTGGCCGCCGCGGCCGGGGCGCGGGTGGCCAAGCACGGCAACCGGTCGGTGTCGTCGAAATCCGGCAGCGCCGACGTCCTCGAAGCGCTCGGCGCCAACATCCAGCTCTCGCCGCACGCGGTGGCCGAGTGCATCGGCGAGACCGGCATCGGCTTCATGTTCGCGCCCAATCACCACGCGGCGATGAAGCACGCCGCGCCGGTGCGGCGCGAGCTCGGCGTACGGACGATCTTCAACATCCTGGGTCCGCTCACCAATCCGGCGGACGCGCCCAATCACCTCATCGGAGTATTCCACCCCGACCTCGTCGGCATTCACGTGCGCGTGCTGCAGCGGCTGGGGTCGCAGCACGCGCTCGTGGTGTACGGCAAGGACGGCATGGACGAGATCTCGCTCGGCGCCTCGACCATGATCGGCGAGCTGCGCGACGGCGAAGTCCGCGAGTACGAGATCCATCCCGAGGACTTCGGGCTGTCGATGAAGTCCAACCGCGGCCTCAAGGTGACCGGAGCAGCGGAATCGAAGGAGATGGTCCTGGAGGCGCTTGCCAACGTCGAGGGAACGCCGCGCGAGATCGTGGCGCTCAACGCCGGCACCGCGCTGTACGCGGCCGGCGTAGCGGCATCGATCGCCGACGGCATCGCGCGGGCACGCACGGCGATCGCCAGCGGCGCAGCGAGGCGCAAGCTCGATGCCTTCGTGGCAGCGACGCAGAAGCTCGCGCCCAGGGCGGCCTGAAGCCGTGGCACGACGGCATCGCCGATTTCGAGATGGCACCTGCCGGGTGCCGCGCGACTCGCGCGCAGCGCGCGACGTCGGCACGACCACGATAAAGGGGCCATGATGGCAGACAG
>JBDHRR010000131.1:0-9268 GCA_039807685.1 Burkholderiales bacterium
GGCTCGAGGACCTCAGGCGCGATCGGCGGCCGGCGGTCCGCATTTGCGGGCAGCGTATCGAAGAAAGTCACCTGGGCGAGCGAGAGCATCGCATTCATGAGGCTGTTGTCGGGATAGGTTCGATCGAGTTTCATGGCATTCTCCAATGGACGGGTCCGACCTCCGGACCCGGCGATGCGTCCGCATGGTGCGACGCACAATGCAACGATGGGACCGGCGTGCGTCCGGCGCAAATCGTCTCTTTGGATCAAGGTCATTCGATGCAGTGATCCTCTTGCAAGTCTCTGTTGCGTCGCAACATTATGGTATGATCACGACCTCAACGAGGGGCCCGCAGAGGGTCCGCATCCAATGGAGCTCTACCAACTGCGCAGCTTTGCGGCAATCGCCGAACTCGGGCATCTCACCCGAGCTGCCGAGCGCCTCCACGTCAGCCAACCCGCGGTCAGCGCCCAGATCAAGGCGCTGGAGGACGAGTTGGGCGTGACCCTCTTCGAGCGCGTCTCGAGCGGCATGGTGCTGACCGCCGCCGGCCGTCGCTTGCTGCCGGTAGCGGAGAAGGTACTCGACGCCGCCCAGGCATTGCGCAGCGACGCCCGCTCGCTGCAAGGTGACGTCGTCGGTCGCGTGCGCGTGGGTACCGTGTCCGACCCCGAATTCACTCGCGTCGGCGCCTTCCTCGCGCACGCGCTCGATACGTACCCGCGGCTCGAGATCGAGATCCATCACGAGGTCTCGGGCGAGGCTTTCGACAAGGTGCGCGACGGCGAGCTCGACGCCTCGTTCTACTACGGCAATCGCGAGCATCCGGACGTGGTCGCGGTGCCGATCGTGAATTTCGCCTATCGCATCGTCGCACCCGCCGCGTGGGGGGACCGGATCCGCCATGCGTCGTGGGAAGAGATCGTGCAGATGCCGTGGATCGTGTCGCCGCCGATCAGCACGCTGCGCATCCTGCTCGACGAATTCTTTGCGGCGCACGGCAGCACGCCGGTCGGCCGCATCGAAGCCGACAACGAAGCGGTCATGCGTTCGCTCGCCGTCGCCGGCGCCGGCATTACCGTCATGCGCGAGGACATCGCGCTCGCTGCCGCGGCGGCGGGAGAGGTCGCGTTGTGGACCAGGACGCGACTCCCCACGACGCTCAAGTTCCTGCATCTTGGCAAGCGCGAGTCTGACCCCGAGATCCGGGCGTTGCTCGCCGTCCTGCAACGGACCTGGGTGTCGGTCGCGCCGGTCGGCGAAGTCGACGCGCCGTCGCCTCGGCGCGCTCGCGCGGAGCGCCCGCGCACCGCCGCCGCGCGCTGACATCACGCGTCCGCCGCAGTCGGCGGTGCGTACTTATCGCCGGGTCGCGCTCAGCACGCCCTTCACATTGCGCACGTCGAGCAACGCGCGCTTCACGGCGTCGAGACTCTTCACCTCGATCGTGAATGCCATCCGCGAGTGCAGGTTCCGGGTCAGCGTATTGGCGGCGGTCACGTTGATTTTCTCGCGCGAGAAGACCTCGGAGATATCGCGCAGGAGGCCCTGGCGATCCATCGCCTCGACCACCACGTCGACCGGAAAGACTTCGTCACGGGCCTCACCCCAATCCGCGTCGATGAGCCGCTCGGGCTGCGCGGCGCGCATACGCACGACATTGACGCAGGCCGCGCGGTGGATCGTGACCCCTTTGCCGCGCGTCACGAAGCCGACGATGGGGTCGGGTGGCGCCGGCTTGCAACAGCGCGCGAGCCCGGTGAGGAGCCTGTCCACGCCCACGACGAGGATCCCCTTGCCCGATCCCGCGGCGCGGCTCTGCCGCATCGCAACCTCGGCGACCGGTGCCGCCGGGGCCGGCGCCTGCGGATGCGCCAGCGCCTGAATCGCATTCTGTACCTGGCGGCTATTGATGTCGTCGCGCGCGAAGGCGGCGAAGAAATCGTCGAGCTTCGCGAATCCCGCCTTGGCGGCCACCGCATCGAGCTTGAGCAGGCTCTGGCCGACGCGGGCGAGTTCGCGCTCGACGAGCGCGCGGCCCTGCGCGATCGTCTCGGCAAGCTGCTGTGCCTTGAACCACTGCCGCACCTTGGCGCGCGCTCGACTGCTGTGCACATAGCCGAGTTCCGGGTTCAGCCAATCGCGTGACGGACCGCCCTCGCGCACCGCGACGATCTCCACGCGCTGCCCATTGGCGAGCCGGTGGTTGAGCGGGACCATCTGCCCGTCGACCTTGGCGCCGCGACAGCGGTGGCCAAGCCCGGTGTGCACCGCGTACGCGAAGTCGACCGGCGTCGCGCCTGCCGGCAGATCGATCACCTTGCCTTGTGGCGTCATCACGTAGATGGCATCGGTGAAGATCGTTTCGCGGAACGCGGCGAGCCATTCTCCCGCCCCGGCGACGCTGTCCTTCCAGTCGAGGACCTGGCGCAGCCACGCGATCTTCTCGTCGAAGCCGGGATCGTGGCGCGAGGCCGCGCCGCCGCCTTCCTTGTAGCGCCAGTGCGCAGCGACCCCGTACTCGGAGTGCTGATGCATCTCGCGGGTGCGGATCTGCACCTCGAGCGCCTTGTCCTCGGGTCCGATCACCGCCGTGTGCAGCGACCGGTAGTCGTTGGATTTGGGCCGCGCGATATAGTCGTCGAACTCGCCGGGAAGCGGCGTCCAGCGGTGGTGCACGAGGCCAAGCGCCGCGTAGCAGTCCTTCACGCTGTCGACGAGGATGCGCACCGCGCGAATGTCGTACAGCGATTCGATACCCGCCTGCTTGCGCTGCATCTTCTTCCAGATGCTGTAGATGTGCTTGGGGCGGCCGCTCACCTCGCCGGCGATCCCGGCATCGGCGAGTTCCCGGCGAAGCGTGGTGATGACCTCGTCGATGTACCGTTCGCGATCGACGCGGCGCTCGTCGAGGAGCTTGGCAATCGACCGGTAGGCGTCGGGCTCCAGTGCACGCAGCGACAGGTCCTCGAGCTCCCACTTCAACTGCCACACGCCAAGCCGGTTGGCGAGCGGCGCGAAGAGGTCGATCACCTCGCGGGCGGTCCGCGCGCGCCAGTCGGCATCGCCGCCCATCAACCGACGCAGCGCCTGCGTGCGTTCCGCGAGCTTGATCAGCACCACGCGGATGTCCTCGACCATCGCGAGCAGCATCTTGCGCAGATTCTCGGCCTGCGCCGCGCGCTCGTCCTTCGTCGAGGACGCCGGTGTCGCGCGAATGTCCCCCATGCGCGTCACGCCGGCGACGAGCGTCGCGACATCGGCACCGAATTTCGCGGCGATCTCGTCGCGGTCGAAGCGACCTGCCGCCGGGAGACCGAGCAGCAGCGCGGCGACGATCGAAGCGGGGTCGAGCTTCAGTGCGGCGAGGATCGACGCGGTCCCGAGCGCACGATCGAGCGCGGGTTCGCCTTCGGCCATCGTCGCGGCGCCGGTGCGCTGCCGCGCGTAATCGACCGCTGCGGCGAACGTCTCGCGCTCTGCCGCCGAGTAATCGCCTGCCAGGGAATCAAGCCATGCCGCGACCGCCGGCATCGCCGCCGCCTGCGGCGCAGCGCGCAGCACCGCAACCATCGGCCGATTATACGGCGCATGCTCCCGCACCCGCGGCGCTGCGATCAAAGCGGCGTCGCCACCCGCCGCCCGGGATGACGGTCGCGCTCGGGCGAGGGCTCGCCTACGCTGCCGATCCCATCGTGCTGGCGATGACCTCGGCGAGCTGGCGCGCGTGCAGGTCGGCGGCAGCGCCGTCGCGCGCCTCCACCATCACGCGCAGCACGGGCTCGGTGCCCGACGGGCGCAGGAGGACGCGGCCGGTGCCGTCGAGCGCACGCACCGCATCACGCTCGGCGGCAACGACGCTCGCGCTCGCCTTCCAATCGAAGCCGCGCTGGATCGGCACGTTGATGAGGCGCTGAACGAACATGGCAATGCCGGCAGTCGCCTCGGCCAGCGTCTGCTTCTGCTCGATGAGGGAGCGCAGCACGGCGAGTGCCGCGACGATGCCGTCCCCCGTGGTGTGCTTGTCGAGACAGATGATGTGGCCCGAATTCTCGCCGCCCAGCAACCACCGCCTCGCGTGCATTTCCTCGAGGATGTAACGGTCGCCCACTTTGGTACGGGTAAGCGCGATGCCGGCGCGCTCGAACGCCTGCTCGATGCCGAGGTTGGTCATCTGCGTGCCGACGATGCCCCCGTGCGCGACGCCGCGCCGGCAATAGTCCGCCGCGATGACGTAGAGGAGTTCGTCGCCGTCGTAGATACGCCCGTCGCGGTCGCACATGATGAGCCGATCGCCGTCGCCGTCGAGCGCGATGCCGACGTCGGCGCCGTGCTCGCGCACCTTGCTCGCCAGGAACTGGGGGTGCGTGGCGCCGCAGCCGGCGTTGATGTTGAGGCCGTCGGGTTCGCTGCCGACCGCGATCACTTCGGCCCCGAGTTCGTGGAAGACCGGCGGCGCCACGTGGTACGCCGCACCGTGCGCGCAATCGACGACGATGCGCCACCCGATGAGGTCGAGCTCGTTGGGAAACGTGCTCTTGCAGAATTCCACGTAGCGGCCCGCGGCATCGTCCACGCGATACGCCTTGCCGAGCGCGGCCGACGTCACGCACGACAGCGGCTCGTCCAATGCCCGCTCGATCTTGGCTTCGATCGCGTCGGGGAGCTTCTCGCCGGTCGCCGAGAAGAATTTCATCCCGTTGT
Organism: Burkholderiales bacterium; assembly: GCA_039807685.1. Classification (GTDB taxonomy): domain Bacteria; phylum Pseudomonadota; class Gammaproteobacteria; order Burkholderiales; family Casimicrobiaceae; genus VBCG01. The sequence continues at coordinate 4,687 of JBDHRR010000131.1, forward strand.
CCTCGAACGGGTTGTGCGACGCGCTGATCACGATCCCCAGCGACAGCCGCAGCGCGCGCGTCAGGTAGGCGATGCCCGGCGTCGGCAGCGGCCCGCACAAGTGGACGTCCACCCCGGCGGCGGATAGGCCGGCTTCGAGCGCTGCCTCCAGAAGATAGCCGGAGATCCGCGTGTCCTTGCCGATCAGCACGCCGGGGCGATCGCCGCGCCGTGCGACGCGGTTGGCGGCCAATGCGCGGCCGGCGGCCCAACCGAGTTTCATCACGAAATCCGGGGTGATCGGAAGCTCGCCGACGCGACCGCGAACGCCGTCGGTTCCAAAATAGGTGCGCTGCATTCTGCCGTTGCCTTTCTCGATCCATTACCAACGACGCATGCGCGCCCGCGGCGCGCCGGTGCGTCAGGCGACGCGACCCTCGATCGCGTGCCACACCCGAAGTGCATCGACCGTCGCCCGCACGTCGTGCACGCGCACGATGCGGGCCCCGCGCGTAACCGCCGCCAGCGCCGCGGCAACGCTTCCGGCCAGGCGATCAGCTGCCGCCTGCCCGGTGAGCGTGCCGAGGGTCGATTTGCGCGACACGCCGACAAGCACAGGATATCCGGTTGCCGCGAGGTCTCCGAGCTGCCGCAGCAGCGCGAGATTGTGTAACACGGTCTTGCCGAAGCCGATGCCAGGGTCGACGACGATGCGCTCGCGCGCGATCCCTGCCGCCTCGCAGGCGGCAGCGCGCTCGACGAGGAACGCGCGCACGTCGCGCACCACGTCGTCGTAGACGGGCTGCGCCTGCATCGTGCGCGGCTCGCCCTGCATGTGCATGAGACACACCCCAGCGCTCGTGGCAGCGACCGCGTCGAGCGCGCCGGGTTCGCGCAATGCCCGCACATCGTTGACGATGGCGGCGCCGGCGGCGAGCGCCTCGCGCATCACCTCGGGCTTCATGGTGTCGACGCTGACGAGCGCCCCCTCCCCGGCGAGCGTCGCCACGAGCGGCAGGATGCGCGCGAGTTCATCGGCGGCAGCAACCGGCGCTGCGCCGGGGCGCGTCGATTCACCCCCGATGTCGACGATGTCCGCGCCCTCGCTACGCAATCGACGCGCGTGATCGAGCGCGCGCTCGCGATCGAAGAAACGGCCGCCGTCGAAGAAGGAGTCGGGGGTGACGTTGACCACGCCCATCACCCGCGGCGCGGCGAGATCGAGCGTCGTGCCGCTGCACACCCAGCGTGCCGGCGACTGCGTCTGCGCCGGCGGTGGCGGCTCTGCAACGGCAGCGGGGCGCCGCAGCGCCCCGCTCGACTTCGATGCCACGCGTCGCGCTCCTCGCAGCGCGCTTACGCCGGGTTCGCGGACGGCGCGGTATCCTGGCTCGCCGGTCCGCCCGGGGACGACGATCCGGACGACGACGACGGCGTCTGCCGCGGCGGCCGGATCGGGCGCCCGGCGAGGATGTCGTCGATCTGCTCGGCGTCGATCGTCTCCATCTCCAGAAGCGCGTTGGCCATCACCTCGACCTTGTCGCGATTGTCCTCGAGGAGCTTGCGCGCGACCGCATACTGCGCATCGATGATCTTGCGGATTTCCTCGTCGACCTTCTGCATCGTCGATTCGGAGACGTTCTTCTGCGTCGTCACCGAGCGCCCGAGGAAGACCTCGCCCTCGTTCTCGCCGTAGACCATCGGCCCCAGTTCGTCGGACATCCCGTAGCGCGTGACCATGTTGCGCGCGATCTCGGTAGCCCGCTCGAAGTCGTTCGAGGCGCCAGTGGTCATCTGGTTCATGAAGATCTCCTCGGCGATGCGGCCGCCGAAGAGCACGGCGATCGAATTCAGCATGAAGCTGCGATCCATGCTGTAGCGATCGGTCTCGGGAAGCTGCATCGTCACGCCGAGCGCACGCCCGCGCGGAATGATCGTGACCTTGTGGACGGGATCGGTCTTCGGCAGGAGCTTGGCCACGATCGCGTGCCCCGACTCGTGATACGCCGTGTTGCGTCGCTCTTCCTCCGGCATCACGATCGAGCGGCGCTCCGCGCCCATCAGGATCTTGTCCTTGGCGCGCTCGAAGTCGTGCATGTCGACGAGCCGCTTGCTGGAGCGCGCCGCGAAGAGGGCCGCCTCGTTGACGAGGTTGGCGAGATCCGCACCGGACATGCCCGGGGTGCCGCGCGCGATGATGTCGGCCTTGACGTCGGGGGACATCGGCACCTTGCGCATGTGCACGAGGAGGATCTGTTCGCGGCCACGGATATCGGGCAGCGGCACCACCACCTGACGGTCGAAGCGCCCTGGACGCATCAACGCCGGATCGAGGACGTCGGGGCGGTTGGTCGCAGCGATCACGATCACGCCGGCATTGCCCTCGAAGCCGTCCATCTCGACCAGCAACTGGTTCAGGGTCTGCTCGCGCTCGTCGTTGCCGCCGCCCAGGCCCGCGCCGCGCTGGCGGCCGACCGCGTCGATCTCGTCGATGAACACGATGCACGGCGCGTTCTTCTTCGCCTGCTCGAACATGTCGCGCACCCGTGCCGCACCGACGCCCACGAACATCTCGACGAAGTCGGAGCCGGAAATCGAGAAGAACGGCACCTTCGCCTCGCCGGCGATCGCCTTGGCGAGCAGCGTCTTGCCGGTCCCCGGCGAGCCCACCATCAGCACGCCGCGCGGGATGCGCCCGCCGAGCTTCTGGAACTTGGACGGGTCGCGCAGGAACTCGACGAGCTCACCCACCTCTTCTTTCGCCTCGTCGCAGCCGGCGACGTCGGCGAAGGTGATCGAATTGTTGGCCTCGTCGAGCATGCGCGCCTTGCTCTTGCCGAAGCTGAAGGCGCCGCCGCGTCCGCCACCTTGCATCTGCCGCATGAAGAAGATCCACACGCCGATGAGCAGCAGCATCGGGAACCACGAGATGAAGATCTGCGCGAGAAAGCTCTGCTCCTCCTCGGGCTTGGCATCGACGCGCACGCCGTACTTCATGAGATCCGAGACCATCCAGATGTCGCTCGGGCTGTATGTCGTGAAGCGCTTGTTGTCGGCGTTGGTCCATTTGATCGTGCGGCCCTCGACGGTCGCCTGCGTGACCTTGCCCGCGCGGGCCGATTCCATGAACTCGGAATAGGGAATCGAGTCGCGGGTCGCCTGGCGCGAGTCGAACTGCTTGACGACGGTGAGCACGACCAGCCCGATGATGAGCCAGATGCCGATGTTCTTCGCGAGATTGTTCAACCCGGACTCCTAAATGCAACGCTTGCTGGCGGCCGCTGCGCCGCCGACACCCCGTTGCCGCATCGCAGCAACGCCGTGAAACCGCCATTTTATGCCGACGACCACCATGGGAACCACCTATGACCTCGGATCGCGAGCAGAATTCATTCCCGCCCCTCGCCTGCCGCACCAGCGACCGGCTGCGACCGACCACCCCGAAAGCCTTTGGCCACCAGGAAGACCTCCCGACTGCGGTCCCGCGAGGCCTTGGGCTTGCGGACGTACACCTTGGCGAAGCGCCCCGCCACCGCCTTCTGCAGCTCGGCGAGTCCCGAGCCCTGGAACACCTTCATGACCAGATCGCCGCCGTCGCGCAAGTGATCCGCCGCGAAGTCGAGCGCCAGTTCGGCCAAGTACACGCTGCGCGCCTGATCGGCAGACTCGACACCGGACAGATTGGGGGCCATGTCGGAGACCACAAGGTCGGCGGGCTTCCCGCCCAGCGCCTGCGCGATGGCCTCGACGGCCGCTTCCTCGCGAAAATCGCCCTGGATGAACGTGACCCCCGCCACGGGATCCATCGGCAGGAGGTCGACCGCCACCAGCGTGCCGGTGCGTCCGACCCGCTCGTGCAGCACCTGCGACCAGCTGCCGGGCGCACTGCCCAAGTCGACCACCGTCAGCCCCGGACGCAGGAGCCGGTCGCGGGCATCGAGTTCGATGAGCTTGAAAGCGGCACGCGACCGATAGCCTCGCCGCTTCGCCTCCTGGACGTAGTGGTCGTGGAGGTACTCGTGCATCCACGCCTTGTCGAAGCGATTCTTCCGGCCGGTCGGGTTCAAGGGCATCGCACGATTGTCCCATGACCGGTTGCGTCGCTTGTCGCGATGCAACATCGGACTTGCCCGCGCCGGTGGCAGGCCACGCCGGCGCTGCCCAGCAGCGGCGGCACCGCGTACACTGCGCCCCCATGGATCCCCTGTCTCCCGCCGCGCGCCGGAACCTGCGCGCCCAGGCGCATCACCTCGAACCCGTCGTCACCGTGGGGCACCACGGCCTGACGCCGCCGGTGCTACACGAGATCGACTTGGCGCTCCTCGCGCACGAACTCGTCAAGGTAAGGGTGCTGGGCGACGACCGCACCGCCCGCGAAGCGATGCTGGGACAGATAGCGGCCGCGCTCGACTGCGCACCGGTGCAGCACGTCGGCAAGGTGCTGGTGCTGTGGCGCCCCGACCCCGAGAAAGCCGCGAAAGCCGCTGCGCCTGCCCCCGCCCCGGCCCGCAAGCCACCACCAGTGCGCCGCGCCAAGCCGGCTCCGGTGGACGCGGTACGCGCCCGCCGGCGGGCGACCGCGGCAACGTGGGGCTCCGCGCCA